>NZ_APJX01000001.1:655164-982747 GCF_000350545.1 Desulfotignum phosphitoxidans DSM 13687
AACCATGGTGCTGCCGGCCAAAAGTATCCTGTGCATGCCCTGTCATGTGGCAACGATATCAGTGGAAGATAAAACCAGCCTTGTCTCTTTGTTTATTTTCATCATCGGTGTTTTGGGACTGGTTTCCGTCTGGTTTTCAGGCTCAATAGCGAAAAGAGAGCCAGTGATCTTTGTAAAAAATAAAACCGGGGCCCGATTCAAATCATCCGCTCTTTTTGGGGGCGGAATTTTTCATTTATTAAATGAGATCTTTGTAGAAGCAATTTTGTTGAAACGGCTTTTCCAGCAGTCCAAAGCCCGCTGGATTATTCATTCCCTCATCTTTTTCCCGTTTGTATTCCGTTTTGCTTTCAGCCTGGTATCACTCTTTTTTTCGACCATTTTTCCGGACAGTTTCGTAACCATTGCCCTGCTTGATAAGAACCATGTTTTCCGAGCCCTGTTTTTTGATGTGACCGGTCTGATGATCCTGGCCGGGTGCACGACCGCTATGATTAACACAGGAAGGAACCAGGGTGAAACAATCGATTCTCTGCCAAAGCCGGGGCGAGGTATGACGGCGATGATAGGACTCATCGTCCTGGTGGGATTTATTTTGGAGGGGATGCGTATTGCCATGACCGGATGGCCCAACGGGTCTCAAGCGGCCTTTGCAGGCTACGGCATCAGTCTGCTGTGTAAAGACATGATGGGGTTAAACGATATTTACGGATATGTTTGGTATGCCCATGCCATCCTGACCGCTGTTTTTATTGCCCTGATTCCATTTACACGTATGAGACATATTATAACAGCCCCCATTGTACTAGTCATCAATTCCGTATCCCGGAATCGGATTTCAGAAAAAGACCGTACCGGGAAAAGGGAAATTTAAACTGTTTGTAACGATAAAAGGAACAATATTATGGAGCTACATGGTTATGAAATGCCCGAAGAGTTGTACTATGAAAAAAATCACTACTGGGTGAGAATCGATGGAGACATCCTGGTCATGGGCATGGATGATTTTGCCCAAAAAATGGCCGGAGATATCATGTTCGTAAAAATCCCTTTTGCAGGGAAAAAACTCAAAGCCGGTAAAAAACTGGCACAGGTGGAATCAGGTAAATGGCTGGGAAAAGTTTATGCCCCGGTCAATGGTGTTTTGATTGAAGGAAACCAAGCCCTTGAAACTGATCCTATGCTCATTAACAAGGATTGCTACGGTGAAGGATGGATGTATAAGATTAAACCGGCGGACATGGGCGAAGTAGAGAATCTGATCCATGGCAGTGATGCTGTTGAAGAATGGCTCCTGGCCGACATTGAAAAATATAAAGAAGACTGATAATGGCACAGACGGATTATACTATCACACAAATTTTGCAGATGGATGCCTGCACCGGATGCAGTATGTGTGCCGATGTGTGTCCGGCGGCACTGGCTGCAAAGAATGGGCGCCTGTCAGGTGTCTGGCGCCTGAATGAACTGCGCCGTATTATGCAGACACGTTCCGGATTCTGGCAGAAGTTTTTCCGCAGACAGGCTATGCCTCAGGAACAGTTAACAACTTTTGGCGATACCGTGTTTGCCTGCACACTTTGCGGCAGGTGTCAGCAGGTATGTCCGTCAGGTATTCAGCTCAAGGATCTGTGGGTGTCCCTGCGGCAGGATCTGGTTCACTGCCGTGCCTATCCCAAAAAAGTGGATATGATTGCCGAGAATTTAGCCGAAAGCCGTAACGTTTTTGACGAAGACAATGAGGAACGTGCCGAATGGGTGGAGGATATTCCGGATGCACCGGCTCATGGACATATTAAAGACCGGGCAGACGTGGTCTATTTTACTGGCTGTGTTTCAGCCTATTTTCCTATGGCCCAGAACATTCCCATGGCTGTGGTGAATATATTTGACGCAGCCAAGGTGGATTTTACCCTGCTGGGTGGAGAAGAATGGTGCTGCGGGTTTCCACTGTTAGGAGCCGGGCTCAGGGATCAGGCAAAAGAGTTAATTGATCATAACCTTGAGGCGGTCCGGGCTAAAGGTGCTCAAAAAGTGGTCTTTTCCTGTCCTTCCTGCTACCAGATGTGGCATGAACATTATCCCCGGGAATTTGAGCTTTACCATATTACGAAATTTGTAAATCAATTGATAACCTCAGGACAACTTGCATTTAATGATTTGTCTTTAAAAGTAACCTATCATGATCCCTGTGACCTGGGGCGCGGAAGCAGAGAATACCAAGCCCCGCGGCAGATTATACGAGCCATCCCGGGAATTGAACTTGTGGAGATGACTAACAATCGTGAAAATTGTCTTTGCTGTGGCGGCGGCGGAAACCTGGAAATGATCGACACAGGACTCTCTTCACAGATTGCTCAGGCAAAAATCAAAGAGGCATTGCAAACTGGAGCCCAGGCAATTGTTACCTCTTGCCAGCAATGTGTACGGACCATGACCACCTATACCAGAAGAAACAAAATTGATATTGAGATCATGGATATTACCCAGTTGCTGCAAAAGGCGATTGCCCAGAAAGAATAGATCGGGCAGCGTTTAAGCGCCTTTTGGATCAATGCAGCTGACAGTTGCTTTCATATGGAGAACCGATGAATAAATATCACACAACCGTTAGATTGAACGGTAAACACGCAGACATCTGTTCGGAGCAACAGAATTTTATAATGTCACGTCGAGAAGGCACTGAGACTGGCCATATCTGTCCAATGTTTCATATGACCGGCGCATTGGGAAGTTGAATTGCGTTGACCTTGTCTGCAGTTGCAGACCATAAAAAAATTGCAGTGGAAAAGATAGAAATACAAATTGATTGTATAGCAGATAAGGGATTTGATCCATCTACACTCTTTACCATTGATATTGATTTTGGCGGCAGTTTAACCCAAAGGGAGCAGACTATACTTCTCAATTCGGCCCGTAACTGCGAGATTGGCAAGATACTGACAGGGCGAGTGAAATTGAATATTGGTTTAATTGCCGGTACATAGGAGATATCTCATGCAAACCTGGAGGCTTTTAGACACGCGACCCATGACAGCGGCTGAGAATATGGCCATGGATGAGACCCTGCTGGAACTGAAAGGCCAGGGGAAAAGCCCGAACACTATTCGTTTTTTGCAGTTCTCGCCAAGGGCAGTGTTAGTGGGATTTCACCAGGCTGTTTCCGAAGAGATCCGCAGTAGTTATTGTCGGGTAAATAATATTGATGTAAACCGGCGTATCACAGGTGGCGGGGCCATTTTTTTTGATGAAAACCAAATGGGCTGGGAAGTGTTTTGTGACAAGGCTTTTTTTAATATCGCGATTCCCAACGCCCATCTTTTCAAATCCCTTTGTGACCCTGTGGTCATGGCCCTTGCCATGTTGGGCATTGACGCCAGATTCAGGCCGCGTAACGACATCGAGGTCAATGGGCGTAAAATTTCGGGCACTGGCGGAACCGATTCAGACAATGCCTTTATGTTCCAGGGCACGATGTTGGTGGATTTTGATGTAGATACAATGCTCAGGTCACTTCAGATTCCGGTAGAAAAGCTCAAAGCCAAAGAAATCGATTCCGTTAAGGACCGGGTCACCTGCCTGAGATGGGAGTTAGGTTCTGTTCCGTCCCTTGCTGGCATTAAACAGGCCATTAAAACAGGGTTTGAAATCAGCCTTGACATCAAGCTCGAACCAGGTGATTTGACTGCAGAAGAGCAAAAACGTTACCAGGAGAAGTTGCCCCATTTTCAATCCTCCCGCTGGATCGAGAACGTCAAGCCTTATTATCAAAAACGAGAAGCTGTGCAGGCAACTTACAAGGCACCAGCAGGAATGGTGCGCTTTACCCTGGTGGTCAACCTGCCGCAAAAGCGGTTGAAAGATATATATATTACCGGTGATTTCTTAACCTTCCCCGGCAGTGCCCTCTATGATCTGGAAGCGGAACTCAGGGGCGTATCCCTTGATCGGGAGGTCCTGCATAAAATTATCCGCACTTTTTTTGATCAGGAACGTATTCGAATTCCTGGATTGCCCTTTAAGGATTTTGTCAAACCCTTGGATCTGTGTCTTGAAAAGGTTGCCATTACGAAATACGGCATTCCTCTGGCTCATTGCAATATGATTTCTGTTGCCAACGGGTCATTTGAAGAGGTGATTCAACAGCAACCGTCAGTGCTGCTGCTGCCCTATTGTGCGAAACTGACCACATGTGATTTAAGATACAAAAAAGGATGTAAAATCTGCAAAGAAGCCGGGTGTTCCATTGGACCCGCCTGGTCCATGGGGCGTGACAAAAAGATGAGGGTTATCAGCATTGTCAGCTTTGAAGATCTCTGGAATGAATTAATGCAGATGAAAAAGGCCGGAGTGCGGTCCTATATCGGCTGCTGCTGTCAGCCCTTTTTCGCAAAACACGTGGATGATTTCAAGAAATCCGGCGTCCCCGGGATCTTATTGGATATCGACAATACGACCTGTTACGATCTCGACAGGGCCAAAGAAGCCTATGCCGGAAAATTTGAAAGCCAGACCACGGTGAATCTGGGGCTGCTGGAGACAGTGCTGAACGCTGCTGCCTGTATTGACACCGAAACAAGAGAGAACCATGAGGGCCAGTGACTGTGATATTTTGGTAGTTGGTGCCGGACCTGCCGGTTCCAGTGCCGCATTTGCTGCCGCCCGTAAAGGTGCAAACGTGCTGCTTGTAGAGAGACGGCAGCAGGTGGGCGTTCCGGTGCAGTGCGCCGAATATATCCCTGCCGTGCTCAAAGGGCAATTGGAACTGAAAGGTGACTGCGTCGTTCAAAAGATAGGGAGCATGCATACCCTGATACCCGGGCAGCCGGTAAAAAAAACAGTTGCTCCGGGGTTTATCATCCGGCGGGACGTGTTTGATCAGGACCTGGCTTCCGCCGCCCGGAAAGCCGGAGCAAAAATCAGGTGTGCCACCAAGGCTGCGGCACTGCTTCCGAATGGCAACGTGATATTGTCACCTAAAAATAGACCGGCTTTTGTAGTTCATCCCAAGGTGATCATCGGTGCGGACGGCCCAAGATCTACGGTTGGGCGCTGGGCCGGATCTGTAAACCGTCACCTGCTGCCCGCTGTACAGATTACACTGCTTTTGAAAGCACCCATGACACACACGGAAATCTATTTTGATCGTGAAATCACCGCCGGATATGGATGGCTGTTTCCAAAGGGAAAAATGGCCAATGTGGGGATCGGCATGGTGAGGCCCTCCGGCGGCCAGCCCTCTATTCGAAAAGTATTGGATAATTTTATCCAGCGGCTCAAACTCGATGGTAAGATCGATGGCGCACCTGTGACCCTTACCGCCGGTTGGATACCGGCAGAGCCCGTGCGCAACACCGTAACCGGTAACATTCTGCTGGTTGGGGATGCAGCCGGACATACCCATCCGATTACCGGTGCCGGCATATTCACGGCTGTGACCTGTGGCAGGATGGCCGGCAAATGTGCTTTTGCGGCAGTTGCGGCAAATGACGTGGCAATTTTAAAGGACTATGACCATGGATGGCAGGATCTGTTTGGAGATACCCAGGCACGGGCGCATCTTCGTCGAAAACAGATGGAAGCCGGGTGGAGCAGGTTCGATAAAATTGTAAAACAATGCTGGGTGGCATACCGGGAGTATTATGATGAGTCTGTTTATTGAACGCTTGAAAAAAGCCCGGGAAAATTCCTGGAAAGACTTTGGTAAAAAGATTGTTTTTTATCTGCCCGGGATGTTTGTTCAGAATGGGATAACCGGTAAATACCCGGCTGCCTCTATAACCGGTAATAAATGCGCCTTTAAGTGCGATCATTGTCAGGGTAAAATATTAGCTTCCATGCGGCAGGCAACCTCGCCTGAAAAACTGGTGGCAGTGTGTCTGGAGCTTTCAGCCATGGGGAATTACGGTGTCCTTCTCAGCGGGGGCTGTGACGCTTCCGGACATTTGCCGTGGGATAGATTTATCCAGGCTATCAAGGAAATAAAGCAGCGTACAGACCTGTTGGTTTCCATTCACAGCGGCTTGATTGATGAACCGGAAGCCCTTTGTTTGAAACGGGCCGGTGTGGACCAGGTGCTCATTGATGTGATCGGTGATGATGAGACGTTGAAAAGAATGTACCATGCCCCTTTTGGCGTAAGCCGCATCTACGATACTATGGCCGCTGTTCAGAAGGTCGGACTACCCATGATACCCCATATTGTTTGTGGACTGAACTACGGGCAAATCAAGGGAGAAAAACAGGCCATTGAAATGGTCGCTGATTTCACAGTCGAACAATTGGTAATCGTCTCTCTTATGCCTATCCCCGGCACACCGGTATGGGGGAGCACTCCTCCAACAGCTGAGGCGGTGGCCGACCTTATCGCCGAGGCACGGATCAGTCTGCCGGCCACCCGGATCAGCTTAGGCTGTGCCCGTCGGCGCGGCAATCCTCAACTGGAAACCCTGGCCATTGATGCCGGTGTGAATAGTATGGCCCTGCCATCGGATGAGGCCGTTGCCAGGGCCAAAAGCTATGGCATTGATATTTATTACCAGAAAACCTGTTGCTCGGTAACCCAGGCGCTTTTTGAATCCGGCTGGTAACCAACCCAATTTAAGGACGTATCATGATAGAATACTTTATAGAAGAAAAAATAGAAAGCCCGGAGCATCTGCGCATGAGTCTAGCAGCTGCCATGACCCTGGGATTTAAAAAAGGCCTATTTTATAGGAATGCCAAACTTCACTGTATAAACCTGCTCCTAACATATAGTGACGGCTGCGCAGCGCGCTGTGCCTACTGCGGTTTGTCCTGCAGGCGATCCGGGAAGTATCAAGACAAAAGCTTTATCCGCGTAACCTGGCCGACTTATCAGACATCCGAGATCATCCAACGGATTGGCGGTCACCAGGGGCGTGTCAAAAGAATCTGCATCTCACAGGTGACCAACAAACGGTCCATCAGTGATACATTAACCATTTGCAGGCAATTGCGATCCGGTTTTGATATTCCGGTGTCCGTATTAATTTCTCCAACCATCGTCACCCGGGAAGATTTAAAGGAAATTAAAGCCGCAGGGGCAGATAAAATCGGCGTGGCCATCGATCTTGCCACACCGAATCTGTTCGACCGGTATCGCGGCAGCGGAGTGAAGGGGCCGCACTGCTGGGAAACTTACCTGGATCGCCTGGAACAGGCCATTGAAATATTCGGAGTCCGCCATGCCGGCTCCCATTTTGTAACCGGCATGGGGGAGACCGAAAAACAGATGGTGAACATCATCCAGCTGGTTCAGGATATGGGGGGATGGACCCATCTGTTTTCCTTCTACCCGGAACCCGGTTCAGGCATGTGTGATTATCCGATGCCGGCCCTGGACCATTACCGTCGTATCCAGCTGGCCCGGTTTATTATGGACGAAAAATTGGGCCGTGCTGAAAATTTTGCTTTTAATGAAAAAAGTGAAATCGTGGATTTTGGTATAACCCGTCAACTGCTGGAGCATGTTATAGATTCTGGTGAGCCCTTCCGTACCAGCGGGTGTGAGGGATATGACGGAGAAGTGGCCTGCAACAGACCGTTTGCCAATTCCAGACCCGGCCCGGAAATGCGAAATTATCCGTTTAAACCAAATAGGGACGACATAAAAATGATTCGAGAACAGCTGAAAATTAAAGAATTTTGTTAACCGAAAAAAACCAATGGAAAATGATATAGAATTACAGATCATTAAAATAGGGTGTGAAAAAATAGCATCTTGATAACATGCTGAAATAATATATAATATACATTAGGCAGAATGGGTCACGTCCCACATGAGGATTTAGGAGAAAATGATGTATATTCTCAGTCGTAAGAATAATAGATTTTATTTCGTGGAAAGTGAAGCATGCAGTACGCCTGATGCATTAATCAAATCAATTTTCAGCCCCAAGTGGTACGGTGCCACCTGGCAAAGAATTACCAAGGTGGAAAAAGAAACCTGGGCTGAATTTTTGAAAACCGGAAAGGTCACGGATCCCAATTTCAACCAAAAAGTCCTGCAATCCTGGATGCGAAGCCGGCAGGCGGAAATCGATCCTCATACGGGGGGGGTCGGTAGAGACTTCCTTTCTTTAACAAAACTTGAAAGCAGAAATGAAAAACTCATTATCCAGGCAGAACAGGTACTGGATACGCTTTATCAGTGTCTCCGGGGATCAGGATTTATGATTGTTTTGATCGGAAAAAATGGTCACATTCTCAGAAGCATGGGTGAACTGGAATCATTGAGACGGGCAGAGAAATTTAATTTTGGTCCCGGCGCTCACTGGACAGAAGAAGCAGTTGGCACTAACGGTATCGGAACCTCACTTGCATTTGGTCAGCCTGCTCAGGTCACAGGGCCGGAGCATTATTGTGAATGTCAGCAACCTTGGACCTGCTCAAGCGCACCTATCAGGACAGGCAGCGGAGAGATAATCGGCTTTGTTGACATATCCGGTCCACGGGAACGGGCCTCTGAGCATCAGCTGGGAATGGTTGTTGCAGCTGCCCATGCCATTGAGGATCGGATTGTATTAGAAGAATCATACGATCAACTTAATGATACGAATCAATATCTGGAAGCCATATTAAATTCTGTTTCAGAGGGGATTGTTGCCGTAAATGCAAAAGGTGTCGTTACAAGTCTTAATAAGAAGGCAGCCAAAACCCTTCGCCTCCATCCCCGCGAAGTGATCGGGCAATCGTTAATTGCATCTGTTTCAAGCCAAGGCGAATCAAAGAATTTTTTCAAGACCAGATCGGCCGGTATGATTAAAGAAGAGGTTCAGGTCAAAGTTCCTTCGGGAAAGGGGATTTTCAGTGCAAAAGCGAATCCCGTTATTTCTAAAGGGAAAAATAATCTGGGTTATGTTTTAACATTGAAACCTAAAAATAGATCTTATTTTTTAAGTGATAAACCATCGGCAATGAAAGCCAGCTATCGATTTTCTGACATTATTGGAGATAGTGATAGCATCCGTCAAACCATAAAAAAAGCCAAAATGGTTGCTCCCGGAAAGTCCACCATTGTTCTTTTAGGTGAAAGCGGCACAGGTAAAGAGCTTTTTGCCCAGGCGATTCATAGTGCAAGTGATTGCTGTAGCGGCCCGTTTATACCGGTTAATTGTGGTGCCATCCCTAAAGAGTTAATCCAGAGCGAATTGTTTGGTTATGTTGACGGTGCCTTTACCGGTGCCAAACGGGGCGGTAGCATTGGTAAATTTGAAGCGGCGAATGGCGGGACCCTGTTCCTTGACGAAATAAGTGAAATGCCATTAGAAATGCAAATAAATTTATTGCGGGTGCTGGAAGAAAAAGCGATCACCCCTGTAGGGGGCAAAAAAGTTATACACCTTAATGTCCGCATTATCGCCGCAACCAACAAAAGCCTTTTTGAAGAAATGAGTAAAGGACTTTTCAGAGAAGATCTATATTACAGGCTGAACGTCATCAACATTGTACTTCCTTCCTTAAAATCCAGAAAGGGGGACATTGGTCTTTTAACACGGTACTGGGTTGATAAATTATCCCGAAAAGCGGGGCGGGATGTCAAAAAGATAGAACCCGATGTGCTACATTGGCTTGAAAATCATCATTGGCCGGGAAACGTGCGTGAATTGGTTAATGTATTGGAGAGTGCTGTAAATTTTATTTTAGGAGATACATTTGCCGTAAGACACTTACCGGCCTATATAAGAAAAAAACAGCTTGAAAAACCACATATTGGCCAAAAAGATATCATACCATTGCACAGGTTGGAAAAAGAAAATATAAAAAAGGCTATTCAGTTTTATGACGGTAACATAACGCAGGCTGCCAAAGCCTTGGGTATAGGCCGAAACACGCTGTATGACAAAATGAGAAAGTATGGGATAAAATGATATTGGCATTCCGTAAGCTGTTGTAAAGCGAATTGTTTTGGTTTAAAAAAGTGGGCACACAATAAATATTTTATGAAAAAGATAACAACGGTTTTCTTTGATGCAGGCAATACGTTTCTATCGCCTTGCAAGTCTGTGGGGAAAATTTACGCCCAACTTGCAAAGGAAAAAGGATATCTATTTTCATCTGAAACCATTGATGCAAAGATCCCGGACGCTTGGGACAAATATTTTCACATAAAAAGTGACCGGAATTTTAAGTGTTCTGATGAAATTCTTATTAGAGACTGGAAACAATTTGTTCGGGATGTGTTGCCTGGGAATATGCTGGAAGAAGACTTTAAAGAGCTTTTTTCCCATATTTATACACGATTGGGTGGAGCAGAGTTTTACACACTTGCCGTTGGGTTTGAAGATACATTACATACACTAAAAAAAATGGGTGTTCATGTAGGGATTATTTCAAATTGGGACAGTCGGTTGCCTGGCATATTGAAGGCTTTGAACCTGTATTCACTATTTGATACAACAACAATATCTTATGAGGCCGGTGTTGAAAAACCAAATACGAAAATATTTAAAATTGCCTGTCAAAGAGCCAATGTGAAGCCGGAGAATGCGATAATTATCGGCGACTCTATTGCCCACGATGTTGAAGCCTCCGAGTCTATCGGTATGACAGGAATACTGTATAATGGAAAATCACTGAAATTAAATTGGCGCGGCCCAACACTTCATTCATGGGAACAGCCGGACATACTTCTTGCATTTTTCCGACAACAAAATTGAGAACCACAGCGATCTATTTTTCTCAATCCATGGTATGTAATTTCAGGTAAAGAGGCTGAATATAGTGTCATAAATGACCTATTTTTTGCATTATCGTTCATGGCAGTTTCCAATATTTCTTTTTATTTTCAAAACCTTGGGCACTCTTTGGAGATAAATCCCAGTTTAGACGTAAAAACTATTTCTGCAATAACTGCCCAACAATCTAACACTGATCGAAAACAGGACAATACCCAGGCCGCCCTATTCATGATGAACTAAACAAATTGGAAGCTGGATCGTTCGAATTTGGAACTATCCAGATCTTATCTAAGTGTCAGATTGTCTCTTTTTTGTACCCCATTAAGGGGAAGTTATAGAAAATGAAAAAGAAATATAACTTTTTGAAATAAAAAGAAATATATTCGAGATAAGCGATGGTTTTTATGGTGATATTTTTAGCATGGCATATAGTTTGCTAATTTATTGTTAGCTGGTCATTTTACAAACCTTGCCATGGAGGAAAGAATGGGGAAATTATTAAGGATTAACACAAGAGAAAAAACACTAAATTTTGAAAAAACTACTGATGCCTATGCAGGCCTTGGGGGGCGTGCGCTGACATCTAAATTGATTTTGGATGAAGTACCTGCCACTTGTCATCCGCTTGGAAAAGCAAACAAACTGATTTTTGCTCCGGGTATACTTGCAGGGTCTCCCGCAGCAGATTCAGGACGGCTTTCGGCAGGAGCCAAATCCCCATTGACCGGGGGAATAAAAGAGAGTAACGCGGGTGGTCTTGTTTCACAAAAACTTGCCAGACTAGGTATAACAGCCATTATTTTAGAAGACAAGCCGGAAACATCAGATTTCAGTCTCATCGTCATCGACAAAGATGGAATTAGAATCCTTCCTGCTGATGATCTTGTCGGGAAGGGCAATTATGCAGTCATGGAAACCTTGTGGGAAAAATATGGTAAGAATGTCGGTGTCCTCAGTATCGGACAGGCTGGAGAGCAATGTCTGAAAGGTGCAAGTATCCAACAGGCAGACATGAACGGACGACCGGGGCGAGCACATGGGCGAGGCGGTCTGGGTGCTGTTATGGGGGCAAAGAAAATCAAAGCCATCGTGGTAGATGACAAAGGTGCTTCCCGTGTCGAAATCAAAGATAAAGAAGCCTTTAAGGCGGCTAATAAAAAATGGGTGGAAATGTTAAGAAAGCACCCGGTGACAGGAGAGGGCCTGCCGGCTCTTGGTACCGCAGTACTGGTTAATGTCATCAATGAAGCCGGTGCGTTTCCCACCAAGAACTTCAGATCCGGACAGTTTGAGCATGCCCAAGACATCAGTGGCGAGAAAATGGCTGAAATTATTGAAAAAAGAGGGGGTGTCATCTCAGAACCCTGCCATCCGGGTTGTGTGATCAAATGCTCTAATGTTTACAATAACAAAGAAGGCAAATACCTCACTAGCGGATTCGAATATGAAACTATCTGGGCATTTGGTGCGCATACGACAATCAAAGAATTAGATGATATTGCCATGCTGGACCGGCTGTGTGATGATTTTGGTCTCGATACTATAGAAATGGGGGTGACCTTAGGGGTCGCGATGGACGGTGGTATGATTCCATGGGGGGACGGTAAGGCGGCAATAGATCTTCTGTCTAAAATCGGTCAATATGCCTCTGAAGGCAAAATTATCGGTAACGGTGCCGGGTTCACGGGCGACGCATTAGGTTTAGACCGGATACCTATCGTTAAAAACCAGGCACTTCCAGCCTACGATCCAAGATCGGTTAAAGGAGTCGGAGTGACCTATGCGACAACCCCCATGGGCGCGGACCACACCGCAGGTTACGGCGTTACGGCAAATATCCTGAGTGTGGGAGGCACCATCGATCCCCATAAAAAAGAAGGCAATATAGAACTGTCACAGGGGCTTCAGATTGCAACTGCCGCGGTTGATGCCGCGGGTTTATGCCTTTTTGTTGCATTTGCCGTTCTTGACAATGATGACGGGCTTCCCACCATTTGTGAAATGCTCAATGCACAATATGGGCTTTCCCTGGCACCTGCAGATGTTCTTGAACTGGGCAAATCAATTCTGAATAATGAAAAGGAATTTAACAGAAAAGCCGGGTTCACAAAAATTGATGATCGGTTACCGGAAATGTTTTATGAAAAACTTCCTCCCCATGATACCCAATGGGATTTTACAAGCGAGGAGTTGTCGAAAACGCTTAACTTTTAAAAATGGAATAAAAATATCCGAGAAAATAAAGACAAATGTCCTGCCTTTGTTTTCTCGGATTTGAAATGCCCGAACATTTTGGGAAAATCTACAGGGGTGCTTTGGCAAAAGCTGAGAGAAGTTTGCAAACTTCAACCCTTTGAACCTGATACGGTTAGTACCGGCGTAGGGAAAGTTTATGAAACATCCATTCCTTATATTCTTTTTTACACTCCGTAAAATTTCTATCCAACCGTCAGGTAACTATTTTTATTTTAATGGTTCTTTGAGTGGAGATATTTATGCAAATAAGCCTGAATGGGGAAAAAGTGGAATCTGAACGGCAGACTTTGATGGAACTTATCTTGGGGACAGGGCTTGATCCGGCCTCCGTGGTTGCTGAAGTCAATTTAAAGGTGATCAGACAGAACTCCTGGACAAAAATCACCATTAATGAAGGCGACGATATTGAGCTTTTAAGTTTTGTAGGAGGAGGATAAATGACTGACATTAATAAAGATATTCTTATTCTTGGTGGTGTTTCATTTTCATGCCGGCTGATTACCGGGACAGGCAAGTTCGCATCGAAAACACTGATCACCCCTATGCTTGAAACCAGCGGTTCCCAGATGATTACGGTGGCCCTGCGGCGTGTAGACCCGGGATCGGAACACGAAAATATTTTGGATTATATACCGGATGCGGTAACGCTTTTACCCAACACATCTGGAGCCAGAACAGCTAACGAGGCGGTCAGGATCGCCAGGATCGCAAGAGAAGCCGGATGCGGAGATTTTATAAAAATCGAAGTGATTACCGATATGCAGCATCTTTTGCCGGACAACCATGAAACGCTCAAGGCAACACAAATACTTGCCAAGGAGGGTTTTATTGTCCTGCCATATTACATGCCGGATATCACTGTGACCAAACAGCTTCACGATGCCGGGGCAGCGGCTGTCATGCCTCTGGGCTCCCCAATCGGTACCAACCGGGGGCTTGAAATGAAACCCATGATTAAAATGATCCTTGAAACAAGCAGCCTGCCTGTAATTGTGGATGCCGGTATCGGACGGCCCTCCCAGGCTGCTGAAGCCATGGAGATGGGTGCGGATGCCGTGCTGGTCAATACTGCCATTGCCACGAGTGCAGACCCTGCCATGGCTGGTGAGGCGTTTGCGCTAGCTGTCAGGGCCGGGCGAATGGCATACCTTGCAAAGATGGCGGACGAAAGTATCTTTGCACAGGCATCGTCACCGTTGACAGGTTTTTTAAGGGAGTAGGAACATGTCATTTTTAGATAAGGTGATCGAATATGAATCCTTTGACTTTGAAGGATTCTTCAGCAGTGTCACTTCCCAGAATGTCCAGCAGTCCCTGTTTCGGGACCATTTAACCGTGCCGGACCTTTTACACCTGCTGTCACCGAGGGCCAGGGATTTCTTAGAGCCCATGGCACAAAAGGCGAGAAATGTGACAATGCAGTATTTCGGGCGGACGATCGGGTTGTATGCGCCCTTATACATTTCGGATTATTGTGCCAATCAATGTACTTATTGCGGTTTTAACACCCATACAACGTTTAAACGAAACAAACTGACCCCGGAACAGATTGACCAGGAAGCCGCTGCCATTGCAAATACCGGCATCCGGCATATCCTGGTTCTGACAGGCGAAGCACCCGCAAAAACACCGATGACGTACCTTACAGTCACCATGGGGATTTTAAAGAAATATTTTTCATCCATTGCACTGGAAATGTTTCCCATGGATGAAGATGATTACAAAACGTTGATCGCAGCAGGTGCGGATTCACTGACCATTTACCAGGAGGTATATAACCGGGAAATATACAGGCAGGTGCATCCGGGTGGCAGGAAGGCCGATTATAACTGGCGGCTGAAGACCCCGGAAAGAGGGGCAAGGGCCGGATTTCGGGCGGTCAATATCGGGGCGCTGTTCGGGCTTGGCCAACCCAAGGTTGAGGCCTTTATGGCAGGGCTGCATGCCAAGTACCTGGAACAGAAATTTCCGGATGTGGAAATCTCTTTGTCGCTTCCCCGGATGACCAAGGCAGAGGGCGGCATCGCCCCCAGACATATGCTTTCAGATATTGACTTTGTACAGGTAATGCTGGCCTGGCGGCTGTTTATGCCGCGTCTGGGGCTCACCATATCCACCCGGGAATCGGCAGCATTCAGAGACCGCCTTATTCATCTCGGGGCGACCCGGTATTCAGCCGGATCAAGAACGGATGTGGGCGGTTATTCTCAGAATCTTGACGACAGTACGGTTCAGTTTGAAGTGACCGATGACAGAAGTGTGGATCAGATCACCCGGATGATTAAAGAAAGCGGGTTTCAGCCGGTTTTTAAAGACTGGGAGATTTTGAGATGAAAGTCGGCATTGCAGGGGTGGGCGGTATCGGGTCCAATGTGGCACGCCACCTGGCACAGACCGGTGTAAAGACACTTGTTATTGCCGATTTTGACTGCGTGGAAGTTTCCAATCTCAACCGTCAGTTCTATAGGACAGACCAGGCGAGCCTGAAAAAAACAGACTGCCTCAAAGATAATCTTCTGGCGATCAATCCGGACATGGAGATCGAAACGGTTGATATGAAAATCGGACCTGGTGATGCTGCCCATATTTTCCGGGACTGTGATGTCGTGGTGGAAGGGTTTGATCAAAAGCAGCTCAAAAAAATGCTGATCGAGGAGATGTCCGACACCGGAAAAATGATGGTATCGGCCTCGGGTATCGCAGGCTGGGATTTGACCAGCGTGACAACAAAAAAAATAGGCAGCTGCCAGGTAGTGGGAGATTTTGTTTCAGACCAGGGCGATCATGCGCTTTTCCCGCCCAAGATCGCTCTGGTGGCTGCCCATATGGCATCTATTGTCTTAAAATATGCAAAGGAATAAACCTAATGAAATTAATCAGAGCCCTTGATGCCAATATCAACCGTTCTTCGGAAGGGCTGCGGGTGCTGGAAGATATGGCAAGGTTCCGGTTTGACCATGCCAGGATTTCTGCCGATCTTCGGGGTGTTCGGCACAAAATTCGGGATCTTTTCAAGGACAGGCAGTCCCTGCTTCTGGCGTCGCGGCAGGCGGACAGGGATGTAGGAACCGTTACATCCGCAGAGTCAATGTCCGATACAAGAACAGATGAAAAGGATATAGTCCTGTCCAATTTTAGGAGGGTTCAGGAGGCGCTGCGTTCCATAGAGGAGCACCTGAAAGCAATTGGAGAACACAAAGACGGTAAATATGTGGAAACCCTGCGTTTTGACACCTATTCACTGGAGAGAAGGTGCCTGCGATTGTTTGCCAAATCTTTTCCCAGTGGAATTTACGGCATTCTGGGTGAAAAATTTTCCCTTGGCCGGACCAATGTGGAGGTGGCCAGGGCCATGGTGGATGCCGGTATCGATATCCTTCAATACCGGGAAAAAGTGAAAGATAAAAGTTTTAAGGAGATGCTCAACGAGTGCGAGCAGATAAGGAAAATTACGGCGGATGCCAATGTGCCTTTTATTATCAATGACCATGTGGCGATTGCCCTGATGGTGGGAGCGGATGGTGTCCAACAGGGGCAGGATGACCTGCCGATCCCCGAAGTGAAAAAACTGTGCCCCGAAATGATGGTCGGATGTTCCACCCATTCACCGGCGCAGGCGAAAAAAGCGGTGGAAGACGGGGCCGATTATATTGGTGTGGGACCTATTTATACGACACAAACCAAAGAAGATGTCTGTAATGCAGTGGGGCTTTCATACCTGGAGCATGTGGTTGCCACCCATGATATTCCCTTTGTGGCCATCGGCGGGATTAAACGGCACAATCTTGCAGAGGTGGCAGCAAAGGGTGCAAAAACAATCTGTCTGGTGACCGAAATCATCGGGGCGGACAATATTGAAAAGAGAATTAAAGAAATAAAAGATATAATAGGAGATGTGTAAATGAGCCAAGCGTATAAAACCCAGATTGATGCGGCAAGAAAAGGGATATTCACCCCACAGATGGAACAGGTACTGGAGGATGAACCCATTTCAAAACAGGATTTGATGGACCGTGTTGCCAAAGGGCACATCGCGATCCCGGCCAATAAAAATCATTTGAACCTGAAAGCAGCCGGCGTGGGACAGGGATTAAAAACCAAGATCAATGTAAACTTGGGGGTATCCAAAGATGTCTGTTCTTTTGATGCAGAGCTGAACAAGGCCAAAATGGCACTGGATTATAAAGCTGATGCGGTAATGGATTTGAGTGTCTCCGGGAATACGAAAGGGTTCCGCAAACGCTTGGTGGCCGAAGTACCTGTGATGATCGGTACGGTCCCCATTTACGACACACTTACAAGAACACAAAAGCCCACCGAAGAGGTCACCATTGAGGACTGGTTTGAAACGGTTGAAATCCATGCAAAGAACGGGATCGATTTTATAACCATCCATGCAGGATTGAACAGCAAATGTGCCCAAAGTATTCGGACCAATCCGCGGTTGTGCGGTATTGTGAGCCGGGGCGGGGCGATTCTTTTTGAGTGGATGGCTAAAACAGGCAATGAAAATCCTTTTTATGAGCATTTTGACCGGCTGCTGGATATCTGCGAGGCACATGATGTCTGCATCAGCCTTGGCGACGGTCTTCGGCCCGGAGCGATCAAGGACTCAACGGACGCCCCCCAGATTGAAGAGCTGATTACCCTGGGTGAACTGACCAAACACGCCTGGGGCCGTAATGTCCAGGTGATGATCGAAGGACCGGGTCATGTGCCCCTGCACGAGGTGGAGATGAACATGAAACTGCAGAAAAAACTCTGCCATAATGCGCCCTTTTATGTTTTGGGTCCCTTGGTGACCGATATCGCTCCTGGTTACGATCATATTACGTCCGCCATCGGCGGGGCGCTGGCCGCCATGCACGGGGCGGATTTTTTGTGCTATGTGACCCCTGCCGAACATCTTCGCCTGCCAACGGCCGATGATGTGAAAGAAGGAATCATGGCTTCCCGTATAGCAGCCCACGCAGGCGATCTGGCCAAGGGGCTGAAAGGTGCTGACGAAATCGATCATAAGATGAGCAAGGCAAGAGGTACACTTGACTGGGACGGTCAGTTCAAATGCGCCATGGACCCTGAGAAGGCCCAAGAATACAGAAAGTTATCCCAACCGTCGGAAGAAGACGTCTGCACCATGTGCGGCGATTTTTGTGCGGTGAAACGGGTGAAGGCTCTTTTATGAACTTTGAATTCCTTTAAGAAGGAATGATCAAAAGGGAAAGCATTATAAAAACACACCAAAAGCATTTGATTTTTCTTGTGGCGTTGGCATTGTTTTAAACCATATAGTTAAATGTATGGATAATTGTTATTTTTTGGCTATCGCGTCAAATGCTTATTAGGTTATCGCGTTGAATTGTTTTTAGTTTTTGTGTAATGTAAACAAAAAAAGCGAGGACTACTTGGAGGTGAGGTCCTTTTTTTAGGTGAATGGGCACCCCAGAATATCCCTGCCAATCCAATCTGTTTCGTCGAATTTTTAGGATAACCAAAACAGTCGGAAAATCGCTGGAAAAAGGCTGCTCACGGCTAGCAAGTATGGTATTGCACAAAAAACTGACTTGTCCAGGCTCCAGTTTTTTGGGACGTTAGTTTCAGATGTTACTATTTGTTTGACATCTTAAAGCAATAATTATTTATTGGTCAGGTCAGGAATGGTTAAATTAGGTATTCAATTAAAAAGAGAGCGAGAAAATGGGTGGTTTTTTTGGTTGCGCTTCAAATGAAAATTGCAATAAAGAACTTTTTTACGGAACGGATTATCTGTCTCATCTGGGTACCAAACGCGGTGGGATTGCCACAGTAAACAAAGAGAAATTCAGTAGAAGAATACACAATCTCGAAAATGCATACTTTCGAACAAAATTTGAATCTGACGTTGATACATTAACAGGAAACATGGGTATCGGTGTCATCAGCGACACTGATTCCCAACCTATTCTCATTCATTCTCATCTTGGCAAATTTGCAGTTGTTACCGTTGGGAAAATTGCCAACATTGATGAATTGACCAAAAAAGCCTTTTCAGACAACGTTCATTTTGCAGAATCCAGCCAAGGGGATATTAATCCTTCAGAGCTTGTTGCCATTTTGATCAATCAAAAAGGATCCGTCACTGAAGGCATATCAAATGCACAGGCAATAATTAAAGGCTCATGTTCTATGCTGGTACTGACCTCGACATGTATATTTGCTGCGAGGGACAGATTAGGGAGAACTCCTATCATTATCGGCAAAAGACACAATGCCTTTGCCGCCAGTTTGAGCGCGGACTCGCAAGTTGATGGATAGATGGTCAACAAAGATGAGGGATGCGCTGCGCTCATCGGCCGTTTTTTTAAGGTATAAGCGGAAGTTTTGAATAAGGTAAAAAAACGAGAAGAAGCGGCAATTAGAATCATTCTTTCTGAGAATTTTCACGATAAAGCAGGGCGAGATCAAAAACCAAATGCCTCCGATTTCAGCCAATAATTTTTTCTGCTTTCAATAAAGTCCTCGTCAGATAATGTATTTTTTTTTGTTCACCTGCATGATTACGCCAATCCTGTCTTTCCTGGATAATACGATTGTAGATTTCCGTTCGGATAAATCCTCTTCGATAGAGAGCCAAAGCATATGCAAAATCAGTGGCGGATTCATTACCTTTATCATAAAGGGGCCGGGTAATATTGTTTTTATGACACACGCCCCCCCGGGGTTTGATGGGAAAAAGCCTTTTGAGAACAGGAGGATAGTTTTATTTCAGGGTATATTCGCCTGGCGTTTCCAATCAACCCATACAAGTTTTGCCAATGGGTACTGTCCCGAAGGCGTTTTGTGTTTTTCCTTTCTGTTCCTGAACCCGGGGCACCTCCCCCATCTATTTTTAGGGTCTGCGCCGGGGTCGCTGTGCATTTTTTCCAGCCAATACCGTTTTTCAGCAAGGTCAAGGGGACGAGAGCTATGAATCCATACCTGATAATTGCCGGGCGAAGTTTCTATGACCATTCTGCCGGGTTTAAAAACTTTCGGTTTTAATTGGTGATGCCGGGTAAGCAGGTCGCTGTCTAAATCGTCTGCAAGAAAGTAATAAGGCTGGATGGCAGAATCCGGTTTAATCAGGATGTGTCTGCCGCCGGCATTTTCGGCTTTAAGATAGGGGATGTTTTTAAGAGAAAAGGCGACTGGCCATCTGCCTGTTGATTCATCAAGGACAGCCAAGGTGAAGCGATGGTTAAAATAATTACAGATTTTCCATAAAATTCTTTCCATGGGTATGTGCCCGGACCATGAAGTCCGGGCATATTCATTATTTCCACTCGTCGTGGTCTATGGGATTTTGCTTTGCATCCTGTTCCATTTGGAATTTCCTGAACTCCCGATATTCCCGATTCAAACTTTTAAGTCCAGTAACGGCTATGTCGCGCATCAGATATCCTAATTCTATGGCAATTTCCTCAAATGTAATATCAGGATCATCATAAATACTCATATTGTCTTCCTATTATTTTTTGGGTGGTTGTCTGGAAAAAAATCAATTCCGTTTGGGTCTGGATCGGCTGGGTGAAAACAATTGGAAGAATAAGGCCTCATCTATTTTTGGCAGTTCTTTCACTGCGGCAGTATTAAGAAGCTCTGCAGCCATCTGGTTGAGAATCCGCAGATTGTTGGCGGCATGACCGGCCAGAGTCCGTATCAATTCTTCGGACATCAATTGGCTGTTTCCTGCTTGATCCAGTGCAAAATGAAGGTATTCCTGCAACTGATCCGGAGTAAGCGGTTCAAGAACCAATCTAGGGCCGATCCGGCTTCCCAAAGGCAACAGTTCCGGTGAACGAAATCTCTCAGGAAGCCTGTTATCTCCACAAAGTATCGTAAACAAAAGGTTTTGTGAATCAAACTGGTGGCTTTGAAGGATTCTTAATTCTGTCAGGCATTCGTCAGAGACATGCTGGGCCTCATCAATGAGCAGAACCGGTTTAAACAAAGTGCTCTGGCAATGATGTATCCAGCGTTCTCGAAGGGTCTTAAAGCCTCCATACCTGTTGGCAGGTGAAAGCGCTACATTAAACAGTTCTCCAAGCTCCCTGTAAAAATCTCCCAGCCTGCTTTGAGGACGTTGCATAACCCCGACGGCAAGATCAGGGACTTTTTCCAGGCCGTAAGCCATTTTATGCAGGGTCTTGCTTTTGCCCAATCCGGGTTCTCCGGTAATCAAAGCAAAGCCGCCCTGTCGGGCCATGGAACGGATACGAAGCTCAAACGTCTCTGAGCCGGGAAGCATATAAAGAGCCTCCTCAGGAATGTTTGGCAAAAAAGGATTATACTTGAGGCCATACAGGCTTTTAATATCAATGTTATTCAATGGTGTTTTCCTCCTTGGGCAAATAAGCAGGCGGCAGTCCGGTGGCTGCGTGATCGGCCATCCACTTTTTTAGCAGTGCCGGGTATTCAAGTGTATCAACAGGATCTGTCAGGGAGATTTCAGGGGAAATCACCCGGCGTTTTCCTGACGCATTGGCCGTTTTATCCTGGGGTGCCAGCTGTGCAAGGGGGGCATCGGTCCCGGGGTCTACCAGAGTCAACTGACTTCTATCCCAGCCGGGAGCCCGTAAGGCAACCGATTCCATGTGGCCGAACCTGGCAGGCAGTTCATAGCGAATGCCGCCAACAGCGACGGTAGCATCACTGCGCCTGGGTTTCCGAGTCACCCTGCGTGTAAAGGCAAGGCGGAGGCCCTCACTGTCCGGGACATTTCTGGCGACGCTTTTACCGTTAAGAAGGCGGTCTAAAGGGGTTGATTGTATCTCCCGGTTGAATCTGCGATGGTAATCTTGTTCAACCCAGGCTTGGGCTGCCTGATTTAAAAAGGACAGTTTCAAGTCCTTATGTTTGCGTACCAGCTCCAAAAGACGTCCCTCAAGCTGGCCCCAGAAGACTTCCTGCTTACCATTTTGATAGGGGGAGTAAGGCAAAGTGGTTTTGTGATCAATGCCCAGACGGGCAAGACCCTGTGTGGTTTCCTCTGCCAACATTGCCGATCCGTTATCGGTCATCAATGACCTGGGCAGCCCCCGTTTCATAAAAGCCTGGACCAGCCCATGGACCAGACACTCCGCAGTCTCGGCCAGATAAAACTGCAGGTGACAGCAAATACGGGAATGGTCATCAAGGATCGCCAGTACCATGGGCTGAAGCCAGTTCCCGGATGCATCAAGAATGCGAACTTTTGCATGGTGAAAATCAAGATGCCAAAGGCCGTGAAGGAAAGATATTTCAAACCCTCTCACTTCCCGGTTTTCAAGGTGCCTGGCAGCCTGTACTTGCCCGGGCGAAGGCTGGGCCGGTTCACGGGATTTCCACCAACCGTTATCCCGCATGCACCGTAATACAGTCTTGTAGCTGGGCAATTTTCCTAATTCAGGCTTTTCCTGCACCACAACTTTCAGGTTGTCGTAGTGCAATTGCGCAGTCCAGCGGGGATACTTTTGATACTGGGCTTTTAAAGCATCCAGCAGTGCTTGGGGCATGGACCAGCGTATCCCGGCATCGGATCGAGGTTTTCGCCCCAGAACAGCTACCGGATCATCAACCTCTTTGGCTTTATAATACCACCGTTCAATGGTCGATGCACCCAGTGTGAATCTCTGGTCTTCATCAATGGGGTGTTGATAGATTTTTTGTGAAAGCCGTTGAATAGCCTGCTGCAGTTGCCCCTTGGCAGGCGGGCTGGACAACAGTTCACCAATCACTGAGAAACGAAATTGTCCCCAGCGTCGCCAAATAGGCGCTTGCGTGTTGTTCATGGTGTCTCTCCTTTCGATTTTGCTTCCTCCGGACTCCACCATGGAGATAAACGGGGGCAAAACCGTGAGTTGACACCTTGTAACAAATTGATTCTCTCCTGGAATCAGCCCAACTTCTGCGTGATCGGCGATCAACGGAGAAGATCCTCAAATATCCTGGCTTTCAAGGTCCCATAGCAAGAACTTGGAGACACTTGACCATTGCAGCTTCCGGTGGCTGTATCTCCCGATAGTAGCTGGATAACAGGTCATGAATCAGGCGACTCCTTTTCCTTTCCAGAAAATGACCCGAAAGGCGGCGCCAGGCACAGCTGTCTGGAAAAATTTCTAAAAAATAATCCCTCCAGCGATTGACAGTGGATCTCCAAACTCCGCAAATCCCCTTTAGACGTTCCAAGGTTGCATCCGGATTTTTTCCCTGACGAATGGCGGTGAGCAACAAAATCACAGGAGCCCAATACACCCGGCGGTCCCAAAACCTGACCGATGGAGGCATGACGCGCCGGCGGCATCCTTCGCGCCCGCAGCAAAGGCTGTAACGAAGCTCAAAGAGTGTTTCAAGATCTGGAGGGCCGCCACGCGGTTTACGCCAGTAGTTGGCATAGTGCAACGGTCCCCCACAATAGGGCAGCGGCGTTCTTTGGTTTGCCTCGCCAGATCCAAGTCAATTTGATGAAGAAGAGAAAATAATGATTGTTGAGTAAGCACATATAGTGATATCATGGTCCCGCCATTGGTTAATGTGGCAGGAGCCCTCTATCAACGCATCAGCCAAGAAACGTGAGGGGGCTCCTTTCTTTTTCCCTCACTTTTCTGGACCATTTTTGCAATATTTTCCATCATTTTTTGAGTCTGCACTCAAGTTCTGAATCAACTGCTTTTTCCAACCTTGGGTTTGAAACTGACTATTTTGTTGGTCCTGATGAAATTGTTAAAATAACACCAGATGGGTATGAACAGCTTAAAGCACCTGGTGATAAAATGCAGGTTTGTTCATTCCTATGGGTCTACTATGGGTATCCTGTATCGAGCTATGAAGGCATTAACACAGAACAAGTTCGGTACAATTGCGGGACCGCCCTTGCCAAAAGAGAGACCTCCACTGCTGATTTCGTTGCCGGTATTCCGGATTCCGGAATTGGCCACGCCATAGGATTCTCTAATGAAAGCAAAATCCCATATATGAGACCCTATGTTAACCCTGACATTGCATAAAAAAGTAGGAAATAGGTAGAAAAAGACTTGAGGAGCCCCATGAATAAAGGTTATAATGAGTTTGACGAACCAAAAACAACCGAATTCAGGAGGCCACCTCAAGTGAAGTCCAGTAAAGCACAAATTTTTGCTAAATTCCACAAAATTCCGACAATCCGTTTTGAAGACCAGGAATTGACCTCTTTTTCCGGTATGATTGTTTTCCAGCTTCTGTTCAAACGGCTTGGCCTGAGAAAAAGGTTGAAAGGATGCTTTTCCCATCTGAAGATATCCCCAATATTTGGTCATCATTTGGTGGTGATGCTTCTGATCACCCATTTGATTCTGGGTTTCAGGCGGTTGCGTGAAATTGTCTATTACAAAGACGATCCAATGATTCTCCGGACATTGGGGCTCAGATCCCTTCCGGATGTATCGACCATTTCAAGGAATCTTTCCCAAATGGATGATGCCAGTGTTGATAACGTGCAGGATCTGTCCCGTTCCCTTGTTGTTGAGGGCCTTGTGCGGGAACAGTTCCCGCGCCTGACCCTGGATTTCGACGGGTCTGTATTGTCGACAAAAGGCCATGCCCAGGGTACCGCCGTTGGTTTCAACAAATCCAGAAAAGGGGCCAGAAGTTATTATCCTTTGTTTTGTACCATTGCCCAGACCGGACAGTTTTTTGATATGCACCATCGTCCCGGCAATGTCCATGATTCAAATGGCGCCCCTGAATTCATGCAAAAATGTTTTGAGCATATCCGGTGTCAATTTCCAGGATCAATCATTGAATCCCGCATGGATGGGGCATTTTTCAACCAGAAAATCATTGATATGATGTCCGAAAGACGGATCAGTTTCACCGCATCCGTTCCTTTTTACCGGTTTACAGAACTCAAACAATTGATCGAAACCTGCGATTCATGGATCGATATTGATGAAAAATGGTCGTATTTTGAAACTCTGTGGAAACCAAAATCCTGGAACAGCCGGTATCGGTTTGTTTTCACCAGAAAAAAAGTGAAAAAGATTCAAAAAGGCGCTCTTCAGCTGGATCTTTTTGAGCCGGTCTCTGAACAGTACCAATACAAGGCGATCGTCACCAACAAAACGGAATCGGCAAAAGCAGTCGTCCTGTTCCATAATGGTCGCGGATCTCAGGAGCTTTTGTTTGGAAATGCCAAAAATGACACGGCCCTCAGCGTTATCCCATGCAAAAGACTCAATGCCAACCGGATTTTCACTCTGGCATCGATGATGGCCCACAACTTATCCCGTGAGATGCAGATGGTTGCAAATCCGGGTAAAACACACGCCAGACCCAAACGCCCGGCAGGATGGACATTCAAAAGACTTGATACAATCCGTCATCAGATCCTTCAAAGGGCAGGCCGATTTATCAAGCCTCAGGGCAAACTCACCCTGATAATGAGTGGGAACCATGCTGTAAAAAAGGATCTGATGCATCTTGTAGGCAAATTGCTTGAGGCTGCTTGATTTGAGCAATTTTTGACAGTAATTTTTACAAATTTTTATGCAACGTTAAGGTTAAATATACACCGACCTGGCCGAGAAGCTTCATGCCTCAAAACCAGGAAATGCGAGACCTTGTGGCACGAATGAAATTAATTCCTAACAGGAGTATTATCGAAGGAAAACGAATTATATTCTGCGATGATTCTGTTGTACGGGGTACCCAGCTTAGAGACAATACAAAGATATTGTATGAATACGGCGCCAGAGATGTTCACATGAGAATCGCCTGTCCATGCCTGATTCATCCATGTGAATTCCTCAATTTTTCAACATCCAGGTCAGCACTTGATTTGGCAGGTAGGAAAGCCATTTATCAAATTGAAGGAACTGAGGACACAGACCTAACTGATTATGCCATTGATGGCTCGGATAGACATAGTGCCATGATTGCAAAAATTATTGATGAACTCACCCTAACCAGCCTTAGATATCAGAAATTAGATGATCTTATAGCTGCCATTGGTATGCCCAAAGAAAAATTATGTACACATTGCTGGGATGGCTCCAGCTATTTTTAGAGCGCTTTCAAACTTCAGTTCTGTCAATCTGCGTCATCTTAGAATTCGACAAAAAAGAACTATGCACCTGACATATAAGAATCCCCGCGACTGATTCCAGTTTAAAGGTGAATTTGCCACCCCGCTCCCCGAGCCGTTGAACCATTACACATGCACAGGCCAATGACTTAAACAATCCTGGCGGTATTCCAGCAGTCCGGCAGGGTTTACATCTCCTTTTGTGTCAGCTTCATGATAATTCCTCGGCAGCCTCAGCCATGAGCCGGGCAATGGGCATGTTCTGGGGACACTTTTGCTCTGCTGCGCCGTAATCCAGCGTTGACAGCCTTGCACGAACGGATTCCGGGATATCCAGGTATTCCGTCCGGGCGCGAAAATGATCCCCGTAGCTGCGGGAATACATCAGACAGCGCATGATTTTACCCACAGGGATATCTTCGGCAATCACTGCCTTGCAGGCAGCTGTGCAGCCGGCGCAATAATGAGGTGCAGTGGCCCGGGCCTCTGCTTCAAAAAAACGGCGGTCACGGGCGGTCAGGGCGGTAATATTCGTTGCGGCTTCCGTATTGGCTTTAAGGATGGTCATGGTCTGCATCTGGGAGCAGACTGCCGCGATCCTGTCATCAGTCCAGACAGCAAGCAATCTGGCCTGTTCCTTTGTCATCCCCTTATCCAGAAACCGTTTTTCCAGGGCCTCGCTCGTTGCGCTTTCCTCTCCTTTGTGAGACCAGGATGAGGAAGCCTGGGTTTTCATAGCGGTCAGTCCGATCCCGGCCTTGTGGCAGGCGTCGACAGCACGCTTCATCTTATCTGTGGTCATGACCTTGTAGTTGTAGGTGGTCATGATGCCGTCGATCCAGCCCAGGGTTGCAGCATGGGACAGGGAGTCGGCCATATTGGAATGGGTACTGAAGCCAAAGAGGCGGATCTTCCCCTGGGATTTCATCTTTTCAGCCCAGGTCTTGATCTCAAGTGTCAGCTCACGCGTTGCATTACTAACGGCATGCAGAAAAAAGAGATCGAGATAATCTGTTTTAAGGTTGTTCAGGGAGTCTTCAAGCTCAGCAGTCAGGCCGCCGGTTCCCCGGTTTCCGGATTTGGACACCAGAAATATCTTTTTGCGGTCCCTGGGGAATTTGGCCAGATACTTGCCGATGCCATACTCACTGCCCCACCGGTTGTAATACTGGGCCGTATCCCAGTAGGTTACCCCCCATTTCACCGCCTGCCGCAACAGCAGCTGATTGGCACCGGTATCGAACATGGTCCCCAGAGACAGTATGGGCACATCAATGCCGGTACGGCCAAAGGGGCGGGAGCCCACCTTCATGGGGGCGGCCTCCGCAGTTGCCGGCCTTATGACCGAAGCGACCATGCTGCCGACCCCGGCGGCTCCGAGAACTTGCAGAAACTCACGACGCCTGATGTTTGATTCTTTTGTGCTCATAACGCTAATCCTTTGAGTGTGGAAGTCCGGTCCCTGCCAATAAGGCGTGGGCACGGCTTCGTGTTTCGTTTTCACTGGTGACACGGATGGCTGCCCGGCCTCGCACCGGGCACTCATGCTGACAGACACCGCAGCCGATGCAGTGAAGTGGATCCACATAGGGCTGCTGCAGTCTGACAACCACGGCAGCCGGGGTTTGCTGCCTGAATCCGGCACCGGCCGGATCACCAGCCACCTGTATCCAGCCTGCCTGAAGCCCTGTGATCCGCAACGCGTTTTGGGGGCCTGCCGGTCCGGCCAAAAAATAGTCCCCTCCGGCCAGGGGGCTGCGGGTGAACGGCAGGTTCAGATGAACGGCCCGGCTGCTCACCTGCTGAACGATTAAACGGTCGAGTCCTGCCACCGTTTCCATTATCGTCCGGGTGGTAATGGCCTTGGGGCTGACCGGACAGTTCTCCTGGCAGACGATACAGGGGATGCCCATGGCCCATGGCAGGCAGCGGCCCCGGTCCATAAAGGCGGTCCCGATCCTGACCGGGCCTTTGTCCGCAAAAGAGGCTGTGCCCATCCGTTCTTCCAGGGCCAGGGGGCGGATGGCCGCTGTGGGGCAGACAGAACCGCAGGCAATGCAGTTGTGCTGGCAGCCACTGGATCCCAGCCGGAAATCCAGACGGGGCGTCCACAGCCCTTCAATCCCTGCCTCCAGCACAGTCGGCTGGATCACATTGGTAGGGCAGACCCGCATGCACAGCCCGCATTTAATGCATCGGTTTAAAAACGCTTCTTCAGTCAGGCTGCCCGGCGGCCGCACCAGATCAGGCCGCCATCCCACCCCCAAAGGATCCCCCAGTCGTGCCAGGGGCAGAAGAATCGCACCGGTGGCTCCGGCTGTTAACACAGCCCGCCGGCTTAAATCAGGGCCTGGGTTCTCTCCTGTGGTTGACGGTCGGGTGCTATAACCCATAATACGTTCCGGGCAGTCGTCCCGGCAGTTGTAGCAGAGCACACACTCTGCCCATTGGATCTCATTGGCAGGATCGCATGCCCCTTCGCAATGATGATCGCACCGCCCGCATCCGGTACAGGCGTCACCGTTTTTATCCTGCCTTCCCATCCGCCATACCGACCATCTGACCGTAAGTCCGAGCAGGGCGCCAAGGGGACAGACATACCGGCAGTAAAACCGGGGGCGCCAGGCGGATAGGGCCAATACCAGGACAAACACACCGCCGGTAAGCAGACCTCCGGTCACCACAACGAAAGTTCCGTCCGGGGAAATCAGCGGTAGCACCACCAATGAAACAGAGCGATAGACCAGGGGGATAGGATCCAGAATTCCGGTCTGCAGGCCGGCAGCCAGAAGGCGGTTGCCTGGCAGGAGATTACCCAGCATAAGACACAGGGAACCAGCCACCGCCATGGCCCATCCCGTAGATCTCTTCCAAGGGGTTTTCTGTCCCGTCCGGATCAGGACAATACCGGCCAGAATGACAGCCACTGGCGGTATCCAGCCGCCCTGGCCTGACAAATCCACCAGGGGACAGACAAGCTCAACCCCGGCCATGGTCAAGAGAGCTGTGAGCAGCAGGTATTTGATCTTCTGGCCAGGATGGGACTGCCGTCCATAAGCCCGCGCCTTTGGCCTGCGGCCTTTATCCGTCCACGCCCCCACCATCTGCTGAAGGGTTCCCAGGGGGCAGAGCCATCCACAGAAAAAACGGCCCAGAAGAGCGGTCAGTGCCAGGGTAAGTGTCCCCCAGAGTAAACCCTTGTACAGACTGCCTGTGGTCAGCACCGTGGCCAGACCCACCAGGGGATCCAGTTCAAGAAGCCAGCTTACCGGCCATCCCCGCAGTTCGTACCAGCGGTCACCCACCCGGTTAACTAAGCAGCTGCCGATCATCAGGACCAGAAAAAAGCCCTGGGTAATCCGTCTGATCGTCACAAGTCTCATGGGACAGCCACCGGATTCAGGGTATGATAGTCAAGGACTCCTAAGCCGGCATCTGCTGACTGCCGGAGGTGGGGAAGCTGGGAGAGATCCCTGCCTAAAAGTTCTGCACCCATCGCATCAACCGCAAGCTGGTCGACACCTGCCACAAGGGTATTGGTCCGGGTCAGATCTGAAATGGATCCGCCTGTGGGGCCGTTGTGAATCATGGCGGTGACGGCATCCAGAATCACCAGGGTAGGACGTACCAGGGCGGCCAGTTCCGTGATAATGGTGTGAATGTCCTGGTGAAACACATTTCTGCGGCCTCCCAGGAGGCCGTACCAGTTTTTGATGGTCATGGAGGCACCGCTGCGGTGATGGTCTTTCAAGGGGGCAAGCCCTATTAGACAGTCCGCATCAGCCAGGGGCCCGATCAGGACCGGCCAGTCTCTTATGAGCCTGGCACCGGAAAGCGTGACCCTGGAAAATTGATCGGCTGTGGGCAGGACAACCCGGCCGCCGGCAGCCTCGGCAGCCGGCCCGATGCCGGTGAGCCTGAAACAGCTGGCAGGATCGTTTATGGGATTGTCTGTGACCACCACATCAGAAGCGCCGGCAGCCCTGCAGGCCGTGACAACTGCCGTTACCAGGTCCGGATGGGAGGTGGCGCAGATGGCAGGGGGAGAGGCAAATGCGGCATTCACCTTGATCACCACCCGGTGGCCGGGGCTTACAAACCGTCTTATCCCGCCCAGGGCCTCCAGGGCTCGGTCCGCCATATCCATCCGATCCGTTCCTTTTGCGATGGCCATGGCAGGACCCTCCACCAGGGCGCCGGAAAAATCAGGGATGCCGGGAAGCGACTGGGGCAATGGTTCCAATGCCGGAGGGCGCGTATCGTGCAGCCACCATCCAGCGCCCAGGGCGCCTGCGGAAACCAGTCCGGCCTTGACGGACCGGTGAATGAACTCCCTGCGGTTAAGATCTGTCATCAACTGTCTCCTGAAGCCGTTTCCTGATGCGTTCAGCCAGGCCAAGCGCGGTTTCCCTATCCGGCGCCTCATGCACCCCGATCACGTATTGTTCATGGGACAGAACCACCTCTATGGTATCCAGAATATCGATGACAGCGATGTTTTCCGGTGCGGCCAGGGGGGTGCCGCCGTACTCAAGATAAAAATCCCGGACCACCCGGGCAGCAGTCCCGGCAGCCTCTGCGGTTTCCCTCCGAGCGACATAGGCTGTGACAGGGATGCCATCGTATTGATATTCAGCCGTAAACACCTGGTCAAACCCTGTGATGCCAAAAGCGTCGGAAGATACCAGGGACCGGCTGCCCTCAACCCGTCCCTCCTCAGGGAACAGCGCCATCTCCGTCACCTCAGCCACATCTGCCCCGATGTTCTCCACAAAGGTTCTTGCCATGGCATCGGCAGCGGCCATCAGGGGTTCGGAAGCCTCAGCCCCCACCAGTTCCAGGTAAAACCGGTCGTGGGCCAGAAACCGTCCGTTGGGTGTTGCATAGGCAAACAGGGTGGGACCGCCAGCTTCCAGACCGCCTCTGCGCTGCATGCTGAATACGGAAAATGCGTTGCGGGCGGTCCCCATATCATACACAAAGAGCTCAAACCAAAGTGCCGGATTATCTGTCAGGGCAAACCGCTGGGTTGTAAGTGATCTGAATCCGGCGCTGAAGTAGAGTTCAGCCTTGCCGTTGATCTTGTCGGAAAGGGTGTCCGGATCAAATTGTTCCGGAGGGGAAAAGGGTTGAATCACATCTGGTGCCAGGGCCGCCAGAGCTATTGTTTCCATGGCAGCCGCAGGTTCCGAAAACGCCTGTCTCGCGGTCACTGCAGGATTGAATCGAAACTGAACCCTGTATATGCCAAACGCAATGGCTGCCAGTGTCAGCAGCACACCGAACCCCACCCATCGCTCCATGGGGGTCACCGTAAATTTTTCAGACGCTTCGGACATCGGACCCTCTTTCCGGTTCCTGGAATTGTTTATCGAGTCTTAAGCCAGTTCAGCAATGGCCTCTTTTAAAATTCTGCCGATTTGAATATTGTGGGGACACCATTTCTCAGCCTCGGCATAGTCCGCTTTTAAGATGTTGGTCTTCACATCCGCAGGCAGATCCCTGAACAGCCTTGCGGCGGTTATTTGATCTCCGTAACCGTGAAGATACATTGAATAACGCAATATATCACAGATCGGTAACTGTGGATCAACTGCATTCTCACAGATGTCGGCACACCCTGCACAATATCCGGAAGCCGTCCTGTGGGCATAAGTTTCCAGACGCTTTTTATCATTATCGGACAAGTTGGTTTTATTCAGGGCCGCCGCAATATTTTCTTTTAAAATGGCCATATTGGGCATTGCCGAACAGATGCTTGCGATATGGGGATTTTCCCAGACAACTCTAAGTTTGGCCTGTTCAGCGGTATATCCCTTTTTTAAAAAGTTATCAGTCATGTTCAGGGCATCATCGGTTTCAGACCCGATGGACGCATAGAAGTTTGCCGTAAAAACAGCCTGGGTTTTCATTGCGGTCAACCCGATACCTGCCCGAACGCAGGTATCTACGGCTTTTTTCATTTCGTCTTTTACCATGAGCCGGTAATTATAACTCATCATGATACCATCGACCCAGCCAAGCCTGGCTGCATCCTGCATACTATTTTCCATATTCTTATGGGTACTGAATCCGAAGAATTTGATCTTCCCTTGAGATTTGGCTTTCTCAGCCCAGGTTTTCACGTCACCGGTCAATTCATTTTTTACGTTTTTGACATAGTGAATGAAATACATATCCACATATGAGGTATTCATTCTTTGAAGAGAGCGATCTAATTTTTCACTGAGTTCTTCCGGGTCTGATGTCGCAGCTTTCGTGACCAAAAACACCTTTTCCCGGTCTCCTGGGAATTTGGTAAAATATTTGCCTATGGCTTTTTCATTTTTTCCCCATCCGTATGAATCAGCAGTGTCCCAATACGTTACACCGCTTTTTAACGCCTGCCTGAAAATTAAAAGATCGTTGCTGTCAAGTACTCCGCCCAAAGAGAGGATAGAGACATCCACGCCTGTTTTTCCAAAGGGTCTTGTGGGCACAATACCGGCTGAAGATGCTTTAGATGATGCATCTGCCCCTGGCACGTTGGTTAAAGGCAGCAGGGCGGATCCGAACCCTGCTGCAGCCGTTTTTTTAAGAAAATCTCTTCTAGTGAATTTCTTTTGATCACCGAACATGCTTGAGTTCTCCTCGTAGTAAAAATAGGGTTGAAAAATACAAACCAGCATCAAATAAGCGCAACGGATAATCAGGAAAGGAATCTGCCATATTTGCTATGGAAGAATATAGCAAACTCTAAAAAGCTTATCAAGAAAAGCCTGGTCAAGCCTGTCGGTTCGATCTGAAGCTTCTGGTTGTTCTATGAGGCAAAAGTTCCTTAGCTTTGTTTCCATTTATAATTGCTGTGGGACCAGGCCGCTTTTATGCAATAATTCCATCAATACCTTTTTCGTTATTTACACTCCATTGCAACTGGAAGAAGTGGTAGTCATGATGTCGGCCAGTGTGTCATGGTCCTGCCTGGCGCCGGTGCCTGCCAGGGCACACAGCCGGGCAGCGGTGCCCGAAAAACACCTGAATGCATTGGCCCTGACATCAAAGAACAATTTAATTCGCAGACGATTTCCCGGCTTGACCCGGACATTTATTTCTCTATAATGTCCCCATGTCTTTCAACCGGCTTGAACAGATCAACGGGTTTCACAAACTGCCCCCGGACAACCGGAAATGGCTGCAGACGATTGCGGGAATCCATGGATTTTCCTTTCAGCAGCAGCGGCTTCTTGTGGAATACAGCCAGGACCTGTACTGCTGGGACATGGGCGGACTTGACCAGTTCTACCGGCCGGACATTATTGGAAATACGGCTGGAAAACAGGCGGCCGCAAAGATATTTAGCCAGCTCAAATCCGGATATGAGGCCCTGAAACACGGCCCGAAACAGTATGAAAACGGGCCGGCGGTTTCAACGGCAGAGCAGCCGTTTCCCCGGGAACGAATGGTGAAAACATCGCTTCAGGGGGCGATCATGGGCTTCTGTCCCGTGGCTTCAGAAAAGACCCGCTGCTGCAACCTGAAAACCCTGGATGCGGTCCAGCAGTGCGGATTCGGCTGCAGCTACTGTTCTATCCAGTCTTTTTATCACAACAGCCAGGTGCGGTTTATCCGTGATCTGGACCGCCACCTGGCAGGCCTGGACCTGGATCCGGATACGCCGATGCACATCGGGACGGGTCAGTCCTCCGATTCTCTGATGTGGGGAAACCGGTTCGGCCTCCTGGACACCCTGACCCGGTTTGCTGAAAACCATCCCGGCGTGGTCCTTGAAATGAAATCCAAAAGCAGCCGGATCGATTATTTTCTGACCCATCCGCCCCCGTTTAACATGGTGTTCACCTGGTCCCTGAACACCCCAGAGGTGATTACGGCCGAAGAAAAGGGAACCGCATCCCTGGAACAGCGCATACAAAGCGCCAGGCGGCTGGCCGATGCCGGAATTCCTGTCGGGTTTCATTTCCACCCCATGGTCTGGTATGACGGGTGGGAAGCCGGATATCGTGCCATTGTCTCCCGGCTGACGGACACATTTTCCCCCGATGAAGTGGTCATGGTCTCCATCGGCACCCTGACATTCATCAAACCGGTCATCCGCCGTATCCGTGAACGCATGGCCCGGACCCGGATCCTTCAGATGCCCATGACAGACTGTGCCGGAAAACTCAGTTACCCATTTGAGATCAAAAAAGCACTGTTTTCCACGCTTTTTCAGGCATTTCCCGACAACTGGAAATCATCGGTGTTTTTTTACATGTGCATGGAGGATGTCAAATTGTGGGAACCGGTATTCGGCCGTTCCTACCCTTCCAATGACGCGTTTGAACAGGACATGATCCAGGCCTACCTCAAAAAAATACATGCCATCCGCCATAACCCGCCGGCCGTCTGATTTGTTCCTGGACGGCCGGCACGGCCTGAGCATCCGTGTTTTTTTCATACTTTGCTTGACAAACCGTGTTTTAGCGCTGTTTCCACAGTGCGGCGCTCAGGATCAATCGCTAAAAACATCTAAATAATGCTTACGGCCTGCTTGTCAAGGAAAGCCTGGAAAAAGCTTTTTCCACAGAGGCGATCCGGGTGATGAGACGCGGCAGCAGATGAAAGTAAAGGATGGCATACAGGCAACATGTCGTCAGCCACAATACCGACAGATTGAATTCAAAGGTGGAAACCAGAAACGATCCGATACGTTTCTGGCCGGCCATAAACGGTGCCCCGCCCCATGGAGCCAGTTGTGATGAGAATAAGGGATCTGACACTCTGACGATACTGTTGCCGGCAATCCGGTATTCATCGAGGTTCTCGCTGTTATATACCAGTCTTTCCAGGCTTTTGTTGAGGTATTTTTTTTCAAGATCCAGAAAACCCTCGTCCGTCAGCGCTTTTCTTCTGCCGGTATCCAGGGCACGCAAAGATTCGTCCGCTTCCTGACGTTCCCTGTGACATCGTTCGCGCAGTTCGGCCAAAGCGGATTTCAATTGACCGGCAATTTCACGGGAAAAGCCTTCAGGATGAAATGCATTGTCCGGCAGTGCCGGAGAAACCCCCTCAATCCGGGAAAGATGATTAAATTCATTTTTCAGCAATTCCAGGGTCTGGCCCACGGCCTGTTTATGCGCTGGGTCAGAACGTTCCAGAAACGGGAAATCGATCCTGGAAAGCAGCTCCGGTATATAGTAATTGGTCATATAATCCATATTGCTCAGACGGCGCTTGAGGTCATAATACGGCCGCTGATAGGGGTTGTTCATGAACTGTTCCACAACGACCGCTTCAAACCCCCAGCGTGACGGCATGAGATTGCCCACCAGCGGCACCCGGTTATGCGGCGTGTGCTGGGAGATCATATCATCGAAAGTCACCACCCTGCCCCCCAGAATGATCTGGGGTACCAGTAAAAGCGGAATGATGATATAGATGGTGACCACGGTTTTAAAGCCCGCCGATATGTTGAGTCCGATCATGCTGGCACACAGGGAACAGGAAAACAATACCAGCCATGTCTGCCAGTAGAAACCCGGTATCTCCAGAATGGTGTTTCCCACCAGGACGTACAGCGCAGTCTGCAGGCCGGAAACCAGGGCCAGATAAAGGGTTTTGGCATTGATGTAGCTGAACCAGCTCAAATGGAGGAACGATTCTCTTTGTAGAATTTTCCGATCCCGGATGATCTCTTCAGCACTGACGGAAAGCCCCATGAACAAAGCGACAATCACACTCATGAAAAAGTAGACGGAGATGTTGTGATTGTCTCCGAACAGATATCCGTCCGCTGTTTCAAACCGGGCAATGGATGCAATGATCCATGCCAGAAGAGGGGCTTCCAGCAGGTTGACCCCCAGATATTGCTTGTTGGCAAGCCGGGTGAGCAGATTCCGTTTGAAAAAAATGCCCAGTTGTCCGGCCAATCCGGGGCGGTGCAACACTTTTTCAGGGGCGGGCAGGGCATTGTCCACAGCCGGGTCTGCCGCCGTTCGGCTGGTTTTATAGCGGGCATGCCATTCCGAAGGGGATATTTTCCGCTGGGTCGTGGCATAGCCTTTTTCATCCAGGGCCTTCATCTCTATGATGTCAAATATCTGTTCCGGGTTGACATTGCCGCACCGGGGGCAGAGGCATTCTTCCGTACCGGCCTGCCACACGGCACTCCGAAAATAGATCAATGCATCGATGGGATTGCCCGTGTAGATGGGACGGCCGCCTTTATCCAGTATCCAGAGCTGGTCAAACAGCTTGAAAATGTCTGAGGAGGGCTGATGGATGATGACAATAATCAGTTTTCCCTGATTGCTCTGTTCCTTGAGCAGACTCATCACATTCAGAGAATCAGCGGAAGACAATCCCGAGGTGGGTTCGTCCACAAACAGGATCGAGGGCTCTCGAATCAGTTCCAGCGCAATATTCAGTCGCTTGCGCTGCCCGCCGCTGATGGTTTTTTCCAATGGCGACCCCACCTTGAGGTCTTTTGTTTCCAGTTGGTTGAGTTCATCCAAGATGCCCTGAATCCGCCGGTCAAGGTCATTTTCTGTGAGATTGGCCAGACAGAGCCGGCTGGAATAGAGCAGATTCTGATAGACAGTGAGTTCGTCAAAGAGCAGATCATCCTGGGGAACAAACCCGATCACCCCTTCGATGGTTGATTTTTCCGTGTACAGGTCTAAGCCGTTGATCCGGATCTGACCGGACTGGGGTGGCATCGTGCCGTTGAGAATACTGATCAATGTAGACTTTCCCACACCGCTGCCTCCCATCACCCCTATCAACTCGCCCCCGGAGGCATTGAAACAGAAATCGTGAAGGCCGTTGTCGCTGCCCGGAAAACGAAAATCAACATGCCATGCAGTAAAGGCCAGATCACTGTCCCGCCGCCCCGAACTGAATATCTGAGCGATATCGGCATAATGAAGGGCGGACGAACTGTCATCCCGGAGGATGGCCCCGGCCGGCAGCAGGCGAAAAGACCCCGGCGGCACAGGAATACCGTTCAACGCGATGGCAGCATGCTGATGGGAGATAATGAAACAGGTTTGGATATCTTCAATATGGAGGATGGTCAGCCGGCCTGAAAAACGGGGGAACGCTTTCCATTTGCAGCCGTGTCCCGGCGGCGGTGCCTCCGGCTGAACCAATAACAGGTTGTGCCCGAGCTTTTCGGCATCTTCCGGGTGGTACAAAAAAGCCAACATGTCCGCTATCACACTTGAATCGATTTCAAACGTTCCTCCGGCGGCCCGGGCCAGGCGGGGCAACATGTCGTTGGGGTCTGCGTCAAAATGACTGACCAGTTCAAAGAATCTGAGCAGGACCGCATACTGTTCTGTTCTTGGAATATGCCCTTTCAGGTTATTACAGATGGTCGATGTCTGGGAGATAAGAAAATCAGGTTCCGTGGATGCATCATAAAATTCCAGAAACCCATCGAAAAGATCCAGATACTGATCACTGTTGACAATGCCGAGATAGTCGGTCAGATAGGTTGCCACCAGTTTGCGGGCTTTGCCGCGTCCATCCGGGCCATGGCTGGATGCCTGCAGGGCAAACAGGTGCAGGATACCGTTGAGTACCAGTTCTGAAAGAATCATCCACCATCCCGAAAAACATCTAAAAAGTGATTGCCGGGTGAATGCCACATCACCCGGCACAAGTCATCCTCGGCCGACGGCCGATGCGTTAGAAAACCGTTCCGTCCAGAATATCCTGCCGCAACGGGGCGATGATCTGGCGGATACCATCCACTTCCCTCTGGGTGAACTGCCTGACCAGAAGCAGATTGTGGATGTCGCCCAGCACATCGAACCGTTCGTCAAACTCTACCTCGTTTTCAAAGGCTTTGTCACCTCTGAACACATTGAGCAGTTTTAACATGAAATCGATCCGATCATGCTGTTGATTCATCAAATCCAGCATGGGCTGAGGGTATCCGGCCTGGGCAATGCTTTCCGTCACCACGTACATGCCCTCCACCACGGCGCCGAAGAACGCATCGACCAACATGTCGAGGCGTTTGTCAGTGGTCACATGGTTGACAACCATCTCCATGGAAACCTCATCAAGGGCCTTTGACCACTCGTCGAAATCTGCAATTTTATCCGGGTTTGCAACGATCTCTTTCATCTTCGGGGTCAACGGCATTCCAAAACCAATTTTTTCAGCCAGGGACTTACGCACACTCAAAACATCGGCCAGCTCTTTTTTTCTCAAAAAAAGGGCCGCATAGGTCGCATCGAATGTGTAGACCCCCACCATGACGGACTGCTGTTCCATGGTGGTGTAGGTATTTGCCTTGCCCGTGTCTGCGGTCAGGGCATTCTGGTAGGATGCCCCTGCTTCTTTGAGCTGCTTGTTGGCATTGTTGAACTCTTTGTAATGATCCATGACAGCGCGAACTTCATCACGAAACTCTGTGCCGATATCAGAAAGGGTGTCATGGCGGACATCGACATCCCCCTTGGTATCTGCTTCAACCGTTGATGTTCCAACGAAACCCAGAAACAATACCATCACAGCAATAAAACCAGCCAGTGTTTTCTTCATTTGTTGCCTTTCTTTTTATTCGTTTTTGGATGTATGCACCACCGATTCACCGGTTCCGGCCCAAAATGGCCAAAGCGTTGTATTTATATCATCGTTTGTAAAAAAACAATGCAATTTAATCCGCGCCGGCATGATTTCCATGGAAATGGTCATGCTTTGTATCAGGCATTCCAATAAAAACAAGTTCAAATTTGGGTCAGAACGATGATCCCCATCATTCGGGTTCACATACGGGGAAGCCTGTGCTATGGTTCCTGAAGATCAAAAAAACCATTGTCTACTACACCCAAAAAAAAGCGGGTCAATTCCTGTATAAGGAGAATGGAAGATGGACCTAGACATTTACCGCAGATTACAGCAGTACCTGGTCCAAAAACGGAGGGTGATATGACCGGCCTGACCAAAGAAGATATTATCGCAAAGGCCTGCGAACTGGGGTTCGAAGATGTGGGGTTTACCACGGCCGATCCCTTTGACACCCATCTGGATTTTCTGAAAGACCGGCAGGATGAATACGGCTGGGCCGAGGCAACCGGGCTGAAGCTCATGGAGGGAACCGATCCGAAAACGGTCATGGCCCGTGCCCAAACCATCATTGTTCTGATGGAGGTCTACTTCAAAAAACGGTTTCCCCGGCAGATGGAGGGACATTTCGGCCGGTGCTACCTGGACGACGACCGGGTGACCAAGGACGGCCTGTCCAGGCGTATCAAGGCATTCCGGTCTTTTCTCTTAGACAGCGGGATTGACTCGAAAGTCCCCTATCACCTGCCCCACCGGGTGGCAGCGGCCCGGGCCGGCATGGGCACCTTTGGAAAAAACTGCCTGTTCTACTCCAATAAAGTGGCCAGGCAGGGGTCCTGGGTTCTGCCCATCGCAGTTGTGGTGGACCGGGCCTTTGACCCGGACATGCCCAGCGTTGAGATGGGGTGTCCGGACTGGTGCCGGAATGCCTGTATCACGGCCTGCCCCACCCAAGCCCTGAAGGGAAACGGCACCATTGATCCGAGAAAATGCATCTCCTTTCTGACCTATTTCGGACAGGGCCTGACCCCCAGGGAGCTTCGGGAGCCCATGGGCATTTACGTCTATGGATGCGACCGGTGCCAGAACGTCTGCCCCAGAAATGCCCCCTGGCTAGCTGCCGATCTGCCCGTCAATGAGCGGGTGGCTGCCAGAGAAAAGGATTTCAGGCTTTCTTCTCTGCTGAATATGGACGAATCCTGTTTTACGTCCAGAATATGGCCCCATATGTTTTACATGGGTCCGGACAGGCTGTGGCTGTGGCAGATGAATGTGGCCCGGGCCATGGGCAATACCCGGGATACGGGGTATACAAAGGATCTGATCCGATGTTTTAAAGAAAACAGAGATGACCGGGTGCGCGCCATGTGTGCCTGGGCTCTGGGACGGATCGGGGGCCAGCCGTCCCGGGCCGCTCTGGAGGGTTTTCTGCCCGGCGGCACGGCTATCCTTGAAGAGGAGATCCGATATGCTCTGGGCCTGGTATAATCTCCGTGAAGCCAGGCATCCCCAGGACACGATTCCAAAGAGATCGGGCCTGACCCGAACATCGTTCCAATACTATTTGCCGAAAATGGCAGCGCTGCCATTTTCGGCAAATGGGGTGTTCATGTTCATGCTGCAATCTGATCAGGTAATTTTATCAAATATGAAGAGCCTCTATTACAGCCTTAGGATTTTTTGAGGCAACATGTAGCAAGGCCTTTGCAGGCCCTTCTGGCTTTCTCCTGCCCTGCTCCCAATTTTGAAGCGTCCTTACGCTTACGCCTATCATCATAGCAAACTCTGATTGTGAAACATTCAAAGATTTTCGAATCATTTTAATTTCTGGAGCATCTATCTCAAAAATTCTACTTGGTTTCTTTTTTCCTTTTTTTATATCACCAGCTTCTTTTATGCTCGAAAGCAACATATCAAAATCTTCGTTTTTCATAATAAGTTATCCTTTATCGCTTCGCTTGAAATACGTCATTGACGTATTTTTGTCAAGCCAAAGATGGTTCCCAGGTGATAACAGTGAAATATTCAGACATTCAGGCAACCACAATATAAGGAAAGCCTGTAAAAAGCTTTTCCCAAAAAAAGACGGCATAGGTCGCATCGAATGTGTAAATGCCCCCGCTTCTTTGAGCTGTTTGTTGGCATTGCTGAACTCTTTGTAATGCTCCATGACAGCGCGGACTTCATCACGGATCTTTTTCATGGGGATGATCATGAGGTTCGGTTTCGTGGCCGGGATGCTCGTGGTCATGCACCCGGCCGTGGGCATGGTCATGGGTTTTTCGGCCCCCGGGGTGGGTGTGCACAAACCGATGAGGGTGATCATGCAGGTGCTCATGGGGATGGGCGTGCACGGTCCGGTCATGGCGGTGGGGATGATCATGGATGTGCAGGTGGGGATGGCGGTGTTCATGTTCATGCTGCAGCTGTCGGATGGCTGTGGCCGTGCGCCGGCGATAGGAAAATGACCGGCCGTTGAAGCGGCACAGCTTGTCATCCTGCATGAAAACATGCGTGGGCAGATCTCTGATGATCCGACCCTGGTGCATCACCAGGGTGCGGTGGGTCAGTTTTTCAATAAAAAACAGGTCATGGCTCACCAGCAAAAGCGTCTTATCAAAGGTGTCCAGAATGGCCATGAGCTGTTCTTCTCCCCTTGGATCCAGTCCGGCCGTGGGTTCATCCAGAATGAGCAGATCCGGGTCCATGGCAAGGACACAGCCCAAAGCCAGGCGTTTGCGCTCGCCGCCGGACAGGTGCAGGGGCACCCGGTTTTCAAATCCGGACAGCCCCACCCGGGCCAGGGCGTCTGCGGCCCGGTGCCGGCACTCATCTCTTGAAAGCCCCAGGCGGCGCAGGCCGAACATCATCTCTTCCTGGACACTGGCGCAGAACAGCTGATCGGCACAATCCTGAAATGCCAGCCCGACCCGTCGCCACAGATTCTTGTGCTGTTTTTTGGTCACCCGGGTTCCCTTGAAAAACAAATCCCCACTGCCTTTACGCAGTCCGCACAGGCAGGCCAGCAGGGTGGATTTTCCTGCCCCGTTCTCTCCCACAATGGCCGTTTTTTCCCCGTCATGGATATCCAGGGAAAAATCCTGGAGCCCGAAGGTGCCGTCCGGGTAGACATATTCATAGTTTTCCATACATACCAGGGGCGGATGAATGCAATGGGTCTCCTGGATTCCGGCGCACTCACATGAAGGGGTGTGTCCGGGGCCGGTGCCATTTTCTTCATGACCCCGTGCCCCATTGGCATCCGGCACGTCACTGGCCGGGATGGTCAGGCGGAAGGAAAAATCCAGGCCATGGTCCCGCAGGGAATCCCGCCGGGAAACCAGTTCGCGCAGGGTATATTTGTGGTGAATGCCGCCCTGATGCAGCACCTCGGCTTTTTCGCACAGTTCGTACAGAAAAATCAGGTCGTGGGAGATGCAGATCAGGGTGCCGGCAAAGTCTTTGAGCAGATCCAGGAACACGGCCTCCTGTGCCGGGTCCAGGTTGGCCGTGGGTTCGTCCAGAATCAGGACCTCAGGCTGCATGGCAAGGATGCCGGCCAGGGCGGCCCGCTTTTTCTGGCCGAAACTCAGGTTATGGGGCTCTTTGTAGGCCAGATGTGCCAGATGGACCTGGTGCAGGGCGTGTCTGGCACACAGGGCCGCGGATTTCCGGGATTTTCCCTGGTTGCGCGGGCCGAATGCCACATCCTCCATGACCGTGTGCCCAAACAACTGGTCATCCGGATCCTGGAACAGCACACCCATGCCCAGACGGCTGTCTTCCAGGTAGTCCCTTGTCAATGCCCTGCCTTTGAAACACACGGTTCCCTGTGACGGGGCCAGCAGCCCGCTGAGCAGTTTGATCAATGTGGTCTTGCCGGACCCGTTTTGCCCCACCAGGGCCACACGGTCTCCGGAGAAAATGTCCAGGTCCACCCCGGACAGGGCCTGGATACCATCGGGATAGGCATACCCCAGGTTGTGCGCGCTGAAAACCGGCATATCCGCCATGAAGGTTCCTTTACCCTTTCAAATAATCAAAAAACACCAGTGCCGCGCCGGCGGCCACCCATATGCCGGTCTTCAGGATATCCTGCCACTGAATCCGCAGATCACAGGGAGAAGGGAACCGTCCATTGTACCCCCTGGCCTGCATGGCATCAAACACCCGTTCCGTGCGCTCAAAACTGCGGACAAACAGCATCCCCAGAAAATTGGCCAAAGCCCGCAAAGTGTCCATATCTGTTTTTTTTGCAAACCCTCTGGCCTGCATGCCGGCGGTCATACGCCGGGCTTCATGGGTGAACACATGCAGGTACCGGTAACTGAGCAGCACCATCTGGCCGGCCATGTCCGGCACCCCGAGCCGGGACAGCCCGTACAGCGTCACGGGCAGCGGGGCCGTGGACAGCAGCGGTTCCATCAACAGGGCGATGGCCATTGCCTTGGCCGCAATGGTGGCGGCCAGGACCACCCCGCGAAGATTCACAACCAGCCAGTCCATGGACCCGAACACCACCAGGGTGTCACCGGGATGCACGGGCACGGTCAGGGGCATCACCACGAGCAGCATGCCCAGAAAACCGGTCAGGGCCACCACCCGCAGCATCACCTTGCGAAACCATACCTTTGAGATCAGGAGCACCACCAGGGAAAGCCCCAGGGCCGCCGCTGCCAAAGACAGATGGCGCAGTGAAGCAACCGCAAAACTGTAGGCCAGCAGGGTCACGATCTTGCAGCGCACATCCCAGCGGTGGATCACAGAGATTCCCTGGCCGAAGCCTTCAGCCACGGGCGGGATGGACCAGTCCGGATCGTTTTCCGGAACCGTCCGGGTTCTGGCCCGGCGCTTGAGCCAGGGCAACACGCCGGCCGCCGCGGCCGCCGGTATCAATACCAGCAGGGGCAGGTACCACAGCGGCACGGATATGTAAGCCACATCAGTCATGAGCCGAGGCAGCCGTCTTGTGGAATAGGGGTTCCAGCAGGGCCGGCTGGACCCGGGCCAGGAACCCGATGGTAAACCCGCTCATCACCCCTTCGATCACAATCACGGGCACATGGGCGGCCAAAGCGATCTTGGCCACTCCAAAGAAATCCTCTCCCCCGGTCATCAGCATCAGGGCCAGGCCCGCGGCAGCCATCACCGTTCCCATGGCTCCGGCTACGGCCCCCACAATGGTTTGACGTTTTAGCGTGCTGCCCTTGAATGTCTGGAAAAACCAGCCGCAGATCATGGCCGGGATCCCCATCATCAGGGCATTGGCCCCCAGTGCGGTCAGCCCGCCGAACTGGAACAGCAGGCTTTGCAGCAGCAGGGCCAGGCCGATGGCCAGAAAAGCCGCCGGCCCCAGCAGGGCCCCGGCAAGCCCGGGCAGCAGCAAATGCGCACTGGTGGGACCAAAGGGAATGTGCACCAGAGACGCCACAAAAAAAGCCGATGTGATCACTGCCACTTTGGGCAAATCCCGGTTGTGAATACGGCGGGCGCTCCAGGCCGCCAGTCCGGCGCTGACGGCATATCCGCCGATGGTTACGGCCACTGGAAGCACCCCGTCGGAAATATGCATTATTGACGCCTCCGCCGGGCTGCGGCAAATGCGGCCATTCCGAACAATCCCACAATATATCCGATCCCGGCAAACACCTCTTTCATGCCCGGTTCATCCAGATCGGCCCGCAATGCAGCGATCTCCCGGTGAATTTGCCTGATATCATTGGCAAGTTCGCTGTTCTGGACTTTCAACAGTGCGATCACTTCTCCGGAGCTGACATCCCGGGATTCCTGTGCCCAAACCAACCCGGGAATTCCTGCCAGAAACAAAAACACCAGTCCCATGGCAACCCCCTTTTGCAGACGCATCATTTTCCCGCCTCCACGTCGGCTTTTTTCAACTTAAATTTGTTTTTATGCCCCATCCCCGCATCGATCACGATGGTCAACGCATCGATTTTGGGGATATCAAAACTGAACATTCCCTGTGTGTCGGTCTTCCCTTCCACAAGCTGCCGGTTTTTGCTGTCATACACCAGCACCGTTCCTTTTTCCACGGCCCTGCCGTCAGGAAAATAACTTTCCGTGAAAACGGTTCCCCCTTCGACATAAGCGAACAGGTTCACCTTATGGGCCAGGGCCGTACCTGAAACCAGCAATACCCCAACCAGAACAGCAACCAGACAGTTGAAATGCTTCATCGCTCCTCCTCTGCTTATTTCATATCACGGGTATACACCCAGAAGACAGCCCCGATCTCCACGTCTTTTTCCAGCCCGTCACGGGTAAGGGTCCAGTCCGCTTTGTTGAGTGCGGAGAACCCCCACCACCCGGCTTTGGGCATGGCATAGCTGAACATCCCGTTTTCATCGGCTTTGACCACCTGGGTGACATAGGGATCTGCCGGAGGGACCACCACATGGGTATTTCCCGGGCTTTCATTCAAATATTCAATTTCCACTTCGGCAAAAGGCACGGGCGCACCTTTGACCCGTACCTGGCCGGTAAACAGATTACCCGTCCAGAGTCCATACGGCCGTGTAAACGGGATGATCTCGGTCTCCAGTCCCACGGGCTGATCCCATCCCTGTTCCAGGCCGAATGCGTTCACGCAGACTTTGGTGTAATGAACGATGAAAAGATCCTCAGCCGGTTCCCAATAGGGCGTGGGTTCGACATAAAAGGTGTGGTCACCGGGTCTGCGGATCTGATAGTCCGTGGTCCAGAAGGTGACCGCTTGATCCTGGTCCGGACTTTTCCCTTTGGCCGGCGCAAGCGTGTTGCGCAGATCCGTTTTCCGGCCGTTGTGCAGAACCCCGAACGCCTTGGGTCCGGCCATCTCCATATACTGCATTTCCATGGGATGGATGAACTTGACCTCAACCTTCAGGGTGTTGTCATCCGCCTGGGTGACGATGTCATCGGACGGGATAACCGCACCGAAATGGGCCGGGGCCGGATGGATGGTTGCCAGAATCAGAAACGCCGCCATCATTGAGGATGCTGCTATCGTTCTTGGATGCATAAAAATTTCTCCCTGGGTTTGCAGACAGTCAAAAAAATATTCTAATTTACCACGCCCCCGGGTTTTAATTGTCCTCAAAACCGTCTGGACAAAAAAAGCCATGAAGGCCGCTTCTTTTTTTCCAAAAGAACAGACCTTCATGGCCGTTTTATATAATTTTCATGTCTTTGCCGCTGTCGGGCGGCTTGTGCTGTGCAGCAGGTCTGCGGCTTCAGCCGCAATTTAAGAAAAAAGATGTATCAGCTCAGGCAGAAAAAAACAAGGATTTTCTGTCGGGACCTTCCTAGGCCCGGCGGGATCAGGCAGCCGTATCCGTCCCGGGAATTTTCCCCTGATCAAACCAGTGCCGGGCCAGGTAGATGAACGGGGTATCCGCCACCCCCACCACCCACTTGAGCAGATACGTGGTCCAGAAAATCTGCACCAGCACGGCCGGGGGAAACACGCCCCAGAAAGCCAGCACCGTGAACACGGTGGAGTCGATGAACTGGCTGACCATGGTGGAGGCGTTGTTGCGCAGCCAGATGCGCCGCAGGCCCGGAAACCGCCTGCGCCAGAAATCATAGGCCCACACATCATGCAGCTGGGACACCAGGTAGGCCAGGAGGCTGGCCGCGGCAATCCGGGGCATGAACCCGAAAATATTTGCCAGGCTGTCCTGGGTAAAATCATCCGGGGCCGGGGTGAACCACAGGGCCAGATTCATGAGCACGGTCATGGCCACCAGGGAAAACAGCCCGATGAACACGGCTTTTTCCGCCTGTTTTTTGCCGTACATCTCAGACAGAATATCCGTGACCAAAAAAGAGGAGGCATACACAATATTGCCTAAGGTGGCCGTGATGCCGAACAGTTCCACCAGCTTGATCACCTGGATATTGGAAACAATGGCAGCCAGAGGGACCCAGGCATAAAGACCCGGGCGGCCGAACATTTTGTAGGAAAAAAGGATAAATCCAAAGTTGACGGCCAGCATGACCGGCCAGAGCAGTTCGTTCAAGGAAAAACCTCCAGTTTTGTTCAGGCGGGTGCTGTGACCGCCGAAAAATCAACAATGCTTTAACAGAAGGGTGAATTTATCAGTTTGCCGACATAAAAGCAACACCCTGTTTTCAAGCCAAAATCGTGAAAAAATCATCTCCCTACTTTTAATTCTGGTCAAAGTGTATTACATAAACCAACTTAATTAAAATTATGATGTAAACCCTGAATTTTTCGGAACCGATTCCGGGGAATTCAAACCAGAAGGTGGAGACAAGGATGGGGAAAAATAAAAAGCAGGAAACATTGATGGATAAGGTGGTGTCTTTATCCAAACGCAGGGGGTTTGTATATCCGGGCTCTGAAATTTACGGGGGTCTGGCCAATGCCTGGGATTTCGGGCCGTTGGGTGTGGAATTGCTCAACAACCTCAAACAGGCCTGGTGGAAAAAATTTGTCATTGAAAGAACCGATATGGTGGGCCTGGATGCCGCCATTCTCATGAACCCGGAAACTTGGGTGGCTTCCGGGCATGTGGGCAGTTTTGCCGATCCTTTGATGGACTGTAAAAAATGCAAATCCCGGGACCGGGCCGACAAACTGGTGGAAAAATGGCAGTTTGACAACCAGTCAGACCTGGCCCCGGCCAACTGGGCCGGTGAAAAAACCCCGCCCCGGGACATGCTGGATTTCATCAATGAAAAAAATATTGCCTGTCCCTATTGCGGGGCCCTGGACTGGACATTGCCCAAGGCCTTCAACCTGATGTTCAAAACCAAGCAGGGGGTTGTGGAAGGGGAAGGAAAAGACATCTATCTGCGGCCTGAGACGGCCCAGGGCATTTTTGTGAACTTTAAAAACGTGCTGACCACCTCCCGGAAAAAAGTGCCTTTTGGCATTGCCCAGATCGGCAAGGCGTTCAGAAACGAAATCACCCCGGGCAACTTTGTGTTCAGAACCCGGGAATTCGAGCAGATGGAGATCGAATTTTTCTGCAAACCCGGCACGGACCTGGAATGGCATGAACTTTGGAAAAACTTTGCCATGGACTGGTACAAAGGACTCAATGTCAATCCGGACAACCTGCGGCTCAGAGACCATGATGCGTCCGAGCTGTCCCACTACTCCAACGCCACGTCAGACATCGAATACCGGTATCCGTTCGGCTGGGGAGAGCTGTGCGGCATCGCGTCCCGGACCGATTACGATCTGAAACAGCATATGGAACATTCGGGCAAGGATTTGCAGTATTTTGACGAGGTGACCAAGGAAAAGTTCGTCCCCTTTGTCATCGAACCCTCTTTGGGGGTTCAGCGGTCCGCTTTGGTATTTTTGTGCGACGCCTATGAAGAACAGACCCTGGAGGATGGGGACACCCGAGTGGTACTGCACCTGCACAACCAGCTGGCACCCGTCAAGATTGCGGTTTTGCCCCTGCAAAAGAAACTGGGAGACGAGGCCCAGAAGGTCTTCACCCTGCTGGTAAAAGAACTGGGCCTGAACATCGATTTCGACATGGTGGGCAGCATCGGCAAACGATACCGCCGCCACGATGAAGCCGGCACCCCCTATTGCGTGACCTTTGACTTTGATTCCCGGGAAGATGAGTCCGTCACCATCCGGGACCGGGACACCATGGACCAGATCCGCATGAAAATTGCCGAACTGCCGGCGTATTTCCGGGAAAAATTTAAATATTAACACCCAAAAGGCCAAGCAAACTTTGGGCAGCACCATGTTCACGCTTGATGTGTCAGATGATTTTGCGTTTCCGGATATGTTCCGGATTCATATGCAGCCACAGATTCCTCCGGCCGTGGACATAAGGTCTGTTCTTGCGTCTGAATGGGAACGCTGCCGGGAAAAGTGTGCCATACATCCCGGAGACCGGATTGCCATCGGGGTGGGCAGCCGCAAAATTCCGGATCTGCCCCAGATTGTCACATGCGTGGTGAACCGGCTGAAACATGCGGGTGCCAAACCGTTTATCCTCCCTGCCATGGGCTCCCACGGGGGCGGCACGGCCCAAGGTCAGATTGCCATACTGGCCAAACAGGGGATTGTGGAGTCCGTGGTGGGTGCCCCTGTCAGGGCCACCATGGATGTGGCGGCTTCAGGCCGGGTGGAGGGAATCCCTGTTTACATGGATCGGCTGGCTCATGAGGCGGACGGGCTGGTGCTCATCAACCGGGTCAAACCGCACACCGACTTTACCGGACCGGTTGAAAGCGGGGTCATCAAGATGCTGGCCATCGGCCTGGGCAACCGGACAGGCGCAGACGGATATCACAAAGCTGCCGTGGAAAAAGGGTTCTCCCATGTGCTCATGGCCGTGGGCCGGCATCTGCTGGCCGCCACCCCGTTTTTGTTCGGCGTGGCCCTGGTGGAAAATCAGAACCATGCCGTATGTGAGATTTGTCTGGGCACGGTCCGGGAGATGGAAGCGTTGGAACGGCGCCTGCTGAAAACCGCCCGCACCTGCCTGCCCAGACTGCCTCTGGATGCCATTGATCTGCTGATCGTGGACGAGATGGGCAAGGATATCAGCGGCGCCGGCCTGGACCCCAACGTTATCGGCGGCAAAGGCACCTGCGTCTGGAGCGATGACCGGCCTGTGCCGGATATCACCCGGATCTTTGTCCGGGATCTCAGTGTCGCCACCAAAGGCAACGCCATGGGCCTGGGCAGGCTGGATGTGGCCACTGAAAAACTGGTGAACAAAATCGATATGCAGACCACGGCCGTCAATGCCATCACGGCCTGCTGCCCGGAAGACTGCAAGATCCCGTTGACCCTGGCAACGGAAAAACAGGCCGTGGCAGCGGCATTGCAGACCCTGCGGTCCTATACCCTGGATGACCTGAAAGTGGTTCATATCCGAAACACCCGGGATCTGGGCCGGATGATGGTATCAAAAGGGTGCCTGCCCGATCTGGCCGGCAGAAAAGATATCTGCGTGGTTTCCACTGGATCGCCCATGACGTTTGATCAAACCGGACACCTGGCTGATGCCCTGTGATCCGTGAACATACTATTTAAAGGAAACGGATATGCCCGAATTTGATGTGACATCGTTTGCCAGGGAACATGTGGCCCGGATGGCGCCCTATGTCCCGGGAAAACCCATTCTGGAAGTACGGCAGGAATACGGCCTGGACAAGGTGGTCAAGCTGTCTTCCAATGAATGTCCTTTTGAACTGCCGGCCGCACTGGGCGAAGCGGTGGCAGAGGCCGTCACGGGGTCCAACCGGTATCCGGATGCCCTGTGCCGGCAGTTGCGGGCCCAGGTGGCGGCCCGGCTGAAAATCAGTGAATCCCACCTGATTTTCTGCAACGGGGCCGAAGAAGGAATCCGGCTCATTGCCCAGATTTTTTTGAACCAGGGGGAAAAAGCCGTAATTCCCACTCCGATTTTCGATGCCTACAGCACGGCCACCCTGCTCATGGGAGGACAGCCCGTGAAGCTGCCCCTGAAAGGCCACCGCATCGATCTGGATGCCGTGCTCTCCTTTTGTAAACAGGAAAAAGATATCAAGCTGGTCTGGCTGTGCTCGCCCTCCAACCCCACGGGTGATATTCTGACAAAAAAGGAAACGGACGGATTTCTGACACAGCTGCCCCCGCACATCATGGTGGTGCTGGACGAGGCTTACAGGGAATTTGTCACCGATGATCAGGCGGTCTGCACCGAAGATTACCTGGAAAAGGATCCCCGGGTGATCGGGCTGAGAACCTTTTCCAAAGCCTATGGCCTGGCCGGGCTGAGGATCGGGTACATTGTGGCCCATCCCCGGGTGATTGCGCTGGTAAACAATGTCAAACTGCCTTTTAACGTGAATTCCGCGGCCATGGCTGCGGCCGGGTACATGCTTGAGGAAACGGATTTTGCAGAAAAACATGTGGCTTTGGCCGTGTCCGAGCGGACATTCATGCGGGAACAACTGTGCCGCCGGGGCCTGGAAGTGCCGGAATCCCAGGCCAATTTTTTATTTGTAAAACTGCCGGACAACACCCGGCTGGACGGCACGGCCCTGTTTCACCGGTTGCTTCCCAAAGGGTTTGTGGTCCGGCCGGGCACAGCGTTCGGCGTGCCCGGATACTTCAGGATGTCTTTAGGCACCCGGGAGGATAACCTTGAATTTTTACAGGAATTTGACAGGGCCATGCCCTGAAATTTAACCAACACACAAGTTAAGGAGAGAAAGAAAATGAAAGTTGTAACTTCTGTTTTATGCGGGATCCTGATGCTGGGACTGGCCACGGTGGCCGGTGCCGATGACACCCTTGTGGTGGGAACGTCCGCAGATTATCCGCCCTATGAATACACGGATGACAAAGGCGAGTTCGTGGGATTTGACATGGATCTGATCCGGGCCGTGGGTGAAAAAATGGGCAAAAAAGTCAAAATTGTGGACATGGGGTTTGACACCCTCATCGCCGGGCTCCAGAACAAAAAAATCGATGCCGTGATCGCTGCCATGCAGGCCAGTGAGGAGCGTAAGCAGAAAGTGGATTTTTCCATCACCTATCATGAGATCAAGGATGCGATTCTGGCAAAAGCGGATTCAGACATCGAACTGACCTCGATAAACGAGATCGTTGATTACAAAGTAGCGTCCCAGACCGGCACCATCCAGGAAAAATGGATCCAGGACAACCTGATCAAAACCGGTAAACTGCCCGAGGAAAACTATTTTTCCTATGAACGGGTGGACAATGCGGCCATGGATATCAAGGCCGGCCGGGTGGACGTGCTGCACATCATTGCAGACCCGGCCATTTCCCTGGCGGAAAAAAACGATCTCAAGATCGCTTTGATCACCACGGAAGCCGTGTCTGCCGGCCAGAGCATTGCCGTGACCAAGGGGAATACGGAACTGCTGGATGCCATCAACAAAGCCATTGAAGAGCTCAAGGCGGACGGCACTTTGCAGGCATTAATGGATAAATACAAACTGCTGTAAGATAAACGCATGACACCATTTTTCACCATGCTGCAGTTTCTGCTGCCGGGCCTGGGCGTCACCGTCTCGGTCACGCTCATCGCCCTGGGCCTGGGCGGATGTATCGGTGCCCTGATGGCCGTGTTCCGGGTATATGGCAACCCTGTGGTCAAAGGCCTGGCAGTTTCCTACAGCATCGTGGTGCGGGCCGTGCCCGTGGTGGTGATCATCTTTATTCTGTTTTTTGTGATTTCCGCGTTCATCGACCTGTCCCCGTTCATGTCCGGAGCCATTGCCTTAGGGTTTGCCAGCGGGGCATACCAGACCGAAATTTTCAGAGGCGCGATTCTATCCGTGCCCCGGGGACAGATGACGGCGGCCCGGGGCATCGGCATGTCCCGGGCCAAAGCCATCCGGTGCATTATCCTGCCCCAGGCGTTCCGGGTGTCCATTCCTTCACTGATCAACGAAGTGACCCTGGTGCTGAAAGATTCCTCTCTCGTGTTTGTCATCGGCGTGCCGGAACTGATGCGAAGAGCCCAGTATGCCAGTGCCAGCACCATGGAGCCGCTGCTGGCATTCGGCACGGCAGCCTGTTTTTACATCCTTTTGACCCTGACATTGAGCAAGTTGCTGGAAGCGGTTGAAAAACGGTTTGCCGTCCAATTTTAATTCTTCCCCGGGAGCCTGGAAAATGATCCGACCTGTTTTGAAAATCGAAAACCTGCACAAATCCTTTGGTGCCACCCCCGTGGTCAGGGATGTCAGTTTTGATGTCAACCCGTCTGAAGTCATTGTGATCATCGGCAGCAGCGGCACGGGAAAAAGCACCCTGCTCCAGTGCCTGAACCTGCTGCACAGGCCCACATCCGGCCGCATCTTTCTGGAAGATCAGGAAATCACGGCTTCCGGTATGAACGAAGATACGGTCCGCCGCCAGATGGGCATGGTGTTCCAGGAGTTCAACCTGTTCAACCATCTCACCGTGCTGGGCAACGTGACCATCGGCATGACCAAAGTGCTGGGCATGCCGGCAAAGGATGCGGAAAAAAAAGCCATGACCGAACTGTCCCGGGTGGGCATGGCGGATCACCGGCACAAATACCCGTCCCAGCTGTCCGGGGGGCAGAAGCAGCGGGTGGGCATTGCCAGAGCTCTGGGCATGGACCCCAAAGTCATGCTGTTTGACGAACCCACCTCGGCCCTGGACCCGGAACTCACGGGTGAGGTGCTGGCTGTGATGCAGAAACTGGCGGCTGAAGGCATGACCATGATTATTGTGTCCCATGAAATGGGATTTGCCAGGGAAGCGGCGGACCGGGTCATTTTCATGGAAAACGGCCGGATCGAGGAACAGGGACCGCCAGACCGGCTGTTCACCCGTCCCGAATCCGAACGCACCCAAAAATTTTTATCCATCATCACCACGGGAAAAGCGGAACCACCCTCCGGGAACCTGGAACCAGACACCCCATGAAGGAATTTATCGCATATGCCGTCATGGCCCTGCCGGAACTGATGCAGGGAACCGTGGTCACCCTTCAGTTGACTGCCGGGGCTCTGGCCATCGGCCTGGCCATCGGGTTACCCCTGGCTTTGCTGCGGGTATATGGCCCGAAACTGATCCAGCCCGTCTGCTCAGCATATCTGACGGTATTCAGAGGCACGCCCCTGCTGGTGCAGCTGTTTGTGGTATATTACGGACTGCCCGAAGTCGGGCTGTCCTTTTCCCGCATGGCTGCCGCCTTTATCACCCTGGGGTGCAACTCCGGGGCGTATCAGTGTGAATATTTCAGAGGCGCCATCCAGGCGGTGTCCGGAGGACAGATGCAGGCGGCCCGGGGCATCGGCATGAGCCGGTTCCAGGGGATCCGGCATATCATTTTACCCCAGGCCCTGCGCCTGGTGATCCCGGCCTGGTCCAATGAACTCATCGCCATGGTGAAATATACGGCCATCGTGTTTCTCATTGCCGTCCCGGATCTCATGAACAAAGCCAAAATCCTGTCCAGCCAGAATTTTACCCCCATCCAGACCTATGTGCTGGTGGCCCTGATTTATCTGGTGCTGGTGGGCATACTGAGCCTGATTCTGCACGGCATCCAGAAAAAACTGGCGGTCCCGGGGCTGGATTCCGGCGTGGAAGGAAGGTGATGGCGACTGAATCATGACCGCCTTTTCAAACACTTCAAAAACATCAAACCAGATGCGGCAGGATCTCACAGCGATGCTGGGACCGGACCAGTGCCTGTTCGCCCTGGAAGACCGGTGGACCTATGCTTTTGACGCCGGCGGAGACCGGGCCGTGCCTCTGGCCGTGGTGTTCGCCCATACTCCGGACGATGTCTGCAACGTGATGCAATATGCTGCGGCCCGACGGATTCCCGTGGTGCCCAGAGGCGCCGGGTCCGGCCTCACGGGCGGGGCCGTTCCCGCCATGGGCGGTATTGTCCTGGTGCTGGAACGAATGAACCGGATTCTGGAGATCGATACGGATAACCTGTGCGCCACCGTGGAAACCGGGGTGATCACGGGCACTCTCCAGAAGGCTGTGGAAAAAAAAGGGCTGTTTTATCCCCCGGATCCGGCCAGTGCCGGTTTCTCCACCATCGGCGGCAATATCGCAGAAAATGCCGGAGGCATGAGGGCCGCCAAGTACGGGGTCACCAAGCAGTATGTCCTGGGCCTGGAGGTGGTGCTTCCGGACGGACGGCGGGTCACGCTGGGATCCAAATGCATCAAGGATGTGGTGGGATATTCCATGACCGAACTGTTTGTGGGATCGGAAGGCACCTTAGGGGTGATCACCCAAGCCATTGTGCGGCTGGTGCCTTTGCCCGAAACCATCAAAACCCTGGCCGTGAGTTTTCCGGACATCCAGGCCGCCGGCCAGGTGGTGCCCATGCTGCTCAAAACCGGGGTAACGCCCTGCACCCTGGAATTCATTGACCGGTTCTGCCTTCAAGCGGTCCGAAAAACCGGCCTGTCAGACCCTGTGGCATCGCTGATCTCTCCGGACACCGGGGCCATGCTGCTCATCGAACTGGACGGGGATGAAGATGCCGTGGCAAAGGAGGCGGCAACGGTCCGGCAGATATGCGGTCAGTGCGGAGCCACCGGGATTCATTCTGCCCGGAATCCGGCTGAGCGGGAACAGCTCTGGGAGGTCCGCCGCAGCATCCACGGGGCCCTGGCAGGACTTTGCCCCCACTGGCTGGAAGAGGACATTGCCGTGCCCCCGGCCTCCATCCCGGACATGCTGGAAAAACTGGCGGCCCTGGCACTCGAACAAAACTTGCGGATTCTGTCTTTCGGGCATTTTGCCGACGGCAATATCCATTTGAGTGTCTCAGAAGCAGCAGGTCCTTTGTCCCCCCAACGGGCCGGGGAAGTCACACATCAGATATTTTCCCTGACAAAAGTCCTGGGCGGGCGGATTGCCGCTGAACACGGCATCGGCCTGGCCAAAAAAGAATACTTAAGCGTCAACCTGGATGACGACACCCTGGACCTGGCCCTGCAATTAAAAAAGATGCTGGATCCCAGCGGCATTCTCAATCCCGGCAAAATTTTTCCCACCCATGATCACCAGCCTGGAAACCCTGATGCAGCGAATGGTGTTTACCCGCCGGGAATCATATGAATTCATTCACCGTTGAATATCTGAGATGGGCAACTGGGTTGAATGCTTTATTTCCTTTAATGAAAAGCTTGTTTTAACTGACGTCACACCGGGTAGTCTCCGAATAACGTTTCTCGATAATTTTTCATAAGATTCCAGGCTTCTGGTAACAATTTGAAGCAAATAATCCGACTCGCCTGAAATGTTGTGGCAGAAAAGGACCTCGGGGATATCCTGAACCGCCTGTTCAAAGTCTATCACAGAGTCATCTCTGTGTATCGAGAAACTGATCTGTACAAAGGCGACCACACCAAACCCCAAACGCCTGCGGTCCAGATGGGCATGGTATCCTTTGATAAACCCGTTTTCTTCCAGGCGTTTCTGGCGGCGCCAGCAGGGACTTTCACTTAAATTAAGCCTGCCTGCCAGTGTGACGTTGGATGCCCGCCCATCTTTTTGCAGCAAATCAAGCATGGTGCCGTCTGTCTGATCAAGGTGTACGTCAGTAGGCAAAATATTTCTCCTGATTGATATAATTTAAAAGAATCTTCTAATTATTACCCTGATTCCGGGGATAAAAGCAAGGACATTTCACGGGATAACTGGTACGTTTAAGTACAATAATTTAAACATTTCAATATTTATCCATATCCTTCAAAGGAGGTTATGATGACAACTTACAACCCCGAAAAGGCGCTGCTCAATGCCCGCAGGGAATTCGGAGAACACGGCGGCGTTGTGCCATCCATTTCAAGATCCGCCACGTTTACGGTCATGCATCCGGGGACGATGCCGGAAATTTTCAACGGCCTGAAAGGGCCTGAACAGGGCGGGTGCTTCCTGTACAGTCGTCATTTCAATCCCACTGTCGATGTCCTGGCCCGATACCTTGCGGCCATGGAAGGAACGGAAGCGGCTGTCTGTACAGCCAGCGGCATGTCTGCCATTTCCTGTACCATTCTCCAGACATGTTACAGCGGAGATCACATCGTGGCCAGTGAAACGATTTACGGCGGGACCCATGCCCTGTTTGAATCCCTGCTTCCCCAGATGAATATCAAGACGACCTTTGTTGATATCACGGATATTGAAGCGGTAAAGGCCGCCGTCACTGAAAAAACAAAAGTGATCTATACGGAGACCATGGGGAATCCGACTCTCAAGATTGCCGATATCCCTGCCCTTGCAGAAATTGCCCGCGAACAAGGCAGCAAACTGGTCGTAGACAATACCTTTTCTCCATTGATTTTCAGTCCCAAAATTTTAGGTGCTGATATCGTTGTCTATTCGTTGACCAAATATATCAATGGGGCAAGTGATCTGATTGCAGGCGCTGTATGCGCGGACAAATCTTTTATTCATGAATTGATGGATCTGCACACGGGAAGGGTCATGCTGCTCGGGCCGACCATGGATCCCCGGGTGGCCTTTGATGTGCTGCAGCGGATCCCCCATCTGCCCATCCGGATGCGCGAACACAGCAGAAGAGGCGCCGCCATGGCTAAAATGCTCAAAGAAATGGGGATCCGGGTTGTCTATCCGGGACTGCCGGATCACCCTCAATATGAAAAGGCGAAAGCGCTGGCCAATGAAGGATACGGCCTGGGCGGTATCCTGGCCCTGGACTGCGGAACCAGGGAAAAGGCGGAAGAACTCATGGACGTGCTTCAGAACGAAGAGTCTTTTGGCATGATCGCCGTTTCTTTAGGCTATTTTGATACCCTGATCAGCTGTTCCGGCTCCTCCACATCGTCTGAAATCAAGATGGAAGATCAGCAGAAAATGGGACTGTCCTCCGGACTTCTCAGGATTGCTTTAGGATTTACAGGAGATCTCGATACCCGCATGGCACAGATGGAACGGGCCGTCAAAAAAGTGTTGGGCGTTTAACAAAAAAAGGATCCCATGATTGCCGTCAGGTTTCTCGGACGGGGTCGGGGTCCTGGATACCCCCTTGCCCGGCAACGGTTGTGCCGGGCACAGGGGGCTGCTTCAGGGATGATGAACGGGTCACGCAGACCCGGCCGGCCCGCTGTTAACTGGCCAGTCGGGTCCGGTCATCTTCCTTTCCCTTGAGCTCAAACCGCTTGACCTTGCCTGTGGCGGTTTTGGGCAGGTCTTCCACAAAGTTGATCCACCGGGGGAACTTGTAGTGGGCCAGCTCTTTTTTCACATAGGATTTGATCTCTTTTTCCAGTTCCGGCGATTCCTCAAATCCCTTATTCAACACGATGTAGGCGCTGGGTTTCACCAGGTTTTCATCATCTCTGCCCGGGACCACGGCGCATTCCAGCACGGCCGGATGACCGATAAGACAGGCTTCCACTTCAATGGGAGACACCCAGATGCCGCCCACTTTGAGCATATCGTTGGATCGGCCCACATAATAGAAAAATCCGTCCTCATCAACAAAAAACTTGTCATCCGTATTGAACCAGTCTCCGAGCATGGCTTCCTTGGTTTTTTCATGCTTGTTCCAGTAATAAGCGGCCGTGCTGTCGCCTTTGATCAGCACGGTACCGATCTCGCCTTTCGGCAGGTCATTGAGCTGATCATCCACAACCCTTGCTTCGTATCCGGGTACCAGCTGGCCCGTGGAACCGGGCCGGATGTCTTCCACCCGGTTGGAGATATAGATATGGCTGACTTCCGTGGATCCGATGCCGTCCAGGATATCCACGTTAAACCGTTCTTTCCACCGTTTGAACAGATGGGCCGGCAAGGCTTCGCCCGCAGAGGTGCACAGCCGGACTCCGTCCATGCTGCCCTCATCCTGGGCCAGCATGGCCCCGTAAAGGGTGGGGACCCCGAAATACAGGGTGGGTTTGTACCGGGCAATGGTATCAAACACGGTTTGCGGCGTGGGACGGTCCGGCATCAGCACGGTGGTGGCCCCGGCGCTGAAGGGAAAATACAGACTGTTGCCCAGGCCATAGGCGAAAAACATCTTGGCCGCAGAAAAACACACATCATCTTCCCGGATTTTAAGCACTTGTTTGCCATAGGTTTCCACAGAAAACAGCATGTCATGCTGCAAATGCACCGTGCCTTTGGGTTTGCCCGTGGAGCCGGAGCTGTACAGCCAGAAACAGGCATCATCCGGACCCGTGGGTGCCGGGTCAAGGGTATCGGGCTGTCCTTGGACAAATTGTTCATAAGACACGGTCCCCGGTTTTTCACCCTGTGTGTTCACCACCACGATCTTTTCCAGAAACATAAGCTCGGATTTGACTTCCTCGATGTTGAAATACAGGGATTCGTCCACCACCAGGACCCGGGCCCGGCTGTCATTTAAAAAATACAGGTAATCCTTGGGCCGCATCAGGGTGTTTAAACAGATGGGGACGGCCCCGGTTTTAATCGCTCCCAGAAACGCGGCCGGGTACAGTTCCATGTCCAGCATCAGCAGGGCCACCCGGTTTTCCATGCGGACACCGGACGACATAAGCGCATTGCCGAACCGGTTGGCTTGCTTTGTCAATTCTCCATAGGTCAGTTTCCGGTCTTCACACACCACGGCGATCTTGTCTTCTCTGCCTTCCCGGATGTTACGGTCCAGAAAATAATCGGCTGCATTAAATCTTTCCATTCCAAGATATTCGAGTTCCATAAATCACTTCCTCCTAAATAATTATTTTTCCAACATCGGATGGAAAAAAAGTTTCAAACTTTTTTCTTCGATTTTGCCGGGTTTGGTCAACCACGATGCGACAAAAAATACGATACCGGCGATAATGAATGATGCCAGAAATCCATTCAGCTGGAACATGAACTTCTGGGGGAAGAGCACCATGTTCTTGCCCCCTATAACAAAGAATAATACATTCATAAAAACACCGGCCAGTGTGGACAGAATCGCCCCCGTGGCTGTGGCGCGTTTCCAGTAGTAGGCCCCCCACAGGGCAAAAAACGTCACAGCCACGGTCCCAAAAGCGATGACGGACAGTTCCGCCACGGGGGTGGTGGGATTCCAGGCGATCCACACACAGACGGCCATGATGATGGCTACAAAAATCCTTGCCAGGGTGATGTATTCGGCAGGCTGGGTCTGGGGCCGTATGGTTTTGACCACATCCAAAGACAGGTTGACGGCATTGCCGAAAACCAGACCGTTCACTGTGGACATGGCCGCGGTGAATCCGCCGGCCACAGCCAGGGCCGCCAGCCAGTCCGGCATGGTGGCGGCAGCCACCAGCCCGTAAATTTTATCCGCTTCCACCCCTTTGAGTCCCGGCACAATGACATTGCCGGCAACCCCGATGAGTGTGGGCATGGTGATGACAAACAGGCAGATACCGCCAAAGGACAGAAACATGGCTTTCAACCCCCGGACCGACCGGCTGGAATAGGCATGCATATAAGGCTGGGGAAAACACACACATCCCAGAGCCATGGCCGATGCCATGCCGAAAATCATGGGATAGCTCCACACCTTGCCCCCGGCCCAGCCGATCTGAAACAGGTTGGGATGCTTGGCCATGACCAGCTCCATGGTGGGCACAAATCCCCCGTTTTTCATCATCACGAAGAAAAACAGCACAAACACCATGATCGAAAAAAACACCCCCTGGATGGCATTGACCCAGGCCGCCCCTTTCATGCCTCCCATCATCAAATAGATGGCGATGAAAAACGGCACGAAAAACAGGCCTAAACGAAAGGAGATGATCCCGTCGCTCATGGCTTCCAGCATCACACCGATCCCCTGGATCTGGGCGACGACATAGGGAACGGAAGCCACGAGCACCACCAGCACCAGAATGATTTTCATGGGAGTGCCGTACCGTTCACCAAACGGGGCCCCCATGGTCATCCATTTTCTGGCCCGGCCTAAAAGAAAGGTCTTTTTGTGCATGAAATACCATAAAAACCCCAGAGGCACCAGGTTGGCCGTGAGCACATACAAAGACCCATACCCCAGGCGATATCCGAAACTGGACATCCCGAACATGGAGAACGCGCTTAAAAACGAGGCCAGAAGACTGAAAATCAGCACAAAATATCCCAGGCTGGAGCCGGCCACAAAATAATCATCCGCACTTTTGGTGAATCCCTTGCGAAACGCCACATAACTGATGAACACGGATACGAAACATAAGCTGGTGATAATAATGACAGCAATCATGAGCGGGTGTCCTCCATATCAATTTTTTTCAAAGCATCCACGATTTCCGCCACATCCCTGTCATACAGCGCCAGATCGGTTTTGAACAGATAGACCCATTCAAGAATGAACAGCAGCGCCCCGATCAGAAGTAGAACAAATGCCCAGGAAGGCATTCCCATGATCAGATCCACCTCGCCGTACCGGCCATAGCCGATGGGGCACCAGCACAGAACAGTGAGTACAACAAACACGATTAAGAAACCCAGGTTTTTTCGTTTGTTCGCTTGTGCGGACATGTGCGTTTCCTCCTTTTGCGCTTTTGGCGCGAAAAAATTAAAATATTTATGAAACCGCCTGCTTTTCAACCCGGGCTTTTTGAAACCCGGATGTGTTTCTTAATGGGTGTTGTGTGTCTTGTGCGCTGCATTAAATCATTTATCTAAATAGACAAGAGCAATTCATGTGCCATGATTACAATACGGCTGCATTATAACTGAAACACCCGGTGATTACCGGCGATGTGGTTTTGGCGACGGCCGACGAAACAAAAAAAAAGGGATACAAAAACAGAAAGAAACGTTGCAGACTAGAACGTTTCTTTCATCCGGAATTGGGTGACAACTGATATTTATGTATTTTTTTTCGCAGGGTGGGCAGGGAGATTTTCAAAATCCGGGAGGCCCGGGTCTTGTTCCACTGAACCGATGCCAGCACGGCCTGGATATGCCGTTTCTCCACCTGGGCCAGAGACTGGGATGCCGGATACCGGCTCACCTGTGGCGCGGTGCCTGACAGCAGCGCATCCAGGGTTTCCACCAGAATCACATTGCCCCGGGACCGGATGGCCGCGGAAATAATCACATTTTCCAGTTCCCGGACATTACCGGTCCAGGCATGTGATTTAAGCCGCTCAATACATCCATCCTGAAGCTGCATGGGTTTGACTCCCAGATCATGGGCACATTTGCGGATAAAATGATCCACCAGCAGCGGGATATCCGACAGCCGGTCCTTCAAAGAAGGCAGGGTGATGGTGACCACCTTGAGCCGGTAGTACAGATCGGCCCGGAATTTTTTTTCCTTGACCATTTGGTCCAGATCCTGGTTGGTGGCCGCAATGATCCGGCACCGGGAAGTCAGGTTGCTGCATCCCCCCACCCGCATGTACTCTTTTCTTTCCAGAAACCCCAGCAGTTTGGCCTGCAGGTTCAACGGCAGTTCCCCCACCTCGTCCAGAAACAGGGTCCCGTCCCCTGCCAGCTCGATTTTCCCGGGACGCTGGGTCACAGCTCCGGTGAACGCGCCTTTTTCATGGCCGAACAACTCGCTTTCCAAAAGGGTATTGACCACAGCGGAACAGTCAAAGGTGATAAAGGGCTTGTCTTTGTCCGGGCTGCTCAAATGAATCCGCCGGCTCACCAGCTCCTTGCCCGTACCCGTCTCACCCGTAATCAGGGCCGTGGCCCGGTTCTGGCAGAGCATGCCGATCATCTTGAACACATCTTTCATGACCCGGCTGCTGCCCACGATCACTCCCCGGTCAAATCCGGCCGGTCCTTCGGAAAACTCCGTGTGTTTCCGGTCCTGTTCCAGACTCTCAATGGCCTGGGCCACGGTATTGTCCAGTTCCACGGCATCCAGGGGCTTGTGGATATAATCGTATGCCCCCAGTTTCATGGCTTCAATGGTGGTTTCCATGTCCTGGAACGCCGTAATCATGATGATCCTTGCCAGGGGATTGACCGCCTTCATTTGTCTGAGCGCGTCCAGTCCGGACCCGTCCGTGAGACGAATATCCAGGATCACCACCTGGGGATTTGTCTTTTCAAACAGTTCCAAAGCCTGTTTAACCGTGGCCGCCGTATGAACGGCATGGCCTTTTTCCGCCATGAACATGGAAATGGATTCCAGAATGGTGGATTCATCGTCCACAATGAGCAGATCAGCCACGGACATCTCCTTCACAGGGCAGACACACCTCAAATACGGTGCCGCACGTTTTTCCAGCTTTCACATGGACAAATCCATCATGGGCCTGAACCATCTGTTTGACATTGGCCAGACCCAGTCCCGTTCCTTTCATTTTGGTGGTATAAAAAGGCTCGAATATATGGGGAATCAGCTCCGGGGGAATTCCGTCGCCATCATCCGACACCCGGATGGAGACAAACGTTTTCCGGTTCTGCGTTTGAACCCCGGTGCAAACAAAGACATTTCCTGCCGGACGGATCGAATCCAGGGCATTGAGCAAAAGATTGATCACCACCTGTTCGATTTTCGCCTTATCCGCCGTGATATCCGGAAGGGATGAATCCAGATCGACCCGGCATGACGCCTGAATTTTGCGAAATTTCACATCCAGCAGGTTTACGCAGAAATTCACCACATCATTGACATTCACGGGACCCGGGGCCAAAGAAATCGGTTTGGCAAAATCCAGCAGCTGCTGGAGAATCGTTTCCAACCGCTGAATCTCGGTCTGGGTAATCTGAAGCCGCTTTTCGTCGTTGCCGGCGAACCCGTTGTTCTGTCCCAGGATCTGCAGGTTCATCTTGATGGAGGACAACGGGTTGCGGATTTCATGGGACAACGATGCCGTGATCTGACCGATATAGGCCATGCGTTCCATCTGCCGGCTTTTTTTCTCCAGCTTCACCCGCCGGGTGATATCCCGGACAATGCACAAGGTGTATTCCCGGCCCTCGAACCGGGACGGCCGGCACCCCATTTCCGTGGGCAGAGCCCGACCGTCCCTGCGCAGGCGCCGGTATTCAAACACCGCCGGAACCGTGCTGTCCAATGGATTCCGGATCACCCGCTTTCGCAAGGCGGTCTGATCTTTTTTATGAACCAGGCCAGCCCTTTCAAGGTTGTACTTATTTTCATTTTTTCCTTTTAGCAATAATCCTGGCAGTAGAGACATGAGGCGATTGTTTCATGTGCTTCCGCTTTAGCATTGCTTTCTTGGGTCCCCGTTTGTGTTTTCGATACGCTGACAGTTTTATTTGCCTTGCAAGATCTTGGATGAAATTCACATACTCCGCAACAGAGAGCGTTCGAAAATAGTGCCATTCATTTTCAGGCAGGGCGATCATCATGCCTCTGAATGTGGCTGAAATTTCATCTGCAATATAATACCCGGAGACTTCTTCATCTATTTTTTCAGCACCGTGTATACTGGCAAGAGCCCCTCTTACAGTTGCAATCACCATATAGGCTATCAGGGAAACACAAAATCCGAACAAGGCTGCACGCGGGTATCCAAGAGCGTTGATTTCAGAATTCAAATAGTCCGCCAGATATTGGAACGCTGTTTCGATTGTCCACCGACCTCTATAAACATCGGCAATTGTCGTGGCACTCGCTCCCTTTTCAGGAACATTTGTAATAATGGCAATTTCACTGTCCCCATCACGGGTTTCTGAGATCAACTGGACTCTTATCCGTCTGAACGTATGCTCTTTAGCGGAACTATCGATTACACAAATCGGTTGTTCAAAAACTTTTCCGGTTTCAATATCACCAATATGTTTCTCTTTTCCAAGAGTTTTCCAGGAATATTTTTTATGTTCCCGGATAACGAAAAAAGCATCTTTTGAGGCGATACCTGTAGTAAATTCCAGTGTGCAGAAATTCCGGTCAGCCACCCAGGCATCTCCGAGTGTGACAGTTTCCAATACGTCTGACAAAAGAGATCTCTCCTGAGAATGACCATCTTCACAGGGAAAAACATCCACAGGAAGACAAAGGCATGGATCATATACAACAAGAGATTTGCCCGGCAATGGACCAGCTGCCAGTGTTCGGAGTTCTTTTATACGGTGATGTGTTTTTTCAATACAGTTGCCATCGAGAAGCTTGACCCGAAATCCCGGCAGCGGTGATGCCTTTGTACCGCCGAGGCCTTCGATTATCTGAGAAATTTCCTGGGCAGCATATCGAACCAGTTCCGCTGAAGTGTGAGGTTCAATCCCATTGATCTTGTTGTAAAGAGATGTGATCGAAACCCCTATCTGGTCTTTGCTCGCCTGGTAGGCGGCATTTACGGATGGCCGGTTCTTGCAAACCACTTGAGACATGATGTCAAAAACACTGGAAAAAAGCAGGTCCTTTGTGTATTGTTCCTTGGCGGTACTGTCAAACCATTGATCCAGTTGTTCGGGATTGAAAATCCGTTCCATGGCACTGCGGGAAATGACTGAGACAGGACTTTCTTTGATGAATTGTTCAAAAACTGTGTTTAGCATTTTGATCTCCTTGAGATACAGGTCCAGGTTGTTTCCCTGGTTGTATCTGCTAGAATCAAAAATGTCTAGATTTATTTTCTGAATGCAATTCATTTAGTGATTTTCTCTTTAGTAATACCTTGAAAGGGCTGATGAACCAGGCTTAAAAACGATGTCATCAAGATCTCTTCGGGGACGTCAATCCCATGCATCTGGCAGAACGCCGGGTTGACAAATGCGATCCTTTCGCCTTCCAGCACCAGATACCCGTCACTGATCTCTTCCACCAGGGTTTTGTATTTGTGCTCAGATTCTTTCAACTGGGCCGTTCGGGCCGCCACATCCTGTTCCAGCCGGTCTGCGTATTCCTTGAGACAGGTTTCATGCATTTTCTGAAAATGGTTGGAAAACCGGTGAATGGTATAAGCCAGGCAGGTATTCACCTGTTCGATGTGGCGGCACAGACATGCTTTGGGGGATTCTTCCACCAGCACCGGGACAATGAGTATTCTGAAAAGCTCGAACGCTTTTTGCACATCGTCCAGGGGAAATCCCGATTCCAGCCGGATACTGGTAATTTCGTTGATGAATCGGTTAATGGCGGTGTAGTCATTTTCAGCCAGCACATGAAAAAACGCATCATAGGCCCGGGCTGTGGTTTTGCCCAGCTCATCCGGATTCCTGGCGGCATAGTTGTCAGACACTTCTTTAAACAGCCGGTCCCGCCACTCACGAATAATCCGTTCCCGATGCCGCTCAAGCAGCGCATCCAGTCTGAAACCGGTCAAATTGTAATCCGGGACCGTTTTCACCGGTGCATCTTTTGTCATGGCACCCTCTTTTTCAGGTTAAAGGAAGAAGCTGCCTTTTCATAGCAGGTCGGATGCGGTTCGTCAAATCTTCAAACGGGCCGGCCGATTTTCAGTATTTTTCTGGCATACTGAATGCTTTTTTTACAGGCAGCCATCTCTTTTTCCCGGGCCACCTCCAGGGAATCTTCCCCCATATCCCATTCGATCTCAAAGGTGATGCGGTCCGTGGGCGACTGGTCACAGATGATCTGAAGGGTTTTGACACAGTCGATATCTCCGTCACCCAGGGCCACCCCGTGGAACCGGATGCCGAACTGGTCCCGGGTCAGCTTATGATCGCAGAAATGGTTGCAGAAAGCATAAGGGGCCAGTTTTTCCACGGCCTGTTCCGGATTTTCCAAAACCCCCATGGAATTCACTGTATCCACACACGCCCCCACCAGGGGATGGTTCACCTGATGGATCACCCAGAGGATCTCATCGGCAAAGGTTTCCGTATGATTTTCCACGGCCAGTTTGATGCCGTTTTTTTCCAGCACCGGCAGGACGGCAAGGATTTCTTCATGAACATCACACAGCTGCCGCATGACTTTGGGGTGGAAACAGGAACCATACAAAGGCCGGGGCCGACGGATATCCAGGCTCAACTTGGCCAGGTCGGCCCCGATTTTATGGGTAATATCGATCCCTTTTTCCAGGGTGTCGGTGAGCCGGGGATCAAATTCCTCATTTCGGGAAAAATTGTACTCCAGATACAGGCCGTGATCCTGAGCGGCGTCTCTGACTGCTGCCAGGCGGGCATCGTCCTTGGTTTCCAGATCGCACCCCGTGATGTGCAGCCCGTCCAAACCCCATTCCACAGCCAGGTCCATGAGCTGAAACAGATCGATTTCCTTGGGTCGGGGATCGGCCTGAATCCCCCAGTTCTGTCCCAGGCCCCACAAATGAAGGGTATAGGTGTGAAGTCCCAGTTTCATTCTTTTCTTCATGATATGCCTCTTTCTGAGTTTTGTTTGGTTGCATCGACCTTGTACAGAATGCTGTAAAGTGCCGGGATGAACAGCAGCGTGATCGTGGTGCCGAAAAGCAGGCCCGTCATGATGGATACGGCCATGGGCTGCCACATGTTTCCACCCCCCAGATACAGGGGGATGAGCCCCAAAACGGTTGTCAGTGTGGTGAGCAAAATGGGTCTGAACCGCTGGCGGCAGGCCTCCACCACGGCCTGGGCCGGGGCCCGGTTGAGTTCGCTTTGTTCAATATCGATCCGGTCGATGAGCACAATGGCATTGTTGATCACGATACCGGCCAGAGAAATCACCCCCAGAAACGCCATGAACCCGAAGTAGGACCGGAACGCGATCAGACCGATGACCACCCCGATAATCCCTAAGGGAATGGTGGTGAGCACCATAAAGGTCTTTCGCATGGAATTGAACTGAAAAATCAGGAGAAACAGGATAATACATCCGGACAGGGGCAGATACCGGGTCACGGCCGCCATGTTTTCCTGGGTATTTTCCGCATCCCCTCCCAGTTCATACCGATAGCCTGAGGGCCAGTCTCTGGATTGATCGTCCAGCCAGGCCTGGATATCTGCCGTGACCTCTCTGGCCGTGCTGCCTGGCCTGAGCTCACTGGTGACCGTGATACTCCGGGAAAGATCGTAATGCATGATCTTGGCATAATCCCATTGGGGCTTGATCCGGGCCACCTGGCTCAAGGGCACTGCCTTGCCCGTGGACTGGACAAACACATTGGTATTTTCCAGATCCTGAAGGGTCTGGGAGGAAAAATTCCGGCTGCGCATGAGAATGGGCAGGCTGTCCTGGCCTTCCCGGAAAGTACCGGCCTGGAAACCGGATAACCCGGTCTGGAGACTGATGGCGATATCCTCATGGGTCACACCGGATTTTCTGGCCTTGTTCGCATCAATATCTATGATAAATTTCAATAATTTGGGACCCCAGTCATCCATAATATTTTTGGTGCCGGCAATCTGTCCCAAAGCCTCTTTGGTTTGGGTACCAAGGGCATAGAGCATATCCTGGTCTGTTCCGAAAATGCGGATTTCCACGGGGGTTCCACCGCCGCCCTGCCCCAGCAAAGACACTTTGATGTCTGCTTCGGGAAAGGTATTGAAGCAGAAATCATCCAGGTGCTGAATGATCCATCCGTTGTCCTCGCCGCTGCTGGTATTGATCAGAATATGCGCATAGCTGGAATTGGCTTCATCCGGTGAATAGCCCAGATCATACGACTGGGGTCCCTCTCCGATGAAAGAGGACCAGTCCGTGATGCCTTTGTTTTTTTCAGGGCCTGTTTTTAAATCGGAACTAATATAGGTCTCAATCGCCTGGACCACAGCAGCGGTTTTTTCGATTTTCGTACCCAAAGGCAGGTTGATATCCATGGTGATCATGTTCCGGTCACTGTCCGGAAAGAAAATAAAAGGCAGTATCCCGAAACCGATCAAAGAAACGAAAAAGACCGCCACCATGAACACAACAAACACGCGTTTCCATTTCAGGACCTGTCTTAAAACAAAAATATAGCCTTTGTTCAGATAATCAAACACAGAGAATTTATCCGTTTTTTTCTGCTTAATTCTGATCAGATAATAGGCCAGCAGCGGAATAATGGTCAGGCTGATGAGCCAGGAAGATATCAGGGCAAAGGAGATGACCACGAAAAGCGGTCCCATGATATCACCCATGGCAGATTCCGCCAGATAAAAGGACAGAAAAGCCGCCGCCGTGGTCAGTGTGGAAATGAGCAAAGGCACCATCAGTTCCTTGCAGGTTTCCACGGCTGCGGTCATCCGGTCCCGGCCGGATTCCATTTTCACGATAATGGATTCGGAGATGACAATGGCGTTGTCCACCATCATTCCCAGGGCCATGATCAGAGCCGCCAGCGTCACCTGGTTCAGCCCCATGTGAATCACGCCCATGAGCAGCAGGGTCATGACGGTGACCAGAGGAATCAGGCCGGCAACCACCAGGCCGGTGCGCAGCCCCAGGAAAATCAGCATCACTGCCATGACGATGGCAATACTCTGATACAGGTTCCCCACAAAATCCTCAATGGATTTCTCGACATACCTGTCCAAAGATGCCAGGCGGACTACCTCCAGGCCCAGGGGCAAACGGCGGTTGTATTCAGCAATTTTTTCATCCACCATTTTTCCCAGGTTGATGATATTGGCTTGTTTTTTGAGGGAAACGGCCAGAGAAACCGCTTTTTTACCATTGACCCGCACCAGTGCCGTGGCCGGGGTTTTATAGGTTTTTCTGATCTGGGTAATGGAGTCCAGATACACCACTTCCCCCTGGTCACCCACGGGAATGATCGTTTTTTTCAACGCCTCGATATCATCGAAATTACCGGTGGGTTCAAGAATCAGCCGCTTGTCCCCCACATTGATTTCACCCCCGGAATCCAGGATATTGGTCTCCCGGATAATCTGCCTGAGTTTTTCCACGGTCAGGCCGTATTCACTGAGCCGGGGCGGGTCGAACTCCACCACCACCTGCTGATCCTGAACCCCGCTCAGCGCCACTTTGGCCGAATCCGGCAGGGCGATCAGATCGTCTTTGATCCGTTTGGCCACATCCTCCATCTGTGCATAGGAAAACCCGTCGGATATCAGCCCGATGTTGATCCCGTAAACCACGCCCACATCATCGTCTTGCAGATCAGGAACCACGCCTTCGGGCAGACTGGTCATGTTGTCCAGATTTCGCCGCAGTTTATCCCAGATCGCCTGAAGATCCGCCGGTTTGACCGCATCCTTAAGGGTGACGGAAACAACGGAAAGACCCGTGCGGGACTGGGATGTGACGGTTTTGACTTCAGGAATTTCCTGGACCTCTTCCTCGATATTCTTGCTCACCAGCAGTTCCACCCGCTGGGGGTTGGCACCCGGGAAACTTGAGACAATCGTGGCCACCCGCACCACATAGGGCGGCATGCTGTCCCTGGGAAGGCCCTGATACATGGAAAGCCCCAGCAGGATCACAATCCCCAGCAGGCTCAATGAAATACGATTTTTATTGATGGCAAATGCGGTCAGATTCATGGGTCAGGTTACCAGTCGTTGATGGCATCGTCCATCAGGGTCACGGCCATGCCGTCCAGAAGCAGCTGAAGTCCGGAGACGGCCACGCGGTCCCCCGGGGTCAGCCCGGTTTTCACCAGAAAGCCTTCTTCCGTGAGAGGGCCCAGTGTAATGATTTGTTTCCGAGCCGTCCACCGGCTGTCCGGACCTTTTTCAAGAACAAAGACAAACGGCCGGCCCTGTTCTTCTCCCACCCCGTCCGGCGGCATGTAAAGACCGGTCTGTTCCGGGGTGCCGCCGAAATCCATCCGGACCTCGGCGGCCATGCCCGGCCGCAGCCGGTCATCTTCGGACAGGACGGCCACAGTGACGGGATAGGTCGGTTTGTCCGTGCTGCCGTAGGACACTTCAGTCACCCGGCCGGAAAACGTTTCCCGGGCCAGGGCGGGAAAGGTGATACGGCAAGGCATGCCGGTCCGGATATCGGCAATGTAACGGTCTGAAACTTCCAGTTTGACCTCCATCTTACCCAGATTACTGAGGGTCATTACCGGGCTTCCCGGGGATATTTCCTCATTTTCATCCACGGCAATATTGTTGACAACGCCGTCAAAAGGGGCAAGCAAACGGGTGTACAACAATTGATTTTCAGCGGCCCGAAGCTTGCTGGTTTCCATGGTGATTTTGGATTGTGCTGCCTGGTGCTGGGCCAGAGCGGTTTCATAATCACCTCTGGCCTGCTCGAATTCACTCAAAGACACACTGTCGTTTTCATAGAGTTTCTGGACCCGGTCATAATTTGACCGGGTGGTGTAAACACGGGTCTGGGCGGATTTGGCATCAGCCTGGGCGGACTTGAGCCCGGCCCGGGCCGATGCCAGGTCAATCTTGAAATCGGTTTCATCCAGCCGGGCCAGCAGAGTCCCCGTGGTTACCCGGTCTCCTAAGTTGACGGGAATACTGGTAATGGTGCCGGCCACCTTGAAACTGAGTATCGCCTGGCGGTCGGCCGCGGCTGTCCCTGTGAAGCGCTGGCTTAAGGTCTGAGTCCTTGTGTCCAGTTCGATGTACCGGACCGGCCGGACCGGCATTTCCTTATCCGCTTCCGTCACGTCATTTCCACCGCATCCGGCGGAAATCAGACTTAAGCAGGTCAGAACGGTGAATACCATCTGTTTCATGATTGTTTCCTGTGGTTATTGGCTCTGGGCGGTTGCCATAAAATGATGCAGCCGGTCGAGAAACGCCTGTTTTTCATCCAGAGAATCCAGAAAATAGAACCGTCCGATGGCCCGTTCCATTTCCAGAAAATCCAGAACAAACTGATATTTTGCCGATGCCGCGGCATGTTCACTGCTGACCTTGTCATTCTGGGCATCGATGAGGTCTGTGACTGAATTGCGCCCTTCGGCATACCCGGCCTGGACAATGTCAAAACTTATTTGTGCCGCGGCAAGCCGCTTTTCCGACAACGCGATTTCCCGGGCCGACACGGTGGCGGTCTCCATGCTGGACCGGACATCAAGATAAAACCGGTTGCGCAGATTTTTTTCTTCCATGTGCAGGCGGTCGAGCCGATACCGGCTCTGGGCCAGGTCTTTTTTATGGGCACCACCGGTAAAAATCGGCCAGGATGCCGTCAAGGAGATGGACCAGGGATGATCAAGATCCGACGGGGTTTTCTGCCGGGCATCATACTCTCCCAGCACTTTGTCCACTGATCCCTGCAAACTGATATCCGGCAGAAACAATGCCCGTTTTCGGTTCAGCACCTGCCGTTTTTGGGAACGGATATTTGCCTGGATCTGTTTGAGTTCAGGCAGGTTCCGGTCTGCTTCGGCAATCAGGAAATCACTGAACCGCCGGGCCTGTTTGACATTTTCCAGCAACCGGTAAACGTTTGGATCCGTGATCATCAGTTCTATGCCCTTGTCCGGTCCGATGTCCGCCGGGGTGAACTTCCGGGTAATGGGCCGGTCCAGGACCCGGTTCAGGTTCATGCGTGCCAGCTGCAAATCCCGGAATGCATCATTGAACCGGATCTGGTTGGCAGCTTTCTCACTTTCCCACCGGCTGACCTCGGATGCATCCACAGACCCCACTGCCGCCTTGGTTAACGCAATTTCAAGGTTTTTCCGGGTCACATCCAGGTTATCGCTCTGAATGGTGTGGGTACTCATGGCAAACAGCAGGTTTATATAGGCATGGGCTGCCGTCACAACCGTGTCCAGGGTCATCGCCTTTTCCTGGTACTGCTGGGATTCAATCATAATCCTTTGAATGGCACGATTGGCCAGCACATCATCGGAAAAAACAACCTGTTTCACATGGGTTGAGGCAGCCAGGGTGGACCGGGCCGGATGGGTCTGGGCCACATCGACCCGGTTTTCATCGATACGGGTCAGGTCTGCGGACAAACTGACCTGGGGCAGAAGGGCCGCGTCCGCCTTGCCGGATTCCGCCTCCTGAATCAGGGTATCGGTCCGGACCGCCAGAAGATCCAGATTCCGCTCCAGGGCCTCGATAATCACTTCCTTGAGTTGCAGGGTCAAATCCTGGCTGCGTTTATCCATGTTCAAAAGCCGGACATCTTCCAGGGCGGCCCAGGCGGGAAAATAATCGATTTTTTCCAGGGTTTCCACATTGATCACAAAATTGTCCGTATATGTGGTAGCGGATACTGGCAGGGTGCCGGGATCCTGTCCTTCAAGGATTTCCAGCACATTGATGGCAAGCCGCCGGGATAATGCCTCTAAATTATGATCCGGCGCAATGGCGGCCATGGCACCCATGCGGACATGTTTTTCTCCCATCAAAGCGAATGAAGGCAATTTCCGGTCGTTGATCTCTTGGATGACCGGGGCCATCCGATGGTCCTGGTTTTGGGGAAACAGCGGCAGCAGATACACGGCATCCACATCCAGAGGAATTTCCGGAATATTTTTTGTCATGGATCCGGGATCGATTTCAATAATCGAAAGCGTTGACTGCGGTGCCACGGACTGCACGGTTAGTTCCAGATAGCGCCGCACAGAGCGTGACATGGAGGGCTGAAGTACGGGAAGCAGCACACATAAGTGGGTGTAGTCATACAGGGATTTAAAAACCGTCAGATCTTTTTTTACATTAAAGGTGGATTGAAGGTAATTGAAATTTTTGACCCCGCTGGTATTCTCGGCGGTGATAGGAAGGCCCTGGAGGCTGCGGTCCAGAACCCCGGCAGCGATCACGGGTTTTTGAAACTGCATCAGATCGGTGATCATGGCTGATACGGCATATCCCATTCCGATGATGCAGTCAATGGCATCATCTTCCATCAGGGTGGAAAGGATTTTTTCACCCTCTCCCGAAACAAGGGGATCGATTTTTTGGCGCAGAAAATCAACCCCTCCCCGGCCGTCCATCAGCACATTTATCTCATTGATCATCCGGTCTTGAAAATTATTGTTTTCCCCCACCTCGCTGATGACCGCCACCCGGGGTTTGGCCGGCGACACGGCAGGCAGTAAAAAAAGAAATCCGGCCACAGCCGCTGCCACAACATATTTAATGTTCATAACTCACATGTTTCATTTTTTATTCAATGCCTGACTAAAAATTTGCGAAACCCTATCATATTTAACCGTATGCCGACAATAAATTAAATTAAAAACTTGCCCCGGCATTCAACCGGGATCAAATCATTTTTCAAAACCCCGACAACAAATTTTTTTGGTGCATACCTCTTGCCAGACAATTTTAAAAACGATAGGGTTACCGTACAGGTTCAGGCAATCTTCAAAGGAGAAGCCATGACCCGGAAATACTTTCAAAAACACCGCCCAGATCAAATTTCAGCGGCCGGCGATCCGCACTGGATTTTTTTGACCCCGGCCCAGGCCGTGGATGCCGTTGCCCTGGACTTTCAGGCTTACGGCCCCCAACCGGATCTGTTCAGACGTAGCGCTCCCCTGATTCTGGGAAAGCAGTGCCGGATCACGGCCCGAAACGAAAATTGGAGCGGGGTGTCGGTACTGCGGGGAACCACCTTTGATCCGGTAGAGGATCATCACCTGGGATTCTACCTGATTCATGTCCTGGAAACCGATCCCCCGGACCTCAATACCCTGGCCGATATCTGCCGGCAGGTGTTTCAGACACACACCATTGCCGGACCTGACCGCACCGGCACCATTTCCGGCATCTGGACCCATGCACAGATGGACCGGTTCATCTGCCGCCAGTGCGGAGAATGCTGCCGCACCCTGGATTATGAAACCGGGTGCGAGGAATCCGATGTCCGGCGCTGGCGGGAAAGCGGACGAACCGACATCCTGACCTGGGTCCAAACCCGAAACATTTCGGCAGGCGATTCAGGCCCGACATACCGGATCTGGGTGGATCCGGACACCGGAGAAACCGCCCGGACCTGTCCCTGGCTTGCACCCTGCCCGGATCATGCCGACCGGTTTATGTGCACCATCCACCCCATCAAACCCGAGGTCTGCCGGCAATACCCTTTTACCGCCAAACACGCCGCCATGACCGGATGCTGCGGACGGTTTGCCGCCCCAACCGAACCGCCCGTTTCCAGGAACCCATGACCCGGAGAAACAGTATGCGATATCTGGTCATCCTCTGTCTGTTTGTCTTTCCAGTCACTGCATCCGGATTCGACTGGCAACAGATCCCTAAAGAGAAAAAGGTAGTGTATGCCAATGCCGCCGGCCTGGCCGTGATCACCGGGTGGGGGATTGCCAACTGGGATTATTTTTCAACCGCCCCGTCCGCAAAAAAAGAAGGCTGGTTTGCCGGCAATACCAAAGAGGGGGGTGCGGACAAACTGGGGCATTTTTATACCAGCTATGCCCTGTCCCATTTTCTGGGACACACTTATGAAAACTGGGGATATTCCCCGCGCCAGGGCCTTAAACTGGGGGCTTTGTCCGCTTTTGCCATGATGAACGGAATGGAATTGGGAGATTCTTTTTCAGATTACGGGTTTTCCTATGAGGATTTTACCATGAATGCCTTAGGATGTACGGCTGCCTATTTTATCGGTTCCCGGCCGGAACTGGACAAAAAAATCGATTTCAGAATCGAGTACCGGCCCCGCTTTGATACGGCCGATGTGTTCACCGACTATGAACGCCAGAAATTTCTGGTGGCCCTCAAGCTGGACGGTTTTGAGCAGGTCACCCATCCGCTGTTCAAATACCTGGAACTGCACCTGGGATATTACGCCCGGGGATTTTCATCCCATGGCACCCCGGAGCGGACGCTTTATGCCGGTATCGGTGTGAACCTTTCCCGGATACTAAACGGCTTTTCCCTGAACAGGCTGTCCACCCTGACCCGGTTCATCCAGGTGCCTTATTCCTATATTGAACTGGACAAATCGCTGTAACACATATTCCCTTTGCCGAGTGAAAAAAAAACGGTATACTCTTTTTTATAATTCCCATATTGACCAAGGAGGCTGTCATGAGAATCATACCCAAAAAAATCATGTGCGCGGTTGATTTCAGTGAATTCACCAATCTGACCCTGTCCTATGGGCAGGCATTGGCCAAAGAATTTGAGGCACATCTCACTCTGTGTCATGTGGTGTCTGACATGGTGCTGATGTCCTCTGCCGGACAGGCCTATATCGCGTCTGAAAAAATAGAGGCGGAACGGCGGCAGGATGCGGCATCCCGGCTGGAAGACATTGGCAAAACCCTGGACATGGACTGTGACACCATGGTCACCACGGGGCATCCGGCAGATGAACTGACCCGGATCGCCGAAGAGACCGGCGTGGACATGGTGGTGGCTGCCACCCACGGCGGATCGGGCGTGAAACGGTTTCTGGTGGGATCGGTCACGGACCGGCTGGTGAAAACCCTGTCCTGCCCCGTGCTGGTACTCCACGGCAAGGCAGAGCCGGGCGTCCTGCCCGGGGATCGGAAAAAACTGTTGAACCGGATTCTGGTGGGATGCGATTTTTCCCCGGATTCCAGTCTGGCGTTTCAGTACGGCCTGAGCCTGGCCCAGGAGTTTGAAACCCAGCTGTTTTTGGCCCATGTGGTCCGGCCCACGGAACATGTGGAATTTTCCAGTGCCGACTATATCAAGGTTCAGGAAGGGGATTATCTGGGCTGGAACCGGTCCGATTACTTAGGGCTCACCCGGCAGGCCAATGATCCGGATGCACAGCGACATGATGCGCTGCGGGAAAGACTGGAACGGCAGCTGGCCCGGATGGTGCCTGAAGAAAGTCGTCACTGGTGCACACCTGTGACAGCTGTACTGGAAGGAGAACCGTACCAGGAACTGCTGACATTTGCCGAAAAAAACCAGGTGGACTTAATCGTTTTAGGGGTCAGGGGCCACAGCCTGCTGGAAAAATTCCTGGTGGGATCCACCACGGAGCGGGTGATCAGCCGGTCAGGCTGCCCGGTTCTGGCGGTCCGGCAGACCGATACCGACACCTGAATAAAAAAAACATGTTATTTTGACGACAGGCATGATATATCTGTATTGAAAACATAACAACAAATGAACATATATGTATATCTAAAGGAGTTATATCATGCCTAGTTTTACCCCCAACGGACTTCCCCTTCTCATCGGCAGCCTGCCGCTGGACGATCATGCCAACGCCCTGGATCTGGTGTTTGCCCACACCCCGGAGGTGCCTCTGTGGGTCCAGCTGCCCAAATTCAAGGAAGAAGGAATGGTCCGTCAATTCATGTACGGGCTTCCGGGCGTAGCGGAAAAAGAGGATACCTGGTTTATCGACACAAAGACCCCGCAGTTTGACGAAGAATTTATCCAGTTTTTTGAAGACTATCTCATTTTGTCAGAACCGGACGCGGATTTTCAGGCATCCCGATTCGCTTTTACCCCTCTGACCGGCAAAGGATTTTTCCATTTCCTGGAACGGGTGGACAAAGATCCCGGCCGGTTTGAAGCGCTCAAAGGCCAGGTTACCGGCCCTGTCACCTTTTGTACGGCGGTCAAAGATGAAGCGGAGCGGGATATTTTCTACAATGACCAGCTGCGGGATGCGGCCGTGAAACGCCTGGCCATGAATGCCAGATGGCAGGCAAAAGAGTTTGCCAGACGAGGCGCCACCCCCATTGTTTTTCTGGATGAGCCGGCTCTGGCCGGGTTCGGCACCTCTGCCTACATCACCATCACCCGGGCCGATGTCCAGGGCTGCATCGATGAGATCGCCCAGGAGATCCATGCGGAAAACGGCCTGACCGGGGTTCATGTGTGCGCCAACACGGAATGGGACCTGCTGCTGGACAGTACCATCGACATCATCTCTTTTGATGCGTTTTCCTATTTTGACAATTTTATTTTATATCCCCAGGCCATCAAAAAGTTTCTGGGCAAAGGCGGCATCCTGGCATGGGGCATTGTGCCCACAGGAGATGCCGATCTGATCGCTCAACAGACCAGTGACGGATTGACTGAAAAACTGGCCGGCCAGATCCGGCAGGTCGCTGCCCTTGGAATCCCCGAAGAGAAGATCATCGCCCAGTCTTTTGTGACCCCCAGCTGCGGCACCGGCTCTTTGGACCCGGCATCGGCCACAAGGGTGCTGGAACTGACCAAAGCCGTGTCTGAAAAAATCCGGGCCCGGCAAAACGCATAGCGCTCATCCCCGGGTATCAGGTATTTTTCCATACCTGATACCCGGCACCTGACTCTCGAAGCTCACCCCTTATTTTCCCGGGCCGCCTCTGCGTTGAAATCTCCGGCTTTGCGTTCATAGGTCTCAAAATACTTGGGATAGGCCTGTTTCATGGCGGCCAGGGCCCGGTCCCAGGGCAAATCATCAAAACTGCCGTGATCGGTCACATATTCCATGTGCCGGTTGCCTAAGTTGTCAAAGGGATGAAAAATAGAATCACGGGTCCCGTCAAATTCCAGAGGCTTGACATTGAACGCTTCGCACAGGCTTAAATTAAATGCCGGGGTGGCCTTGACCCATCTGCCTTCCAGATAGATTTCCGCAAACCCGTGCCACACGAACAGATCCGTTTGCATCAACGCCTTGAGCCGCTCCGTGTTCAAATGGTTTTTCACATCGGCAAACCCCAGCCGGGCCGGAATCTTCTGACTTCGAAGACAGGCGGCCAGCAGCACGGCCTTGGCCACGCAATACCCTTCTTTTTTCGCCAGAACAGCACTGGCTTTGATGCTGTCTTTCACCGGTTCAATGCTGTAAGGGTTGTACCGGATCAAATCCCGCACCGCATAATACAGGCTGACGGCCCTTTCTTTGTCGGTGGTACCGGTTCCGGCATGTTTTTTTGAAAACGCAATGATATCCGGATGATCCTTGTCGATAAAATAGGTGGCGGACAGACTGGCGGACATGGGCACTCCTTTCCCGGGGGATTGATATCTTTTGAACACCCTTTTGTGTATACCCCAGGAAACCGGAAAAAATCAATGTCCGTTTTTTGCTTCGGCTGATCCGCCGTGTGGGGGAGGCACCTGCGGTTATGGTTAAATAATATGCTTGATTTTTACATTCAGTCTGTTAACTATCTATATTGATCCGTGCTACCGGGATCGGCATTATGGGATTAAACATTAGCGTCAGGGCGGTTTTTGAGACAATGACTATTACCAGGGCTTTGTGTTGCTGTGTTGCCGCGGCAATGATTTTTATCCTGCCGAAGGCTCATGCGGCAGAAAACGTTTCTTTAGATACCTCAGCAAGGGTGCCGGTCACGCTGATGCTGCAATGGACGCACCAGGCCCAGTTTGCCGGGTATTACATGGCACTGGAAAAAGGCATCTATGCGGACCATGGCCTGGATGTGACCATCCTGCGCGGCGGCCCGGACCGGGATCAGGGCGAGTACCTGCGTGACGGCCGCGCGGATTTTGCCACCCGCTGGCTGGCTTCGGCCTTGACGGATGCGGCAAACGGGATTGCGGTCCGCAATATCGCCCAGATTGTCAATCGTTCAAACATGGTTCTGATCGTCTGGAAAGACAGTGGAATTACCAACGTTCATGATCTGGACGGACGTCGTGTGGGGGTGTGGAAGGGACAGTTCCGTCCGCCGTTTATGGCTTTTTTCCAGGCCCATGACATCCAGCCGCAGATCATCCAGCAGAATTATTCCATCAATTTGTTTTTACAGCGTGGCGTGGATGCATGCACGGCCATGTACTACAACGAATATCACATGATGTTTCAGGCCGGCATCGACATGGAGGAATTGATGGTTTTTTCCCTGGCATCCATTGATACGCCTTTTCCGGAAGATGGCATCTATTGTTTGCAAAAAACCCTTGAAAGCCGTCCGGCCGCCTGCCGGGCCATGGCCGCAGCCTCGCTTGAAGGCTGGGAATATGCTGCGGCCCATCCGGAAGAAACCCTTGATATTGTGATGCAATACGCCCGGGGAGCCAAAGTGCCCGCCAATCGTCCGCACATGCGCTGGATGCTAACCGTCGTGCTTTCCTCGATCTTTCCCGAGTACGTCGGCGACTGGACGGTTGGCCGCCTCTCCAAAGATGATTATTCCCGGTCCGTTGATCTGTTGATGGCGCATAAAATGATCACGGATGCCCCGTCTTTCGAGGAGTTTGTCCATGTTCCGTAAAATACGCATCGCACCGCGCATGGCTCTGATGATCATTATCGGTGCCGGCGGCATCCTGGGGGCGGTGATCGGTTATAATTATATTTCCGCCCGGGGTCTCCTGCTGGAGGAACTGCAGGAAAAATCCAATCATCTGGCCCGGGCCACGGCCTTCCGCATTGAGGTGACAGGGTATGCCGTGGAAAAGGTGGTGCAATCGGCTGCCTTCATGTTGACGGAAAACAAACATACGGTCGCACAACAGTACGATCTGCTTGAAAAACTGGTGAGAGACAATCCGGAAATATTCGGCGCGGCCATTGCGCCCTGGCCCAAAGGCAAGGCCCCCTATGTATGGTGCGATGTACCCCCGGCCCAAACGCTTTTGCGCGGTGATTTAAATGCGGAAGGGTACCAGTATGATGTGTGGGACTGGTTTGCCCTGCCCCGGGACCTGACTCGCACGATATGGACGGAGCCGTACTTTGATGAAGGCGGGGGCAATGTCCTCATGGTAACCCGTGCGGCGCCGGTATGGGATGCTGAGGATGAATTCGCCGGTGTGATTACAAGTGATGTCTCTTTGGAATGGTTGCAGGAAATGCTGGCACAGTTACCCGTGGGCCGCTCCGGGTATGCGTTTCTCGTGTCCGCCACGGGGGTGATTATTTCTCATCCGGCCGGGGAATTGATCATGAATGAAAGTATTTTCAGTCTGGCCGAGGCGCGGGGCTCCAAAAATCTGCGCAAAATCGGTCAACGGATGATCCAAGGTGAAACAGGGTTTGTGTTCTTTGACGGATTAACGGATACAAGACCGGCCTGGCTGGCTTTTTCCCCTGTGCCCAGCACGGGATGGTCCGTGGGGCTGGTGTTTCCTGAAAAAGAATTGCTGGGGGTGGTATTTGATTTCAGCCGCAATACCCTGTTTTTCGGCGCAGCCGGGTTTGTTCTGCTGCTGGTGATGTCGTTACTGATTGCCCGCTCCATATCCCGCCCATTGCAACAGCTGGAAGCCGGCGCCCGCACCCTGGCCACGGGGAATCTTGACGTCTCTTTACCGGTTGTCACCGGTAAAGATGAGGTGGCGGGGCTGGCCAATGCGTTTGAATCCATGCGCAATGATCTCAAACGCTACATGATCGATCTGGCACAAACAACCGCAGCCAAGGAGCGGATTGAAAGTGAAATACAGATTGCCAGAGATATCCAGATGAGCCTGGTTCCGCACACTTTCCCGCCGTTTCCCAACCGGAACGACATGGAGATTTACGCGATTCTCGAACCGGCCCGGGAGATCGGCGGTGATTTTTACGATTTTTACATGATCGATGAAGATGAACTCTGTCTGGTTGTGGGAGATGTTTCCGGCAAAGGCGTGCCGGCCGCTCTGTTCATGGCTGTCACCCGCACGTTCCTGCGCTCGATCTGGCAGGAGGAACACAGTCCTGCAGCCACCATGACGCGGCTGAACCGGGAGCTGGTCCGGGACAATGACTCCTGCATGTTCGTGACCCTGTTTTGCGCCCGGATCAACCTGACCACGGGACATTGTGTCTACGCCAACGGCGGGCACAACCCGCCTTTTCTGCTGCATGCCGGCAAACCGGCCATGGCACCGCCGACCGTCAAAGGGGTGGTGGTGGGCGGCATGCCGGATTTCACTTTTGATGAGGGCGAGTTGTTATTTGCGCCGGGGGACGCGATATTCATCTATACGGACGGGGTGACCGAAGCCATGAATCCGGAAAACGCATTGTCCGGCGATGCCTGGACACTGGAACAGATTGAAAAATACCGGGACCTTGATTGTAACGGCATGGTGGAAGCCATGCGCAGGGCTCTGGCAGATTACACCCGTGGCGCCGAACAGTCCGATGATATCACCATGCTGGCATTTCGAAGGGGGTAATCAATCAGGTGGACAGCAGCACCTCATCATTTTCAAACGCTTTTTTCCGGGTGTCTGCAAACATCTGAATCAGACCCTCCCGGGTGAGGTCCTGCTTTTCCGCACCCTTGACATCCACGATAATCTCGCCGGCATCCATCATGATCAGGCGGTTGCCAAATGCAATGGCATGGTTCATGTTATGGGTGACCATGAGCGTGGTCAAAGACCGTTCCCGGATGACCCGCTGGGTCTGTTCCATGACCATGGCGGCATTGCTGGGGTCCAGGGCTGCGGTGTGTTCATCCAGAAGCAGGATATCCGGGCCGGACAAAACCGTCATCAACAGCGTCAGCGCCTGGCGCTGGCCACCTGACAACGAGGAGACATTCACCTTCATGCGGGTCTCCAGCCCCATGTCCAGGGTTTTGACCTGGTCTGCGAATTTTTGGCGCATGGCCCGGTTCAGGCTGATTTTGGGCCACCGGAATCCTTTTTTTGCCGTGATCGTCATATTGTCTTCAATGGTCATGTTGGAGGCCGTGCCGGCCAGAGGATCCTGAAAAATCCGGCCGATGTGCATGGCCCGGCGGTATTCCGGCTCAAATGTCACTTTCCGGCCCTTGATCCGGATCTCGCCGGCACTGGGAAACACAGCCCCGGAGATCAGGTTGAACAGCGTGGTTTTACCGGCCCCGTTGCTGCCGATAATGGTGATGAAATCCCCGGATTCCACGGCCAGAGACAGGTTCCGGATCACGGTTTTCTCTCCCGGGGTGCCGGGATTAAAGGTCTTGGTAATCGCATCCAGTTGAATCATGCATTCCCCTTTGCCCGGAGACGTTTATAATTGGAAATCGCCAGGGAAATGATGATCAGCAACCCCGTGATCAGCTTCAGGTCGTTGGGGGTCATATTGATGTAATAGCCGTAATAGCGGCCCAGGTACATAATGGCCTTGAACAGGATCGCCCCCAGCACTACCCGGAGGGTCAACGCCCAGATCCGGTTGGATTTGATGAGAAACTCTCCGAGCATGACCGAGGCCAGGCCCGACACCACAATGCCCTGGCCCAGGTTGACGTCGGCAAACCCCTGGTACTGGGCGGCAAACGCGCCGGACAACGCCACCAGCCCATTGGAAAGCCCCACGCCGATGAGCTTGAGCGTGGCCGGATTCACGCCCTGGACCCGGACCATCTGTTCGTTGTTGCCCAGGGCCCCGAACACCAGGCCTAAGTCCGTGAGAAAAAACAGATCCAGGGCCAGTTTCAACCCCAGCACCACCAGGATGAAAAAGATCAGCGAAGCGATCTCCGGTGAAAAAATTCCCTCACACGCGCTCTGGACCCGGGTAAGGATGGTGTCCACCCGGAGCAGGGGCAGGTTGGCCCGGTTGGACAAAATGCGGATGTTCACGGAATAAAGCATGGTCATGGTGAGAATGCCTGCCAGCAGATGGGGCACCTTGAGCTTGTTATGAATGGCTGCCGTGACAAACCCGGCACTGACCCCGCCGCAAAACGCCAGAACCAGCCCGGACAAGGGATTCACCCCGGCATGAAGACTGGTGGCCATGATCACGGCTCCCATGGGAAACGATCCGTCCACGGTCAGGTCGGGAAAATCCAGAATCCGGAAAGTAAAAAACACCCCCAGGGCCATGATGGCGTAAATCAGGCCTTCGACAAAAATACCTTCAATCATTCAGATCGCCTGCTAGCGGACGGTGAGCTGACCGTTTTCGATCACTTTGTTGGCTGTATCCAGAATCTCTTTGGGGATGGTCAGTCCCAGTTTCTGTGCCACATCCAGATTGATCAGCAGGTCCACGTCCCCGGGTTCCGTCATGTATACCGTGGGAATGTCCACCGGATCAGCCCCCTCCAGGATATCTGCGGCCAGCCGGCCCGTGACCCGGCCCATCTTGTAATAGTCAAATCCCCAGGCCGCCAGGACATCGTTGGTCTCAGCGGAACTGGGATCTGCAGACATGATTGGGATGTTGTGGCGCATGGCCACCTGGGTCACAGCAGACAGGGCGGAAAAAATGGTGTTGTCGTTGCTCAGATAGATGCCGTCCACCCGGGATGCAATGGTCTGAACCGCCTGTTTGACCTCTGCGGAATTGGTCACCGTGGTTTCCACAAATTCAATGTCCAGATCCTTGCACACCTGCCTGGCAATCTCAGCCAAAGCCACGGCATTGGCCTCGCTGGAGGAGTACACATGGCCCAGTTTTTTCAACGGCTTGATCTGGTTGAGCAGCAGGATCTGTTCCTTCACCGGGGTCATGTCCGAAGTGCCGGTCACGCCTTTTTCCCCTTTTTCAACCGATGCCACCAGCCCGGCCCCTTCCGGATCGGTCACGGCACAAAAAAGCACGGGCCGGTCCTTGATGGTGTTCACCAGGGCCTGGGCCGTAGGCGTAGCAATGCCCACGGCAAGGTCCACATTTTCCGCTTTGAATTTCTGGGCAATGGATGCGGCCGTGGACATCTCACCGTTGGCATTCTGGAGATCAAACCGGGCCTGGGGAAACCGTTCTTTCACCCCGTCCTGGACCCCCTGCTCCAGAGCGTCCAGAGCCGGATGGGCCACAATCTTGGAAATCCCGATCAACACATCCTCTTTGGCCTGGGCCTGGGAAAACGCAACCAGCCCCATGACAAGGCCTGCAACGATCACACTTATCAATTTTTTCATGGCATTCGTCCCTTTTTAAAAAATAATTACACAGACCGGCGTTTTTCCGGTCATCCGACGCTCAAAATTTTTATCACAGATACTGGGTGCCTATTTTATACAGGCGCCTCAAAAAAGCAAGGCACAAATCCCCATTCACTGAAGCCCACTGCTCTGCATCATAAAGTTGTTTTTTCATTTCCATCCCGGCCACACAAAACCGGAAACATCTGCTTGGTATCAATATTTCAGATTTCTGTAAAGATGTTTGAAAGAATCTGAGGTCTTACGCGGATCATGTATCAAGAACATAATTTATATGATATAATAACAGGATAACTTTCACAGTGAGAAATCCTTAATGCCAGGAGATATTTTTGTGTACACTGATTCTGAAGATCGTCAGGTGGCAGCCACGTTAAAACCCGCAGGTGGGGTGGGTGATCTTGTTTTTTTAATCGCAAAAGATGTTACCTCTTTTGGAACCTTTATGGATTGGGGGCTGGAAAAGGATTTGCTGGTACCCAGAAATGAGCAGCAGGACAGGATGGAACCCGGAAAAAAATATTTAGTCAAAATCTGCCGGGATGACAGAACAAACAAGGTGTACGGTACAACGCGGATTTCCGCCCATTGTGATAAAAACACCCATGATCTGAAAGTCGGGCAGCTGGTTGACTTGATTGTTCACTCCATCACTCCCATCGGAATCATGGCCGTTGTTGATAATCGATACTATGGGATGCTGTATTTAAATGAAACCTTTCAAAAATTATTTATCGGGGATACGTGCAAAGGGTATATCATGCGGATCCGTGAGGATGGGAAAATTGATCTGAGCCTGAAAAAACCCGGGTATTCATCGGTTCCCAAATCAGCGGAAGTCATTTTATACCGGTTGAATAAATCCGGGGGATTTACCCCCTGCCACGATAAAAGCGCCCCTGAAGAGATCCGCAAAAGGTTTTCCATGAGCAAGAAAGAATTCAAAAGAGCTGTGGGCAGTCTGTATAAAAAAAGGTTGATCGAATTAAAAGACAACGGGATCGGCCTGATACAATGAATCAATATGATACCAATCCCAAACCCTTTATGGTGGTTTTTCGGAATCTGCAAATTGCGCGGAAAAAAAGCGCCTGATTCATTTATATCTACACCCCGGTCGGAGGCGCCATGAATTCAGGCCCTACAGGCTGTTTCACTGTTTGTGCAAGAATGGTTTCAACCGCTGAAAGCGTTGCAAGATCCATAGACCATCCGAAAATATCATCAAGAGGCTCAAGATGAGAGGGTTTGCGTCCGCCCCATATGGCGACAGGAATCCCTTTTTCAAAAATCCATCTTAAGCTGAATGCCAGAAGGGATTTGTTGAATCTTTTACCTGCCAGATCTTCAAGTTTTTGAACGGCTTCAAGATAACCGCTGAAACGGGGCTCCTTGAATTTCGGATCGGCATTGCGAAGATCGTCGCCTTTAAAGTGGGTGTCCTTTGATATTTTTCCTGACAAGAGACCTCGGCATATCGCGCCATAGGTCATGAGCGTAATATCTTTCTGCTGGCAGTAAGGCTTTATATCTTTTTCTATATCACGCTCAAAAATATTAAATGGCGGCTGACACAAATGAAGCGGGCATTCTTTTTGGAAAGCTTCCATCTGATCCTGGGTAAAATTGCTGACACCGACCGCCTTTATAACAGACTGATCATATAGTTCACGCATCGCTTTTGCTGTCTCTGATATAGGACGGGAAGAATCAGGCCAGTGCACATAATATATATCAATGGTATCTGTTTTAAGTCTTTTAAGTGAATCTTCAACTTCCTTCATTATACGGTCTCTTGAGCCGTTTCGTTTTATTTTGTCGTTTTCTGTCCAGTCAAGTGTCGCTTTTGTGGAAAGGCATATTTTGTCACGGTTTCCGAACGCAGCAACCGCTTTTCCCACAATTTCTTCCGATTTGCCGAATCCGTAAACCGGCGCTGTATCAATAATATTTACACCTTTGTCAAAAGCAGCATGGATGGTTTCAATGGACTCATTTTCATCTGTTCCACCCCACATCCATCCGCCGATTGCCCATGTCCCAAGCGCGATACGTGAAACTTCAAGATCTGTTCCCGGAATTTTATAATATTCCATTTTTAAATCTCCTTTTTTCTTTTGAGAAAGATATCTTTCCAATTCCTGCGAAAGTTATTTTATTGTGGGCGCATAAGATTGTAAATGCATGAATACCTGTATTTTAATACAAAATGCGCCCCATGACGGAAATTGAATCCGTGGGTCGCCGGGTCGGATGCGTCGCCCATGACTTCAACAACATGCGGAGGGTGATTCCAAATTATCTGATAAAATTGGTCGTGGTTTTGGCAACTGTTTCCGGCGGCGGAAATTCCTTTTCCGCGTATCTGATCACTTTCATGATCCATGCCATGTTTTTGCCTAAAACCTGCATGATCTGTTTACCCTCGGCATCCTGCTCCATTTCTCCAGGGGTAAGGCCATGGGCCACATTCCAATAGTTTGAAGAAGGCATAATCATTTCAGAGTAGTTGATATAATGATTCAGCGTCTCAACCGTGGAGATTCCTCCGGATCGCCTGACGGCAGCAACACCGGCACCGACTTTATGCCGGAACAGGCGGTATTCCCTTTTTTTCTGGCACTGCCGTTAAATCCAACAACTTTCAAATTTGGCCTCCATTTGTTTTAGTTTTTTTATGATGAGAAAATGCAGACTCTGTCCCCCTTTTTCCTGATATTTAATCTTGCGGTGACATAAAGAATTTCCTTAATTATGAGATTGCCAGAGATGGCAGGATAAGCCGTCTGTTTTCAAGAATAATTTTTCCTGTTTCCTTGAGTGCTTTCATGGCCCGGGTAACCGTCACCCTGTGTGTGCCGATCAAAAAGCTGAGATCCTCGTGAGTCAGTGGAAATTGAATCATCACTCCCTGGGGCCTTTGTTCTCCATGCTCTTTGGCAACATTGCAAAGGACCTTGTAAAGACGATCCTCGATATTTGTCACGGCCAGATTACCCACCCGGGTGGTAAGCCAGGAAATCCTTTCACTGAGGGTTTTGATCACCTGGAGGCCGACCGTGGGATTGTTGAGCACCAGTTCTTCAAACTGGCTCCGGGTGAACCCGCATGTCAATGTATCTTCCATGCAGACCGCACTGACCGGATACTCGCCCTCTTCAGAGAACATATTTTCGCCAACAAAATCACCGGCTTTTCTCAGGTCCAGCATGAGCTCGGTTCCATCTTCCAGCACCTTGGTCAATTTAATGCGGCCCCCCTTTATGAGGAACACCTCGTTGGCGGTATCTCCCTGCATGAATACGGTATCCCCTTTTTTCATTTTTTTCCGCAATGCTTCTTTTGCAAGAGCCTGAACATCGTCAGGGGCAAGGCCCTGAAATATCCAAAGATTGCCGATACAAGTCGGAGACAGCTCTATGTCATTTCCTGCGATTTGTTTGCATAAACAAGTCATGGGGATCCTTTCATACGGGACATGATTCTTTTATGTGAGTGCAGACTCAAAAAATGATGGAAAATATTGCAAAAATGGTCCAGAAAAGTGAGGGAAAAAGAAAGGAGCCCCCTCACGTTTCTTGGCTGATGCGTTGATAGAGGGCTCCTGCCACATTAACCAATGGCGGGACCATGATATCACTATATGTGCTTACTCAACAATCATTATTTTCTCTTCTTCATCAAATTGACTTGGATCTGGCGAGGCAAACCAAAGAACGCCGCTGCCCTATTGTGGGGGACCGTTGCACTATGCCAACTACTGGCGTAAACCGCGTGGCGGCCCTCCAGATCTTGAAACACTCTTTGAGCTTCGTTACAGCCTTTGCTGCGGGCGCGAAGGATGCCGCCGGCGCGTCATGCCTCCATCGGTCAGGTTTTGGGACCGCCGGGTGTATTGGGCTCCTGTGATTTTGTTGCTCACCGCCATTCGTCAGGGAAAAAATCCGGATGCAACCTTGGAACGTCTAAAGGGGATTTGCGGAGTTTGGAGATCCACTGTCAATCGCTGGAGGGATTATTTTTTAGAAATTTTTCCAGACAGCTGTGCCTGGCGCCGCCTTTCGGGTCATTTTCTGGAAAGGAAAAGGGGTCGCCTGATTCATGACCTGTTATCCAGCTACTATCGGGAGATACAGCCACCGGAAGCTGCAATGGTCAAGTGTCTCCAAGTTCTTGCTATGGGACCTTGAAAGCCAGGATATTTGAGGATCTTCTCCGTTGATCGCCGATCACGCAGAAGTTGGGCTGATTCCAGGAGAGAATCAATTTGTTACAAGGTGTCAACTCACGGTTTTGCCCCCGTTTATCTCCATGGTGGAGTCCGGAGGAAGCAAAATCGAAAGGAGAGACACCATGAACAACACGCAAGCGCCTATTTGGCGACGCTGGGGACAATTTCGTTTCTCAGTGATTGGTGAACTGTTGTCCAGCCCGCCTGCCAAGGGGCAACTGCAGCAGGCTATTCAACGGCTTTCACAAAAAATCTATCAACACCCCATTGATGAAGACCAGAGATTCACACTGGGTGCATCGACCATTGAACGGTGGTATTATAAAGCCAAAGAGGTTGATGATCCGGTAGCTGTTCTGGGGCGAAAACCTCGATCCGATGCCGGGATACGCTGGTCCATGCCCCAAGCACTGCTGGATGCTTTAAAAGCCCAGTATCAAAAGTATCCCCGCTGGACTGCGCAATTGCACTACGACAACCTGAAAGTTGTGGTGCAGGAAAAGCCTGAATTAGGAAAATTGCCCAGCTACAAGACTGTATTACGGTGCATGCGGGATAACGGTTGGTGGAAATCCCGTGAACCGGCCCAGCCTTCGCCCGGGCAAGTACAGGCTGCCAGGCACCTTGAAAACCGGGAAGTGAGAGGGTTTGAAATATCTTTCCTTCACGGCCTTTGGCATCTTGATTTTCACCATGCAAAAGTTCGCATTCTTGATGCATCCGGGAACTGGCTTCAGCCCATGGTACTGGCGATCCTTGATGACCATTCCCGTATTTGCTGTCACCTGCAGTTTTATCTGGCCGAGACTGCGGAGTGTCTGGTCCATGGGCTGGTCCAGGCTTTTATGAAACGGGGGCTGCCCAGGTCATTGATGACCGATAACGGATCGGCAATGTTGGCAGAGGAAACCACACAGGGTCTTGCCCGTCTGGGCATTGATCACAAAACCACTTTGCCTTACTCCCCCTATCAAAATGGTAAGCAGGAAGTCTTCTGGGGCCAGCTTGAGGGACGTCTTTTGGAGCTGGTACGCAAACATAAGGACTTGAAACTGTCCTTTTTAAATCAGGCAGCCCAAGCCTGGGTTGAACAAGATTACCATCGCAGATTCAACCGGGAGATACAATCAACCCCTTTAGACCGCCTTCTTAACGGTAAAAGCGTCGCCAGAAATGTCCCGGACAGTGAGGGCCTCCGCCTTGCCTTTACACGCAGGGTGACTCGGAAACCCAGGCGCAGTGATGCTACCGTCGCTGTTGGCGGCATTCGCTATGAACTGCCTGCCAGGTTCGGCCACATGGAATCGGTTGCCTTACGGGCTCCCGGCTGGGATAGAAGTCAGTTGACTCTGGTAGACCCCGGGACCGATGCCCCCCTTGCACAGCTGGCACCCCAGGATAAAACGGCCAATGCGTCAGGAAAACGCCGGGTGATTTCCCCTGAAATCTCCCTGACAGATCCTGTTGATACACTTGAATACCCGGCACTGCTAAAAAAGTGGATGGCCGATCACGCAGCCACCGGACTGCCGCCTGCTTATTTGCCCAAGGAGGAAAACACCATTGAATAACATTGATATTAAAAGCCTGTATGGCCTCAAGTATAATCCTTTTTTGCCAAACATTCCTGAGGAGGCTCTTTATATGCTTCCCGGCTCAGAGACGTTTGAGCTTCGTATCCGTTCCATGGCCCGACAGGGCGGCTTTGCTTTGATTACCGGAGAACCCGGATTGGGCAAAAGCAAGACCCTGCATAAAATGGCTTACGGCCTGGAAAAAGTCCCTGATCTTGCCGTCGGGGTTATGCAACGTCCTCAAAGCAGGCTGGGAGATTTTTACAGGGAGCTTGGAGAACTGTTTAATGTAGCGCTTTCACCTGCCAACAGGTATGGAGGCTTTAAGACCCTTCGAGAACGCTGGATACATCATTGCCAGAGCACTTTGTTTAAACCGGTTCTGCTCATTGATGAGGCCCAGCATGTCTCTGACGAATGCCTGACAGAATTAAGAATCCTTCAAAGCCACCAGTTTGATTCACAAAACCTTTTGTTTACGATACTTTGTGGAGATAACAGGCTTCCTGAGAGATTTCGTTCACCGGAACTGTTGCCTTTGGGAAGCCGGATCGGCCCTAGATTGGTTCTTGAACCGCTTACTCCGGATCAGTTGCAGGAATACCTTCATTTTGCACTGGATCAAGCAGGAAACAGCCAATTGATGTCCGAAGAATTGATACGGACTCTGGCCGGTCATGCCGCCAACAATCTGCGGATTCTCAACCAGATGGCTGCAGAGCTTCTTAATACTGCCGCAGTGAAAGAACTGCCAAAAATAGATGAGGCCTTATTCTTCCAATTGTTTTCACCCAGCCGATCCAGACCCAAACGGAATTGATTTTTTTCCAGACAACCACCCAAAAAATAATAGGAAGACAATATGAGTATTTATGATGATCCTGATATTACATTTGAGGAAATTGCCATAGAATTAGGATATCTGATGCGCGACATAGCCGTTACTGGACTTAAAAGTTTGAATCGGGAATATCGGGAGTTCAGGAAATTCCAAATGGAACAGGATGCAAAGCAAAATCCCATAGACCACGACGAGTGGAAATAATGAATATGCCCGGACTTCATGGTCCGGGCACATACCCATGGAAAGAATTTTATGGAAAATCTGTAATTATTTTAACCATCGCTTCACCTTGGCTGTCCTTGATGAATCAACAGGCAGATGGCCAGTCGCCTTTTCTCTTAAAAACATCCCCTATCTTAAAGCCGAAAATGCCGGCGGCAGACACATCCTGATTAAACCGGATTCTGCCATCCAGCCTTATTACTTTCTTGCAGACGATTTAGACAGCGACCTGCTTACCCGGCATCACCAATTAAAACCGAAAGTTTTTAAACCCGGCAGAATGGTCATAGAAACTTCGCCCGGCAATTATCAGGTATGGATTCATAGCTCTCGTCCCCTTGACCTTGCTGAAAAACGGTATTGGCTGGAAAAAATGCACAGCGACCCCGGCGCAGACCCTAAAAATAGATGGGGGAGGTGCCCCGGGTTCAGGAACAGAAAGGAAAAACACAAAACGCCTTCGGGACAGTACCCATTGGCAAAACTTGTATGGGTTGATTGGAAACGCCAGGCGAATATCCCTGAAATAAAACTATCCTCCTGTTCTCAAAAGGCTTTTTCCCATCAACCCCGGGGGGGCGTGTGTCATAAAAACAATATTACCCGGCCCCTTTATGATAAAGGTAATGAATCCGCCACTGATTTTGCATATGCTTTGGCTCTCTATCGAAGAGGATTTATCCGAACGGAAATCTACAATCGTATTATCCAGGAAAGACAGGATTGGCGTAATCATGCAGGTGAACAAAAAAAAATACATTATCTGACGAGGACTTTATTGAAAGCAGAAAAAATTATTGGCTGAAATCGGAGGCATTTGGTTTTTGATCTCGCCCTGCTTTATCGTGAAAATTCTCAGAAAGAATGATTCTAATTGCCGCTTCTTCTCGTTTTTTTACCTTATTCAAAACTTCCGCTTATACCTTAAAAAAACGGCCGATGAGCGCAGCGCATCCCTCATCTTTGTTGACCATCTATCCATCAACTTGCGAGTCCGCGCTCATTTTACTGCGGGCGTCCATCCCGACCTTCATCGATATTCATACGAAATTCCCGGATCAGGCAGTGATGATTCTTTCGGACAAGATCCAGATCGGCCAGATTCTGATGAACTTATGCACCAATGCCGCCCAGGCAATGGAAAAGACGGGGGGGCTTCTTGAGATCAGGGTGGAAACAAAGATTTTGCCGGAAGGGGCTGTTGAAGACTGTCCGGCCGGGAAGTATGCCGAGATGACGGTGAAAGACAACGGCCCTGGAATTGATCCCGGCATCCTGAGCCGTATTTTTGATCCCTATTTTACCACCCGGGCAGTGGGAAAAGGGTCCGGCCTGGGACTGGCCGTTGTTGATACCATTGTTAAAAATCACAAAGGGACCATTACCGTTCAAAACCGGTCGGAAGGCGGGACCCTGTTTACGATGCGCTTCCCCATGGTGGAACAAAAACCCGAGACAAAGATCAAATCCATGAATGATTCGTTTCATGGCACGGAGCGAATCCTTTTTGTGGATGATGAGGTGAACATTGCCGAGATGGCTCAGGAAGCATTGAAATTGTTTGATTACAGGGTCGAAGCCATGTCAGACCCGGAAGATGCCCTGGCGCTGTTTAAATTGAACCCCGGCTATTTTGATGCGGTCATTACGGATATGACCATGCCCAAAATGACGGGTGCGAAACTGGCTGAAGAATTGATCCGGATCCGGCCCGATATCCCCATTGTTCTGTGCACGGGCCACAGCTCCCTGATTGATGAGGAAAAAGCCCGGCAACTGGGAATTGCGGCCTATATGATGAAACCGGTCTCCATGTCGAAAATTGCCGAAACCATACGAAAACTGATGGATCAAAAAAATTAACCCCTGTTTTTTAAAGGAGTGTCCGCGATGGTATTAATGAACGTCATCAAATCAGGAGGATATATCATGATGTTGAATGAACTGGCCAATCAGGTGATAAAACTGAAGCGTTTGCGAACGGAAGATGTCCGGCGAAACAGAACCAGAAATCTGGTCCTGGGGGCCGGTATCGGCTCCGTGGTGGGCGTTGCCGCCGGCATCCTGTTTGCCCCGAAATCCGGCAGAGAAACCCGGCATCTCATTGCCGACCGGACCGGTCAAACCTTTAAAAATCTGAAAGACAATGTGGCGGCCACCAAAGAGAAAATCGTGGCTTCGGCTAAGGAAACCAAAGAAAAACCTTCAGAATAGAAGGAGGCCATTTTTATGCAAGGTTCCATTACCTGGAATGAACTGGGCGTATTTATTATTTTTGTGTTTTTTGCAGTGGCCGGCGGCTATGCCGTTATCACGTTGAAAAACGTGAACCGGCTTGTCAAAGAAGCCGCAGGTCTGCTGCAAAAAAACAAAGACCAGTTGAACGAGATTATTCCCAATATTCATGAAATTTCAGTGAATACAAAAAGCATGAGCAAGAATTTAAAAAAAAGTGTTGAAGAGGCGGGAGAGGCCGTCCGGACGATTTCCCATGAAACAACGGATACGGTATTGACCATTACTGAAACGGCGGATTCCCTGGCAAAATATGCCCTGGTGATCGGAGAAATCGTTCAGATAGTGGTCAATATGTTTTCATCCAGTGAGAAAGGAGCAAAATAAAAATTTTTGAAATCCTTCAAAAAAGTCCGGACCCCTGCCTTTCAGGAAAGGATCTGAAAATGCAAAAAGCGTTTATAAACGTATTTAACAATGTCCTGGGATCGGTGCGTGAACCCCTTCTGGTACTGGATAACAGTCATAAGGTGGTTGGTGCCAACCCGTCTTTTTACAAAAATTTCTGTGTCACCCAGGAAAATACGGAAGGTGCATTGATCTATGATCTTGGCAACGGGCAATGGAATATCCCCAGACTCAGGGAATTGCTGGAAGAGGTGCTGCCCCAGAATTGTGTATTCAATGATTTTGAAGTGGAACATTCTTTTGAAAATATCGGCCTGAAGATCATGCATCTGAATGCCAGAAAAATCAACCTGAAATCAATCGATGCCCAGCTGATTCTTCTGGCCATCGAGGATGTGACCGAGCGGGAGCATTATAAGCGGAACCTTGAAGAGATTGTGGAAGCCCGCACATCTGAACTTGCCCTGGCCAGACAGGCGGCGGAAAAAGAAAAGGAAACCGCAGAAACAGCCCTGCTGGAAATACAAAAGCTGAAAAAGCAGCTGGAAGGGGAAAAAGCGTATCTGACCGAAGAGATCAAACTGGAACACAACCATGAAAATATCATCGGTAAAAGCGATGCACTCAAATACGTGCTCTATAAGGTCGAACAGATTGCCGCCACCCATACCACGGTCCTGGTTCTGGGCGAAACCGGAACGGGAAAGGAACTTGTGGCCCGGGCCGTTCATCACAGCAGTCCGCGCAGAAAAAGGGCTTTGGTCAAAATCAACTGCGCCGCATTGCCGGCCAACCTGATTGAAAACGAATTGTTCGGTCATGAAAAAGGGGCGTTTACCGGTTCCAGCGCCAGGCAGCTGGGACGGTTCGAGATTGCAAACGGGGCCACGCTCTTTCTGGATGAAATCGGAGAACTGCCCCTGGAGTTGCAGGGCAAACTGCTTCGCGTGATCCAGGACGGGGAGTTTGAACGCCTGGGCAGCCCCCATACCATCAAGGTGGACGCCAGGATCATTGCCGCCACCAATCGGAATCTGGAACAGGAAGTAAAAAAAGGCAATTTCCGGGAAGATCTCTGGTACCGGCTGAATGTGTTTCCCATTACCATGCCGCCCCTTCGGGACCGAATAGAGGACATCCCGCTTCTGGTGGCTTTTTATGTCAAAAAAATTGCCAGGCGCCTGGGTAAAGATACCCCCATTGTTCCCAAACTGATGATGGATACATTTTTAAATTATGACTGGCCGGGAAATGTCCGGGAGCTGGAGAATATTCTGGAGCGTGCCGTGATCATTTCGTCAGGCCCGAAACTGCGCATGGTGGATGATTTTAACAAGCCGCTGGCTTCTTTAGGCAACACCCATAAAATAAAGGAATCAAAAACACTGGAACAAGTGGAACACGACCATATTGTCCAGGTTCTGGAACAGACCAACTGGAAAGTCAGCGGGAAAAACAGTGCAACCCAGATTCTCGGACTCAACCGCAGCACCCTGCGCGCCCGGATGCGAAAGCTGGATATCATAAAACCCTGAACGGCCATATTTGGCCTTTGGTAATATAAGGAAACCCTTGAGATGAAAATTTTATTCATTTACCCTGAATTTCCGGATACGTTCTGGTCTTTCACCCATGCCTTAAGCTTTATCGGAAAAAAAGCGGCTTTTCCGCCGCTGGGATTGATCACTGTGGCGGCCCTGGTGCCTGAAAACTGGGAGAAACGCCTGAAGGATACGAATGTGGAGCGCCTCAAAGACAAGGATATTGCCTGGGCCGATCTGGTGTTTATCGGCGGCATGGCCGTTCAGCGCACATCCACCCGGCAGATCATCGATCGCTGTAAAACATTGAATGTCACGGTTGTGGCCGGCGGGCCGCTGTTTACTTGTGAACCCGAAGCGTTCATGGACGTGGACCACCTGGTGCTGGATGAAGCAGAACTGACCCTGCCTGAATTTTTGTCGGATCTTGGCAACGGCCGGGTAAAAAAAATATACCGGGCCGACGGATTCTGTGATCCTGATGACACCCCCGTGCCTTTGTGGGGGCTGTTAAACATGAAACGATATGCATCCATGAGCTTGCAGTTTTCCAGGGGCTGCCCCTTTAACTGCGATTTCTGTAACGTGACGGCCTTGTTCGGCCACATCCCCCGGTTAAAAAAAGCCGACCGGATCATCCTGGAACTGGATCATATTTATGCGGCAGGCTGGCGGGGCAGTATCTTTTTTGTGGATGATAATTTTATCGGCAATAAAGGGTATTTAAAAAAACATCTGCTCCCGGCCCTGATTGACTGGCGCAAAGATAAAAAAGGCTGTGTGTTTTTTACGGAATCCTCCATCAATCTGGCGGATGATCCTGAACTTTTAGACATGATGGTAAAAGCCGGGTTTGATTCCGTGTTCATCGGCATTGAATCCCCGGATGAGGTCAGTTTGGCCGAATGTCATAAAATTCAGAATAAGAACAGAAATCTTCTGGAAAGCGTGGGCATCATCCACCGGTCCGGGATGCAGGTCATGGGCGGTTTCATTGTCGGGTTTGACAGTGACGGGCCGTCCATTTTTCAGCGCCAGATCGATTTTATCCAGAAAAGCGGCATTGTCACGGCCATGGTGGGCATGCTCCAGGCCATTCCCGGAACCCGGCTGTTTGACCGGCTGCAGCAGGAAAGTCGGGTGGCACAATCCTTTTCCGGGGACAATGTAAACGGCACCACCAATATCATCCCCAAGATGGGCATGGACAATCTGCTCAACGGATACCAGGCCATCATGAAACAGATCTATCAGCCGAAAAACTATTACCGCCGGATCAGGACCTTATTGCTGGAGCTCAAAGCCCCTGAAATCGTAGCGCCGATTGATTTTCAGCGGTTTCTTTCCTTTTTCAGGGCCGGGTTGCGGCTCGGGGTTTTCGGAAAAGAACGGTTCCACTACTGGAATCTGATTGCCTGGACCCTGGTCCGAAAACCAAAACTGGTGCCCACAGCCATCACCCTTTCCATTTACGGGTATCATTACCGGAAAATCTGCGAGCGGTATATTTTTGAAAAGAAACGCGTATGACAATGACACCGAAACAGGATGAAGAGATCAAGTCCATTGCCGTCATCGGCAATTATCTGCCCCGGCAGTGCGGCATTGCCACCTTTACCAGCGATCTGGTGGAAGGATTGTCCTCTTTGTCGCCGAACATCGATTGCTGGACGGTGGCAATGAATGACACATTTAAAGGATATCCCTACCCTGAAAAAGTCCGCTTTGAAATCAACCAGAACATTTTGGCGGATTACGGGGTTGCATCCCAGTTTTTAAATATCAGCGAGGTTGATATCGTCTGCATCCAGCATGAATTCGGTATTTTCGGCGGCGCTGCCGGCAGTCATCTGCTCAAACTGCTGGGCGACCTTCACATGCCCGTGGTGACAACGTTGCATACGGTGTTAAAAGACCCTGCCCCGGAATACCGGGATGTCATGTGCAAACTCAGTGATCTGTCGGACAAACTCGTGGTCATGAGCCATAAGGCAAAAGGGTTCCTGGAAGATATCTATGGGGTCCCCCGGGAGAAAATCGCCTTTATCCATCACGGGATACCGGACATGCCCTTTATCGATTCCAGCTTTAACAAAGATAAATTTGAAGTGGAAGGCAAAAAAGTATTGCTGACCTTTGGCCTTTTGTCTCCGAGCAAAGGCATTGAAACCGCGTTGCAGGCCCTTCCCGCCGTCCTTAAAAAACATCCGGATGTGGTCTATATCATTCTGGGCCGCACCCATCCCCATGTCTTGAAATCTGATGGGGAAGCCTACCGGATCATGCTCCAGCAGATGGTTCACAAACTGGGGATCAACCGGCATGTCATTTTTCAAAACAGTTTTACGGCCTTGCGGGAACTGGGTGAATTTCTCGGCATTGCCGATCTGTATATCTCCCCATATCCTGAAGAGGCCCAGATTACCTCCGGGACCCTGGCCTATGCCATGGGAACGGGCAAGGCCATTATTTCAACCCCGTATTGGTATGCCGTTGAAATGCTGGCGGACGGCCGGGGAAAAATCGTCCCCTTTAAAGATCCAAACGCCCTGGCGGAACAGATCAATACCCTTCTGGACAATGACGGCCAACGGCATGCCATGCGCAAAAAAGCCTATACCTTTACACGTGAAGCCGTGTGGAAAGAGGTGTCAAAGCGCTATCTGGAGGTTTTCAAAGAGGTCCGTCAAAACCGCATCCGCCATCCGCGGCCCAGGTATTCCTATATTAAAAACGTTGAGGCCATCACCCGTTTCGATCTGCCCGAGATCAAGCTGGATCATCTCAAGGCCATGACCGATGACACAGGTCTTTTCCAGCATGCCAATCATACCATCCCGGACAGGGCCCATGGATACTGCACGGATGATAATGCCAGGGCCCTGCTGACGGCTGTTTTGGGGCAAAAATACCTGCCGGCCAACGGATTTGGCCTGGATGCCCTGGCCGGCCATTATCTGGGGTTTCTTTTATATGCCTTTGATGAAAAAAAAGGCCGGTTCCGCAATTTTATGGACTATTCCCGGCAGTGGGTGAAAGAGACCGGGTCTGAAGATTCCCATGGCCGGTCGCTCTGGTGCCTGGGAAAGGCCGTGGCCTATCTGGAAAATCCCAGCCACATGGCCGTGAGCACGGTGTTGTTCAAAAAGGCCCTGGGGGTTGCGGAACATTTTTTTGCCCCCCGGGCAGTGGCGTTTACCCTCATCGGTCTGGATGCCTACCTGGGCAAATTTTGCGGGGACAGCAATGCCAGAAGGATCAGGGATATTCTGGCGGACCGGCTGTTTGTCCAGTTTAAAGATCATGGGACCACAGACTGGCCCTGGCCTGAAGATGGTTTAAATTATGCCAATGCCAAACTGCCCCAGGCCCTGATTTTGTCCGGAAAAAAGATGCAGCGCAGCGATATGGTGGATATGGGGCTTGTTTCCCTGAAATGGCTTCTGGCCATCCAGACCCATGATCATCATTTTGCGCCCATCGGCAGCAACGGCTGGTATCAGAAAGGGGAAAAAAGGACCCGGTTCGACCAGCAGCCCATTGAAGCCAAAGCCATGGTCGATGCCTGTGTGGACGCCTATAATATTACCCGGGACCGGCAGTGGTTTGAACACAGCGTCATGAGTTTTAACTGGTTTCTCGGGCACAATGATCTGAATATGCCCCTGTATGACCCCAGGACCGGCGGTTGCCGGGACGGGCTCATGGTGGACGGCATCAACCAGAATCAGGGGGCCGAATCCACGCTGGCATGGCTTTTATCCTTGCTGAACCTGCAAAAGCTCTATGCCGATGAAATACTCAACCAACCGCCGTTATTCCAGTCCCCGGATATTAAATAACGGCCATGCCCTGCTGGGCACAACAAATTATGAAAGCTGTTAGCTTTTAGCCGACAGATATTGGCTTAAAACTTAAAACTTAACACTTAAAACTTTCATATAAAAGGAAACCTGATGCGCATTGCCATGCTGTCCCCCATTGCCTGGCGGACGCCGCCCGTGCACTACGGCCCCTGGGAAAAAGTGGCCTCCCTTTTAACGGAAGGCCTGGTGAAACGGGGCCTTGATGTCACCCTGTTCGCCACAAAAGATTCTTTGACCCATGCTACCCTGCATGCGGTTTGCGCGAAAGGATATGAAGAAGATCCCACCATCATCCCAAAGGTGTCTGAATGCCTTCATATTTCCGAACTGTTTGATCATGCCGACGCATTCGACATCATTCACAACCATTTTGATTTTCTGCCCTTAACCTATACCGGCCTGACCCGCACCCCCGTGGTCACCACCATCCACGGGTTTTCATCACCAAAAATCCTGCCGGTGTTCAGAAAATACAATAAAAAAACCTTTTATGTGTCTATCAGCGAGGCTGACCGAAACCCGGATCTCGACTATATCAGGACCATTCATCACGGGATTGATCTGGCGGAATTTGATTTTCAGCCCCATCCTGAAGATTATCTTTTGTTCCTGGGCCGGTTCCACCCGGACAAGGGGGCCAAAGAGGCCATTGCGGTTGCCCGGGCTTCGAACAGAAAACTGATCATGGCCGGGATCATCCAGGATGAGACCTATTTCAATGCACATATCAAACCGGTGATCGATGGGGACCAGGTAACCTATCTGGGAAGCATCGGGCCGGAAAAAAGAAATGAGGTGCTGGGCAAGGCCGCAGCGTTGCTGCATCTCATCAATTTTGACGAACCCTTCGGCCTGAGTGTCATTGAATCCATGGCCTGCGGCACCCCCGTGATTGCCGTCAACCGGGGCAGCATGCCAGAACTGATCCGGGACAAGGAGAACGGGTTCCTGGTTTCCAATATTCAAGAGGCAATCCGTGCAGTTGACCGTATCAGCGGCATTGACCGGGCATTTTGCCGGAAAACCGTTTCCGATCATTTCACGGTTGATCATATGGTTGATAACTATATCCGGGTGTATGAAAAGATCTGTGAAATGACAAAGCGGGAAGATCACCGGCCCTGGGGATTTTACCGGATTCTTTCCGATGAAAATACGTTTAAGAATAAAAAAATAACGGTGTATCCGGGAAAACGCTTGAGCCTCCAGCGTCATCAGCACAGGGATGAACACTGGTTTGTGGTCAGCGGAAAAGGCATCTGCACCCTAAATGGCGCAGAAAATAGGCTTGTGGCCGGACAATCCATAAATATCCCGCGCCAATCCGTTCACAGAATTCAAAATGACGGCATAAAAAATCTCGTATTTACGGAAGTTCAGACCGGCGATTATTTTGGTGAAGATGATATTGAACGCCTGGAAGATGATTTTGGCAGAAATTAACACACACAAAGGGGGGGACATGAAAGCCGAAAAAGAGATCATTACGCGCTGTGCACACAATCCCATCCTGACAAGAAAGGATGTCCCCTATCCCGTGGCAACGGTTCACAATGCCGGCGTGGTCAAATATCAGGGGCAGTATATCATGCTGTTCAGATCCCATCTTTACAACGGGCGTTCCATCATCGGTCGGGCGGACAGCAGGGATGGATTTTCATTTACCGTTGCCCCGGAACCCTTTTTAATCCCGGCTAAAGAGGGTGTTTTTGCCGAGTATGAAGCATTCGGCGTCGAAGATCTGCGCATCAATCCCATGGGAGATGAATTTTGGCTCACCTACAGTGCCTATTCTTGTCACGGGGTCTGTATTGCCCTGGCCAGGACGACTGATTTTAAAACGGTTGAACGCATTGCCCTGATCACCCAGGCGGATCTGCGCAACGTGGTCCTTTTTCCTGAAAAAATAAACGGCCGGTATGTGCGACTGGACCGGCCCCATTCGGAAATATCCCCCTGGTCCATCTGGATTTCCTACTCCCCGGATCTGGTGCACTGGGGGGATTCAAAAGTGATTATAAAACCAGTGGCCTATCACTGGGATGAGATGAAAATCGGGCCCGGGGCCCCGCCCATAAAAACCGGTAAAGGCTGGTTGAATATCTATCACGGGGTGTTCAAAACCATGTCCGGAACCGTGTACCGGCTCGGTGTTGCCCTGCATGACCTGGATGACCCGGCAAGAATCATCGGCGTTTCCGATGACTGGATCCTCCAGCCCGAAGACTTCTGGGAAAGGGTCGGCTATGTTCCCAATGTGGTGTTTACCTGCGGTGCGGTTCCGGAAGAGGACGGTACGGTGAAAATTTACTGGGGAGGTGCGGATACGGTCATGTGTGCGGGTACGGCAAAGCTTGACGATCTAGTGTCTCTTTGCATCTCTTCTCCCCGGCCGGCCATGTGACAGACGTCACAAAAGGGCAATGGGTCATATATGACTGTTGCTTTTATAATTTTGTATTTACTTTAAGGAAATTCGTATATGAAGGCAAAACACCGTCTGAAACTGAAAGTGACAAGAAAACCCAACAAGATCATCGGGGATATCTCCCGGGTCATTACACGGCCCCATCTGCCGGATGATTCCCATCGCATATCCAGAATTATCGGGCGGATCATGGATCTGCCCGATGCGTTTGCCAATGATCTGATGACAAAAATACTCAAAGACTTTTCAGGCCGGCACGAAGACCTTCATCATGTTTTTGAAAAGCACCTGGACCGGGTAAGGGATTTTTTGCCCGAGCATGTATTACTCAAAGATGTTCAAAAGGAATTGATCGGTGCTTATTTTACAAAAGAATATGCCATAGAGTCGGCCGCACTTTTCAACCCGTCCATCGTGCCCCATCCGGATCAGACCGACCTTGAAAAAGGCAGCCTCAGGTTTGTCATGAGTCTGAGGGCCACGGGTGAAGGCCATATTTCTTCCATTGTGTTTCGAAGCGGAATTCTTGACCGGCACAACACCTTTTGTTTTGATCCGGTCAGTGAGTTTGTGGAAACCCCGGATTTAAAACAGGATTCTGTCTACAACCGATCCGTTTTCCAGAGAAAGCTGGATGAAATGAAGGCCAACAACGAAATCAGCACCTATATTCTCGGCCGCCTGCCCGAAGAATTCCTTTTTAAGGAACTTATCGAACAAATCCGTATCCTCAACGCAAATCCGCAATTTTCTGCAGCCAAACAGAAAACAACTTTTGGTTTTATGACCTGGCTTGCAGATTCCAATTATGAAGTGGACTTTCACAGCGATCACAGAATTTCCGAACGGGTCATCTTCCCGGTTTCGAGAAATGAGAGCCGGGGGATTGAAGATGCCCGGTTTGTGCAATTTTTCGATGATAACCAGGAGGTTACCTATTACGCCACCTATACGGCTTATAACGGGGTGACCATTTTACCCCAGTTGATCGAAACAAAGGATTTCATTCATTTCAAAATTCTGACACTCAACGGCAAGGCGGTCCAGAACAAGGGCATGGCCCTTTTCCCCCGGAAAATAAAGGGTCAATATGCCATGCTTTCCCGCCAGGGAGGCGAAAACAACCATATCATGTTTTCAGACAACCTGCATTTCTGGCAGACTTCCGAAGTGATCCAGGAACCTGAATACCCCTGGGAATTTTTCCAGATCGGCAATTGCGGATCACCCGTAGAGACTGATAAAGGCTGGATCGTACTGACCCACGGGGTCGGGCCCATGCGCCAGTATTGCATCGGCGCCATCCTGCTGGATCTGGAAAACCCGGCACGGGTCATTGCCCGCCTGGATGAACCGCTTTTGGCCCCCAATGAGAAAGAACGGGAGGGATATGTCCCCAATGTGGTCTATTCCTGCGGTTCCATCATTCACCAAAAGGAACTGGTCATTCCATATGCCATGTCTGATGTTAATTCCGGTGTGGCAACCGTTGAAGTCAAAAAATTGATACAGTGTATGCATGCCGTCATGTAACCCATAAAAAAGGAGAAAAAGATATGAAAAAAGCAGCCGATAAAAATGCAATAGGCAAAAATGCACATCCGCCTGGATATTATGGCAGGAAAATGATGAGTGCCTCAGATTGGGCAGGATCGCAAATCCAGAAATGGCAGAGAGAAGAAAAAGAAAGAAAAAATCTTGAAGATTTTTCACAAAAAAACTGCATCTGCATATCTCGCGGTGTGGGCGTCGGGGCTCTGGAGGTGGCGGAATTTTTGTCGGAAAGGACCGGATATCGTGTGATTGATAGAGAAATAATGGAATATATGGCAAATGATTCTACTTTGACTGAAAAGATCATTGAATTTTATGATGAACGGGTTCCGGGAAAGATGAGAGAATTGCTTGCAGCGCTCTCCATTGAAAAGAAATTCTTCAAAAACGATTATATTCAGCAGCTGGCAAAAACGGTTACCGCACTGGCACATGCTGAGCCGACGATATTTGTGGGCCGGGGAACCCACTTGATTCTGCCCCGTCATACGATTTTGTCCGTACAATTGATATGCAGCAGGAATCGCCGGATTGCGAGACTGTCAAATATGCTGGGTGTTGATGAAGGCGAAGCCGAGAAAAGAGTAAACATCATGGATGATGAACATCATGAATTTTTTAATGCCGTTTTTCTCAGGGAAAAAATTGCATCTGATGAATTTGATCTGGTCATTAATATGGATTTCTTTGATTCAGAATACCCGGTGGCTCAAATCATTGCATGTGCATTTGAACAAAAATTTTAAACTATTTGAATGCTAAAACCCACAGACGTTGATGAGAGATAAGGAAAATCCAAATAAAGGTCACAAATGTTCGCCAGAGGAAAGGAGGTGATTAAGATGCCGGATAAAGATGGCACCGGACCAAAAGGTCAGGGACCCAAAGACGGTAAAGGCAAGGGTAAGGGTAAGCGTACCGGACCTGGTCAGGGACCGATGACCGGGGGAAAAAAAGGAACCAAAAAAACAACCCAAAAATAAGTCGGAGTACTGGACTTTCAACCCGCAGATTCAAATGACCACCGGCGTTACACCGGTGGTCATTTGGTAGTAAAAGCCATTCGTTTGTCAGTTGTGGCATAAAGCTTGCTATTACCATTTCTGATTAATGGTGAATTCGTTTTATAAATTTTTAAACAGGAGCAATGTTATGCAGCGCTATATGTTTCAGATGAGTTTTATTCTGGCGCTTGTTTTTGCCGGGATATGGTCGACGGGAACGGCATTCGCAGATAAACCAGAAAGGGGTAGCGATAAAAATCGGGAGAATCACAGATACGAAGAAAAACGTGAAAATCACAGATACGATAAAAAGCAAGAGAACGACAGAGATGAAGAAAGACGTGATAACCACAGATATGACAGGACGTCTGGGCAGGGGTCCTATGACGGGACAACCGGAAATGGAGACCGGAAGAGCGGGTACTTCAGCGAAAATAAAAAAAAGTTCATCCACCAATATTATTCCGATCGATTTCGAAAAGGGCACTGCCCGCCGGGTTTGCTCAAAAAGGACAACGGGTGCCTCCCCCCCGGTCAAGCAAAAATGTGGAAAAAAGGGCAACCGCTTCCCAGAGAAGTGATCTTCTATGATCTTCCGTCAAGCATCCTTGATCAATTGGGAGAGCCGCCACCGCAACACCGCTTTGTGCGCGTGGCCCGGGATATCCTGCTGATTTCGACAGGAACAGGAATCGTGCTGGACGCTTTTGAGGATATCGGCCGGTAAAAAATAAGGATAAATATGGGACAATATCATTTAAAAAACATGTTCAACCCCCGCCACATCGCAGTGGTGGGGGCCAGTAAGAAAAAGGGAACCATCGGCCATGCGCTGATGACAAATCTGATCGAGGGCGGATTTTCAGGAAAGATTCTGCCGGTGAATCCCAAATATAAAACCTTACAGGGTCATGACTGCGTAAAATCGGTCCGTGATCTGATGCCGGGGGTGGATCTTGCCATTATTGCCACCCCCATTCACACGGCCATTGATATTGTGACAGACTGTGTCGAAAAAAAGATGCGCAGTGCGATTATTATTTCAGCCGGCGGCAGGGAAGTGGGGGACCAGGGCCGAAAGATCGAGGATCAGATCCAAAAGATTGCCTATGACGGCGGGCTTCGTATCCTGGGGCCCAACTGCATGGGGCTGATCCGGCCGGGCGTGAACCTCAATGCCGGGTTTGCCTCGGACATGCCCCGGGCCGGAAACCTGGCCGTTGTCTCCCAGAGCGGTGCCATATGCGGCGCCATTCTGGATATGGCTGCCAAGGAACGCATGGGATTCAGCCATTTTATAAGCATCGGGTCCATGCTGGACATCGATTTCGGCGACATGATCGATTATCTTGGAAATGATTCTTCGGCAAAAAGTATTTTATTGTATATTGAAAACCTGACCCATGTCCGCAAATTTATGAGTGCGGCCCGTTCCGTATCACGGGTGAAACCCATTATCGTGCTGAAATCCGGCAGGAGCCCTGCCGGTGAAAAAGCAGCAGCGTCTCACACCGGTGCCATGGCAGGAGAAGATGCCGTGTATGATGCCGCCTTTAAGCGGGCCGGGATCGTGCGGGTGGACTCCATTGAAGAACTCTTTGACTGTGCCGAGCTGATGGCCAAGCAACCGCGTCCCCGGGGCCCCAGGCTGGCGATCCTCACCAATGGGGGCGGGCCCGGTGTCATGGCGGTGGATACTCTTGCCGGATATGGAAAAGCACCTGAACCGCTGGACCCTGAAACAATCCAGGCCCTGGATGCGTTCCTGCCGCCTTTCTGGAGCCGGGGAAACCCCATCGATATCCTGGGGGATGCAACGGCAGACCGGTTTGGCCAGGCCCTTTCAGCCTGCTTTAAATCAAAAAATCTGGATGGGGTCCTGGTCATTTTCGCCCCCCAGGCCATTGCCGATCCTTTACCCGTGGCAAAGATGCTGGCATCTGCCGTCAGCGGGCGCGAATACCCGGTCTTTGCCTGCTGGATGGGCGGGGAAAGTATTGAAAAGTCGGTGGCGGTTTTGAATGACGCCGGGGTTCCGACCTATGACACACCGGAACGGGCGGTCCGTTCCTTTTTATATATGGTGGAATATGCGGCCAATCTTGAAACACTGATAGAAGTTCCCCCGAAAATGACCCGGAATATGGAATTTGATCAAAAAAAAGCCCGCAGCCTGATCGACGGGGTCAAGGAGGGCTTTATGCCGGAAGCCGATGCCGTGGAAATGCTCACGGCCTATGGTCTGCCTGTGATTACGGCAAAAACGGCCGTCACAGAAGCCCAGGCCTTGGGTATGGCCGGGGAAATCGGATTTCCGCTGGTCATGAAGCTTTTGTCACCCGATATCACCCATAAAACCGATGCCGGGGGCATCTGTCTGGATTTGCGGAGCAATGAAGATGTCAGCCGGGCCTATCAGCAAATTATGTCATCCGTTTTACAGTATAAACCGGATGCAGAAATTGAGGGCGTGACCCTCCAGCCCTATTTTTCCAACCCGGATTTTGAAATTTTAATGGGGGCCAAGCGGGATAAGGGGTTTGGTCCCGTGATCCTGTTCGGGATGGGCGGAATCTTTACGGAAGTGCTTAAAGACCGGTCTCTGGGACTTCCGCCCATGAACCGCCTTCTGGCCTTGCGGCTCATGCAGGAAACCAGGGTTTACACCCTGTTAAAGGGATATCGAAACCGGCCTGCCGCGAATATGGAGAAGCTCGAAGAAATGATTATCCGGCTTTCCCAGCTTTTGATCGATTTCCCTCAAATTGCCGAGCTGGACATGAACCCCGTCCTGATCAAGGATGGCAGTCCCGTGGCAGTGGATGCCCGGATACGGATTTCCCCGACAGATGTCTGTTCTTCTCTTCATCTGGTGATCAGCCCCTACCCTGAAGAAGATGAATCCCTTATGCGCAGTACGGACGGTCTTAAAATTTTCATCCGGCCGGTCAAGCCCGAGGATGCCCCTTTGTTTACGGCATTATTCAAAACATTGACGCCCACAACGATTTATTATCGGTTTTTCGGGGCATTAAAGGGGTTGAACCCTGAGCTGCTGGCCCGGTTCACCCAGATCGATTACGATCGGGAGATTGCCCTGGTGGCCCTGGATGAAACGGCTCAAACCGATGACAGCATGCTGGGGGTTGCCAGAATCATCGGTGAACCCGATGGAAAGACGGGTGAATTTTCCGTCCTGGTGGGGGATGCCTGGCAAGGCAAGGGAATCGGGTCGAGCCTTTTGGAAAGATGCCTGGCCATTGCACAGAAACAGGGGTATGAAACGGTTCACGGGATTGTTCTGAGGGAGAACAGAAATATGCTGGCCCTGGGGAAAAAGCTGGGGTTTGAGATTGAAAAAGATCCCGACTCCTGTGACTGCAACCTGGTGATTCATTTCGGAAAACAGAACCTGAAACCAGAGGGCTTATCTCATTGAAAAAATCGTTTTCCGTTGCATCCCTGGCAGGCAAGGCGCAGGAAGTGCCGGCAAAAAATTCAGCTGAGGTTTGACAAGGATAATATGGCCGGAATCCGTTTTGTTCCTGGCAATCAGATCACATTGCTGGAGAATGGCGAAACATACTTCCCGGTCATGGAAGCGGCACTGGACAGGGCAAAACATGAGATTTTTCTGATCAGCTATATTTTTCAAAATGACACCATCGGACGGCGTATTGCAGACGTGCTTAAGCGGGCTGCGTTGCGCGGGGTGAAAACCTGCGTGCTGATTGATGGATTCGGTTCGGACAATCTGCCGGAAACCATGGTCGCAGACCTCAATGCAGCCGGTGTGATGGTGATGAAGTTCCGGCCCGGGATATCTCCCTGGACATTTCGGCGCCGGAGGCTGCGTCGGTTGCACCGGAAAATTGTGATTGTTGATCAGACCGCGGCATTCGTGGGAGGCATAAATATTCTCGATGATTTTGATACCCCCGATCAGCCCTCGCCCCGGTATGACTATGCTGTGCATGTGGAAGGACCGCTGGTCCGGGATATCCTTGTGTCCACCCAACGGTTGTGGTCCCGGGTGATCCAAACCCGTCTTCGTATCCGGCCCCGTTTCAGCACCCGGGACCGGGACCAGGACCGGCAAGCGGTTTTTCCCGAATCAGGCGGCCGTATGCGCGCCGCTTTTCTGGCGCGGGATAATATCCGGCACCGACGTGATATTGAAGATGCCTATATGCAGGCGATTGAACAGGCACAAGTGGAAATCATCCTGGCGAATGCCTATTTTTTTCCCGGATCAAAATTTCGTCGTGCGCTTGTGGATGCGGCCGGGCGCGGTGTCCGGGTGGTTTTATTTTTGCAGGGAAAAAAGGAATACCGGTTATTGTATTATGCATCCAAAGCGCTGTACGGCAGTTTTCTGGATGCCGGGATTCAAATCCATGAATATCACAACAGCCTCATGCACGCCAAAGTTGCTGTGATTGATGAACAATGGTCGACAGTGGGATCTTCGAATCTTGACCCGTTCAGCCTGCTGCTTTCACTGGAGGCGAATGTGGTGGTGGATGATAAAAAATTTGCCGGGACCTTGAAACGCAGCCTGGAAAAGGCGATGGCTGCCGGAGCGTGTCAGATCCGACCCAATCGCTGGAAACGCCAATCCATTCGGCTTCGTATGGTGAGTTGGCTGTGCTATGGCCTGGTCCGGTTCATGACAGGAATGACGGGGTATGCGCCGGGCAAGGATTCCGGATAGGTCATATATGGCCATTTGACCATATGCGATCTATTTTTATGATGGTTTTCTTCTCCGGCCATGATCCATATAACGTGAGGGGTATTTTAAAATGAGATCTGACCATGAATAAACTCAAGCAAATTTGGAGCAATCTGCGGTCAAGCTTTTGGTTTGCACCTTCGCTGATTGTTGCCGTCAGCATCGCCATTGCGGTGGCTTTGGTTGAAGCGGGTTCCATTGGAAGTGACCAATGGCTGGCCCGCTGGCCGCGCCTGTTTGGCGTCGGTGCGGAGGGCGCGCGCGGGATGTTGTCCACGATTGCCGGCTCGATGATGACCGTGGTGGGGGTCACGTTTTCGATGGTTCTGATGACGTTGGCGCTGGCTTCGAGCCAGTACACCTCGCGCATCCTGCGGAACTTCATGCGTGACCGCGTCACACAGGTCGTTCTCGGAATTTTCACGGGAATTTTCACCTATTGCCTGATTGTATTACGCACCATCCGCGGTGGCGAGGAGAGCGGGTTTATTCCTAACATAGCCGTGTCTTTCGGTGTCCTTCTGGCAATCGGCGGCATCAGCGTCCTCATTTTTTTCATTCATCACATCGCTTCTTCGATCCAGGCTTCGACCATCATCGCCTCGGTTGCTGCCGAAACCATGGTGGCCGTTGACCGGCATTTTCCAGACAAGCTTAGAGACGGACAGGGTGACGGCGAGGAGGGTCAATCACCGCTCCCTCTGTCGGGGTGTCGCTGGCAGGCAGTCGCAGCCAGGGGGAATGGGTATATCCAAAACGTGGATATTGCAACACTCCTGCGTTTGGCGCGGGAACACCAGACCATCGTGCGGATGGAACGAAACATCGGTGCGTTTGTGGTCCAGGATACCACGCTGGCCTCGCTCGCTTTGAAGGACCCGCCGGAAAAAGAGCTCATCGTCGACCTGCAGTCGGCATACAGCATCAACCGGTACCGCATGGTGGAACACGATCCTGCTTTCGGCATCCGACAGATCGTGGATATTGCGCTGCGTTCACTTTCTCCCAGCATCAACGACACCACCACGGCCGTGATGTGCGTGGATTATCTGACGGCGATTCTGGCGCGACTGACGTCTCGGAAAATACCCGCCTCACGCCACTACGAGGAAGGGGAACTGAGGATGATCACCACGGGACCGACCTTTGAAGAATTGCTGGCCGAATCCTTCGATCAAATTCGAAGCAGCGCCACAGGCAATGTCGCCATCATGTTGCGGATTCTCGGGGCGCTTGAAACCATCGCCGGTCTGACGGCCAGCCCGGGCCGTCGACAGGCGCTTCACGATCAAGTGCGATGGATCAGTGAACTGGCTGAACGCACCCTCGAGTCGGCCCATGACCGTGCAAGGATCGATACGCGGATAGCGCGCGTGTGCAAAGCGCTCGAAGCGTAATCTGCTTTATGCTCAGGTAATGGAAATTGCTGAATAATCGGCATGGTTTGAAAAGGATATAAAATTTGCCGACAAACTCAATATCTACTACGATGAGGTCATTTCAGTGCTTGGCAACGCCGAATCCATTTTGCTTTTTGGTCCTGGAGAGGCAAAGGGTGAACTGAAGAAACGTTTGGAAGAAACCAATCCCACTCGCCGCATCGAGGCAGTAGAGACAAGTTGATCAGATGACAGATCGTCAGATTGCAGCGAAAGTCCGGTACAAAGGGGGTATCTAAAAAGGTCATATCTGTCCAACGGTCATATATGCCCCTCTTTCCGATGCAAAAAAAGACGGACATGGAGTGCCTTTTTCCCTGATTATTGTTAAAAATCAGGATGATGGGTCCGGACCGTTGCGCGTTGAAGCCTCGGCACAAAAAATGCAATCTAAAGTATTGAATCAATCGACCCCTCCGGAAAAGTATTCCCGGGAATATAAAAAAAACCGACAAAATGAGGCATATTTACGACAAGAGTGAAAGTGCATTTCCACGTCCTGTTATGCAGCAATGTCACATTACCCTGACTCCCGGGTTTGGGAGCCCTAACCGTTAATGAAAGAAGGAGAAAAATCATGAAATTCAATTTGAACCATCGAGCCGTTCTGGCAATCCTTGGGCTATTTGTCCTGGGTTCGGCTGCATCCGTGCAAGCAGAAACGAATACGGGAAACATGACCGTTACCGCCAATGTTGAAACTGCCTGCACGATAAGCGCGAGTCCGATGGCGTTTGGCACCGTGATACCCGGGATCACCAAGGAAACCACGGCCACCGTCACGGCCAACTGTACGAACGGGACCCCCTACACGCTGGACCTGGGCGACGGCCTCAACCACATCACCACCGGCGGCACGGGTGCTGAGTACCGCAGGCAAATGGCGTCGACCACCTTCCGGCTGCCCTATGTGGTCTACATTGATGCGACCCGGGCCACAGAGATTGGTGCCACGGCGGTCGCGCTCAACAACCTGCTGACCACGACGGTGGGCAACGGTGAGAATCAGGACGTCATGATTTACGGACGGATAAAGGCTGCGGAAACCGCCACTCAGGAACCCGGGACCTATGCCGATACCGTGATCGTCACCATCTCGTATTAAGATGTGGGTGCAAGAACCGATAACACGCCCGGTACCCCCGGCCCGCCGAATGGTGCAACAGCTGGGAATGCCGGCCTGCCTTGCAATGGCCTGCCTTGCAATGGCCGTTCTCGCGATATCCGCCACCGCCGCGACCACCATCCGTCCGACCGTCATCGACGTACCGGCTAACGGTCGCGCCATTGTTTCGGTCCGCAACGAACGTGAAAGAGAGGTGCTGTACCAGGTTACGGTGCTGGACTGGCGGGTCGTTGAAGGCGCGGACCGCCATGAGGCCACGGAAGACTTCATTGCCAGTCCGCCCCTGTTTACGCTGGGGCCATCTGCTTCACAGATCGTGCGTATCGGTTTTCGCAATCCCGTTCAGCTCCAGGTGGAGCAGGCCTACCGCCTGATACTGACAGAAGTTCCAACGCAGGTGTCCTCAGTGCCAACCCAGATAGATCCTGGTGCAGAGGCGGGCGTCATCGAATTTACCCTGCAGCACCTGCTGCCGGTCTTTGTGGCTCCGGCCGGTCGTGGTGCCAAGCCTGCGCTGGTCTGGTCCATGAACGCGGAAGTTGACGTCGTGGTGATCCGTGCTAAGAACTTAGGGAACAGGCGCGCAGTGCTGAACATGGTTGGCCTGAGTTGCCAGATTGGCCCGGACCCCGAACTCGAATATGCCAGCAAACGGCGCCTTACCGTACTGGCCCAATCATGGCGCGAATGGCGCATTGCCGTTCCTGCGGGCAAGATTTCTTTACCCTGGCGTATCCTGTATATAACCAACGATGGCGCTAAACCCACGGTCGTGTCCGATGCAGAAATTCGTGCTTTCAATTCTCCCTGAGACCGCCGGCGCGGGCAGGCGGTTTTCACCTTCCCGCACGGACGTCCTCAAAAGCCTGCTCCATGTGGGAATGATAACCTGGATGCTTGGCGGGACCGTGATGGCCAACGGAATTTCAGGCTTCTATGCCGTCGTTGTCAACGGTGTGCCTGAGCCAGGTTTCGTTTTTGTGGTTTTCGATGAAAAGACTCGGCCTTATATGGCGCTGAAAGATTTTACGGCGCTGGGGTTTGCTTCGGACGTCCCCGCAGTGACACGGGATGGCATGAAGGTCGTGCCTCTGTTTGGCCGGAACGGTTTGAAAGCCACCGTCGATCCCGAGCGGTTCGTTATCACGCTGGACATACTGCCCGGCTGGTACACGGGCACCCGCATAAACCTCAACGCACCCCACCCGGGCACGCCCATGCCGGCGCCGCCCGGCGCCTTGCTGAACTACGGTCTGCAGGTCAACGACACGGACCCCGGCATTTTGACCATGGGCAGCAATCAGAGCCTGGCCCTGTTTGGGGCACAGGGCATGTTTCAGATCACAACGGCCGCGACCTCCATCGGCCGGCCGGACCAGAAATTCAGCCGTCTGGGCACCACCTACCTGCGTGACAACGAAGAAAAACTCACCACCCTCTTGGTAGGCGATGGTGTGATGCAACCCCGGGTCGGGGTACCCGGCGTGCGCTACGGCGGCATCAGCTGGCAAAGTAATTTTGACCTGGATCCGACTTTCTCCACGCTGGAAACGCCAACGATTTTTGATGAGGCCCGCCTGCCCAGCACGCTGGAATTCTTTCTCAACGACCGGCGCGTGGGCACACCTCTTTCTGTCGCGCCGGGCCCGTTTGAGATCAGCGGTCTGCCCACGGTGGACACCAGCGGCCAGGTCAAGGTGGTGATCCGCGATGCACTCAACAACGAACGCATCGTCACCATCCCCTATATTCACACCGAACGCCTGTTCCGTCAGGGACTGCACAGTTTCAGCTACACAGCCGGGCTGTTGAGACCCGAGCTGGATGACTACCAAACCCCGTTTCTGGCCAGCGCGCACCGCTGGGGCCTCACGCGCAGGCTGACTTTAGGCCTCGGCGGCACCGTCAGCGCGGACAACGAGAGTCTTGGCGCGAAGGCAACCTTTCTGCTGCCGGGCAACAGCATCGGAGAAACCAGCCTTGCACAGAGCATATCTGAAGCGGGATCGGGCTATCAGGTGGGCGCGTCTGTGCACTGGGGGGCCGAGGTGAGCAGTGCGGGGGCAAGCATCAGCTATGCGTCTGACGATTTTCGCCTGCTGGGAGATACGGTCGAATCACCGGGGCGGCCGCGTAACGACCTGCGTGTGTTTGCGGCACGCTCTCTGGAAAACCTCGGCAGCGTGAGCGCCTCCTGGGGCCGCCTCTCAACCTGGGACAACCGCACGCGGACCATCCTCGGAGCGGGCTGGGCCAAAAGCTTCAGAAACTTTAGTGTGTCGCTTAATGGCCTGCGCAGCGATGATGATACGACGGTGCTGCTGACGCTCAACGTCCCGCTGGGATCGCGCGGTTTTGTCAGCACCAGCCTTCAACAGCAGAAGGACGCTGTGACCATGCGCGCCGAATACACCAGCCCGCCCGTAACCGACAAAGGCATGGCCTACCGGCTCGGGCTGAGCAGCGACCTCTCCTCAAACGATGACAACCAGTCCAGCTATTTTGCCGGCGTCGACGCCCGTTCAGCCCTGGGTGAACACGGCCTGGATATTGAGGTCCGCCCCGACCGGGAGGCGTGGCGCATGCGTACGTCCGGCAGTTTGGGCGTGCTGGCTGGCCGGACTTTTTTTGCCCCCCCCATCAACAGCGGCTTTGCCCTGGTGACCACGGGTGACGCGCCCGGCATCCCGTTGTACCGCTGGAATCTGCCGGTGGCCGTGAGCGATTCCCGCGGGCAGGCGCTCATCACGACCTTGAGTCCCTACCAGGAAAACCTGCTTGCGGTGCGGCCCGAAGAGGTGCCATTGGAATACCGCATCACCCGTACCGAGATTACAGCCGTGCCGCGTGGCCGCGGCGGGGTGCTGGTCGAGTTCCCCATGCTGCGCGAGCGACCGGCCCTGCTCATACTGCACCTGCCGGACGGACGGCCCGTGCCGGCCGGTGCCCGCGTCAAGGTTCTGATGAGCGGCGAAACCGCATTGGTGGGCCTGCGAGGGGAGGCTTACTTGACAGATCTGCCTGAAGAGGCGGAATTGGAAGTGACCCATCAAGGCAGCTTTTGCCACATCATCGTCAAACGCCCAGACACCACGGACCCGCAGCCACGGCTGGGCCCATATACCTGCGATCTGGAGGGCATGAAATGACCCCGCGCCGGCAGATGGCAAGGTCACCCCGCCGGCATGCCTGGCTGCTGGCCTGTGCAATGGCCATGTCTATATTTTTTCTGCAGTGGCGCCCCGTCATGGTTTGGGCCGGAGCCGCAACGGACGATTCCCTGGCCGGCGACCTGGCCCAGGTACAATGCAGCCTGGTGTCCGCCAGCCTCAACTTTGGCCGGCTCAATCTGCGGCAGCCGTCCCGAATTGTCGGTGAAGGGGAAGTGGTGGTAGTCTGCCTGAACCCATCAACTGCCGTGCGTCACACGGAGCTGGCGCTGGCCTTCCCGACCATGGGACGGCAAACCGCCTTGCTCCGGGCCGGCCAAAGCACCCTGGCCGCTGCCTTTTACCGTGATGCACAGTTTACCGAGCCCTGGGGCGATGACCGCAACGGGGCCCGGGCCCTGCGCGTCATTCTGGAGCTGGGCCCGGGCGAGCGACGGCGGCTGCGCCTGCCCGTGCATGCCCTGCTGCAAAACCGGCGCGATGCCAGTGCCGGTGTGTACCACACACTTATTCCCATTACGCTGACAACGCGGAACACCCCCTAGTTTCGCGTTTGAGAATGGCGGGTTCACTGCGCGTCATCGGCCATTTGCTGACGGATCGCGGCAAATTCGGATTTGACCGTATGGAAGACCTCGATCACGGCCGGGTCGAAATGTTGCCCGGCGCCTTCCAGGATGATCCCGCAGCTCTTTTCATGGGAAAAAGCCGGCTTGTAAGGACGTTTGGACCGCAGGGCATCATAGACATCAGCCAGGGCCATGATGCGGCCGGCCAGGGGGATGTCTTCTCCGGCCAGCCCGTCGGGGTAGCCGCTGCCGTCCCATTTTTCGTGGTGGGATCGGGCAATGGCGATTCCCGTGTTGACAAAGGCGTTTTTCGGATATTTGTCGCGAACGGTTTGCAGGGTGTTTGCCCCGATCACTGTGTGGGTCTTCATGATTTCGCATTGTTTGAATGTGAGCTTGCCGGGTTTTAAAAGGATGCTGTCGGCAATGCCCACCTTGCCGATATCGTGCAGAGGCGCGGCGTGAAAGATGTTTTCCACATAAACGTCGCTGATGCTGTTTTCATAGCGCGGATTGGTTCGCAAGTGCTCGGCGATGATCCTGCAAAACGTCCGGGTGCGTTCGATGTGGTGCCCGGTTTCATCGTCCCTGTATTCCGCCATTTTGGAGACGGCCAGGAGTGTGGCCAGTTGCGAGTCGGAGATATCTTTGACCTGTTCGTTCACCCGTTCTTCCAGATGAAGATTGTACTTCTCCAGTTCGATCTTCATTTTGCGCAGGCGCAGGTGGGTCTCCACCCGGGCGCTGACCTCCTCGAACTGGAAGGGTTTGGTCACGTAATCCACCCCCCCTGCGGAAAACGCCTTGACCTTGTCCGTCACTTCCGTGAGGGCGCTGATGAACAGCACGGGGATCTCCTTGAGCACGTCATCGGCCTGGAGGCGTTTGCAGACCTCAAAGCCGTCCATCTCCGGCATCATGATGTCCAGCAGGATCAGATCCGGCGGGTTTTTGGCCGCAGCGTTCAGGGCCATCCTGCCGTCGGGGAAAGTCAGCACCCGGTAATTTTTGCCCTTCAGCATATCCCTTAGAAGATTCAGGTTTGCCGGGGTATCGTCCACCACCATGAGGGTTGCAGTCTCCGTTCTTTCATCCATTGTTGTTCCCTCCTTTGCCCAGCAGTTCATTGAGTTTTGTGTAATCGTACTGGTCGGCCAGGGTCTTCAACCCCCGGGCCGCGGATTCATCCAGATCTTCAACCCGGCGGATCAACTCCGTCAGGCGGGCCATGTCGCCCTCGGCCACGGCTTCTGCCATGTCCTGGACCAGGTCCCGGGGAAGGGCGGCCAGGGCCTCCGGCGTAAGTGCGACGGCCCTGGGCTGTTGCGGGGCTTCGGACGGTTCATCGGCATACACATACCGCAGGTCCAGATATTCCCCCAGGGTTTCGTACAGTTCCTCGGGCCGGAATGGTTTGCGCAGGAAAGCGGATACCCCCGTAGCCATGACCTCCTCCTCCCTGCCCATGAAGACGGAGGCCGTCACCGCGATCACGGGCGTGGTACGGCCCTTGTCCGTGGCCTTGATGCGCCGGGTCGCCTCGTAACCGTCCATCACGGGCATGCGCATGTCCATGAGCACGGCATGAGGGGCCCATGCTTCAAATATTTCAATGGCCTCTGCGCCGTTTTCCGCTTCCTGTACCTCAAAACCCAGGGACAACAGCAGGGCGTGCAACAGGGCGCGGTTGGACAACACATCATCCACCACCAGCACTCGCCAGGGGCCGCTGCCGGGTTCCAGCCCCACCACTTCAGGCAATTTTGGCGCTTTTGATTTCTGTATGGCCTCGGCCGGCTCGCACAGCACGCTGAAGCCAAAGCAACTGCCTTTGCCCACCACACTTTCCACTGTCAGTGTGCCGCCCATTATCTTCACCAGCCTGAGGGAGATGGAAAGGCCCAAACCGGTTCCTTGAATTATGCGTTCTGACGCTACCTGTTCAAATGCGTGAAAGATGCGCTCCTGATCGGATTCAGCAATTCCCGGGCCGCTGTCCTCCACCTCAAAGACCAGCCGCAGGGGCTTTTTGCCCTTGCCCGTATGTTTTGCCGCAGGCTCGCTGCACGCCCGCAGGCTGACCCCGCCGCTTTCAGTGAACTTGACTGCATTGCCCAGCAGATTGACCAGTACCTGACGCAGCTTGCCCTCGTCGCCACGCACCCAGCCCGGAAGCCCGGCATCCCGTTCGACGATCAATGTAAGCCCTTTGGCCTCGGCCCGGGACTGGAACATATTCTCCACATCGTCCAGGAAGTCCTCAAGTCCGAAGACGATGGGATTCAGCCGGATCCTTCCGGCCTCGATCCTCGATATGTCGAGGATATCGTCGATCAGCCGCAGCAAATGCTGGCCGCTGCGGTTGATGATGCGAATCTGCTTCTTCTGCCCGGGGGTCAGTGAAGAATCGCGATCCAGGACCTGGGCAAATCCCATAATGGCGTTCATGGGGGTGCGGATCTCATGGCTCATGTTGGACAAAAACAGGCTCTTTTGCCGGTTGGCCGCCTCGGCAGCCAGCATGGCGATATGGTTCTTTTCGGACTGTGTTTCGGCGGAGATGTCCACATACTGAGAAATAAAATAGTTTGGCGAGCCGTCTTTGTTATTGACCAGCGATACACACAACAGTCCCCAGACAGTATGTCCGTCCTTGTGAATGTAGCGCTTCTTTATCCGGTAGGCAGCGATCTCACCTTTCAGCATCTGGCGTACATAAGCAACATCCGTATCCAGATCGTGGGGATGGGTGATGACCTGTAAGGTGTTCTGGCGCAATTCATCTTTTGAATACCCTGTCATTTGACATAAAGCGGCATTGACGTCAAGAAAATGGCCCTCCAGGTCGAGCAGGGCGAAGCCGATGGGCGAGTTGTTCATGAGCGAGCGGACCTGGGCTTCGCTGACCCGCAAATCGTTTTCTGCCTGCTTGCGTTCGGTGATGTCCTGAAATGCGCCAAGCAGACGAACGGTTCTGTCGTCGCGTCGTTCGGCGATTCCCAGAGCGCGTACCCAAATCGTTTTCCCCCGGGCTGTGATCAGTTGCAGGTCAAGATCATATGGCTCGCCCTTATCGATGGCGGCCTGCACAGCTGCGGTAATGATCGGCTGTGACTCCGGCGTGTAAAAGTTGAAGCCCGTGGTGAGATCCAGCTGGTGGGAAGGATCCATTTCATGAATGCGATAGGTTTCCTCCGTCCAGGTCATCCTTTGGGTTTCCAGATCTAATTCCCAGCCGCCGATCTTTGCAATACGTCCGCTGATGCTGAGCAATTCAGACATACGTCGCAGCACCTCGTCGCTCTGACGCAGATCCAGGGTCATTTGACGGGCCAAAGATTCCGCGCGCTGGCCCGAATCTCCCACCGTTTTAAGAAGGAGAAATATCAACAGGCTGATGATAATTCCGCTGCCAAGAATGATTTTGGGAATATAGAAATCCACCTCAGCCTCGAAAACAGGCGATGTTCCGATTGCCAGGGTCCATTGATGACCATAAAGATCCAGGGTCCGGGTTTCCGAGAACATGGGCCGGTGTCTTCCATTCCGTGAACCGGGCAAAACATGTGAATCAAACATCAGGGCTGCGGGCGAGATGTCTGGGCCGTCGTAGAGTTTGAAGTCAATTTTGTGATCGATTTTCGGAGTGATATATTCATCGAACCGTTGCTGCGCCCTTTCAACATACATGTTTTTAAAAAACAGCCAGGCTGCGACAGACAGGGAAAGCAGAATTGCCAAAACCACGTAGGGCAGCAGTTTCCTGGCAAGCGAATGCGTATGGATGGCCTTTTCATCATTCATCATCGATCCCTCCAAGGGTCTTTTCCAGCTTCTCATACATCTTCAGAAATGTTGAAGTCAGGGTAATATTTTTTGGCACATTCCTGGCAGATACCATGACTGAACTGAGCATCTGAATGTTCATGGATATATTTTTCAATTTGATTCCAATATCCTTTGTCATCACGTATTTTCTTGCAATGTGAACAGATGGGGAGCATTCCCTTCAATTGCTTTACTTCGCGTAATGCTTTTTCCGCTTTTTCTTTCTGCTCCACTAAGCTGTTTGTATGCTTTTGAATTCTGTTCTCATAGGATGATATTAAACGACCCATCTGCCTTTCAAAAAACACGATCACCACAATTGATATCAGGGAAGCAAAAAATGCAATCGAAAACGAGCGAAGCCTTTGTCTGTTGAGTGTCTGCTGCATCTTTCGGGTTTCTTTCTCAATAAGCTGATCCACATCATCAAGATAAACACCCGTTGCAACGACCCAGTCATATGGCTTGTAGAGCTTGGCAAAGGTCATTTTATGCGCGATTTTTTCTGAATTCATTTTTTTGAAATAATATTCGAAATACAACTCCCCATTCTTTTTAACCCCGTTCAGTTCTTCTTCGTAAGGGCGGCCCCCCTTGATATCCATAGTATGGGTAGAGAGCCACGTCCCTTCGGTTTCGGGAAGATTGGGATGGATCTGGCGTACCGCATAGTTGTCACCACCCTTATAATCAACGATACGATTGACCCATACATAGCCGTCATCGATAAGACGCATCTCCCGGATATATTTGCTGATACGATCTACGCTTTCAGATTTTATCTGTTCTTTTGTCAGACCCTTGGAAGCGTATTCGTGACTGACCCGAGCCCTTTCCTGCTGAATATAATATATTGTCCGTTCAACTGAGTTCCGCAGAAATCTTTTTTTTTCATCTATGATAGATGTCGATAACTGATTGATTTTATCCAGCAATTCTCGGTGAACCTAAAAATGCTGTAAAATCGGCTTTTCATGCATCAGATATTTTTTTTACTTCGTAATATTTTTTCCAATCTCACTGGCATTGCCTGAGGCATCACAAAGCCGTAATCTCCTTGACGGGAAATTTAAATATTTTATAACTAATTGAAATAATTGAAAATATAAACTAGACTTTTTTATCATTTTATGATAGCTTTATCCAAATGCACAATACTTGGGAGCTATCAGCTTGAATACTGGAACAAAACTTGGTTTTTCAAACCTCAGAAAGTCGGTCTCAGCCCGCGTCAATGAAATCGCTGAGATTGAGATGCGGCAGGTTGGAAAAATCAAGCATTCCATGCATGATGCCTGTCTGAGCGCCCTTGCCATGATGTATTTTCAAGATGCTTCAATGCTCGAATTTCAAAGACGTCTGCAGGAACAGACGCAAATGAATAATCTGCAGACGTTGTTTCAAGTTGAAACGATTCCCAAAGACAACCAATTAAGAGACATCATTGATGCCATACCTTCTCAAAAGCTGCTTCCAATTTTCAACGATTTTTTCCGACTGCTGCAACGGGGAAATCAGTTGCAACCTTTTCAATTTCTGGATGAGGGGTATCTCCTGCCCATTGATGGTACACAGTATTTCAGTTCAGAAACTATCAACTGCCCCTCATGTTTAACAAAGGGTTACAAAAATGGAACCATTAATTACTCCCATAAAGTTTTGGGCGCGTCTATTGTGCATCCAGAAAAAAAACAGGTGGTCCCGTTGGCACCGGAACCAATCAAAAACAGTGATGGTTCAAAAAAACAGGATTGTGAGATCAACGCCGGCAAGCGCTTTTTAAACCGGATTCGACAAGAGCATCCAAAACTGGAGATCGTGATTACAGCCGATGATCTGTATTCAAGGCAGCCGTTTATTGAGGCTCTCAATCAAAACAAAATGTCATATATTCTGATAGCAAAGCCCAGCAGCCATAAGGTTTTATTCGATCAACTCATAGAAAAAGAGGATCTGGACCAGGCTCACCTTTTGGAGTGGCAGGATAACGAGGGCGCCATTCATAGATATGAATGGATCAATGATATCAGGTTGAATGGAAACAAATCAGCACCGCTGGTCAATTTTTTTGAATACAGCATCATCCGGGATGGAGATAAAATCACCTATAAAAACAGCTGGGTCACTGATATCCGGGTCACTGGCAACAATGTGAAAAAGCTTGTCAAGGCAGGTCGGGCAAAATGGAAAATTGAAAACGAAAATTTCAATACCCTGAAAAATCTTGGTTATCATGCTGAGCACAACTATGGCCATGGAAAAAGAACTTATCATTCAATTTTTTCCTGTTTACCCTGCTGGCTTTTTTTATGCATCAAATCATTGAACTCAAAGACCCTTTGTACCAAATAGCCAGGGCCAAATTCAGTGCAAAAAAAGAATTCTGGAACCAGTTGCGTTGTACAATCCGGGTCATAATATTCGAAAATTGGGAATCACTGCTTGGTTTTGTGATCTCCCCACCAACCGATATTCGTGCTCCATGAAAATTTGCTTCGCCCGGTCAACAAATGATTCTGATTCATCAAGGCCGTTTCAGGTCAATGGATCTCTATTGGCTTCTATCCGGTTTTCTTGACATTTTCCACAAACCTGATACATAAATGCCTGCGATTTGGGCTGAAAAATCCTAATTCTCAGCTGACATCGGACTGAATTTTGGTGGATTGACATTTTTCTGGGAATTTTAGACCTTCACCGAGAATTGCTGGATTTTATCAGAGTATTCCTGGTTCAAACTATGTGAGTAAATGAATGAAAGGACAACTGCGAGTAGAATGATTCCCGACACGGAACCGATATAAAAAAAGAATCTGATTCTGTTTTTTTCAATCCCCACAAAGGGTTGTTCGCTGTTTTTTAACATGTTCAACCTCTACTTGCCTTGCCGGTCCAGAATCTCCCTGACTTTTATCAAAAGGTCTTTCGGCCGGAAAGGTTTGTGGATGAAGTCAAAAACGTCCTTTGTCATTTCTTTTTTCGTGATGTTATTCATGGCATATCCGCTTGCAAAGAGCACTTTCATCCGGGGATCCATTTTTCTGACCACCTCACAGACCTCTTTGCCGCTTTTCTTGGGCATGATCATATCCAGCATAACCAGATTGATACGTTCCCTGTTCTCCATGAATTTCGTGACCGCATCTTGTCCGTCCTCTGCGAGAATAACACAGTAACCAGAGGACTCCAGCACGGTTTTGATCAATTTTCTCAGGGACGTCTCGTCCTCGGCTACCAGGACGGTCTCATTCCCGCCCATCACAGGGGCGGCGGCATCCGCCTTTTCATCCCCGGTTGCTGTTTCTTCGCTCAGGGGCAAAAATATGTTAAAAACCGTGCCTTGTCCCGGTTCGCTGTAAACGTTGATGTATCCGTTATGCTGTTTTATAATTCCATAGGAAACGGCAAGGCCAAGCCCGGTCCCTTTGCCAACGTCTTTTGTGGTAAAAAAAGGGTCGAATATTTTTTTCTGAGTTTTTGCATCCATTCCCGTCCCTGTATCCGCAACCGTGATCCGCACATACCTGTCGGGCTTTCCATATCCGTATGCGGCAACGGATTCTTCATCCATTTCACTGAGCCCGGTGCTGATGGTCAGCCGTCCGCCCTCACGCATTGCGTCTCTGGCGTTTGTGGCAAGGTTTATCAGCACATGTTCTATCTCCCCGGCATCCGCCCGCACGATCAAGGACCTGTTTGCAAGGTCCAAATGAAATTCGATACTTTCCTTGATTATCCGGACAAGCATTTTCTGTAAATCAAAGATAAGTGCATTGATATTGACGGATTTCACTTCAACAATCCGTTCTCGGCTGAAGACAAGCAGTTTTCGGATAAGTTCCGCAGCCCTGTCAGCAGCAGTGAGTACCTCGTTCATGTTTTCCATTGCAGGGCTGCCGGGGTCCAGCCTGTCCTTTACCATGGTGCCATACCCTATGATCACATTGAGTATGTTGTTGAAATCATGAGCAATGCCGCCTGTCAGCGAACCGACTGCCTCCATCTTCTGGGCCTGGCGCAGCTGGGCTTCAAGATTTCGATGCCGGGTGGCGTCCCGGATGTTGCATTGAACCAGATCTGCCTTGTCAACCATATAAATGTCGCTATATAACACTTCCCCCGTCTTCTTATGTATCGGCGTATCGTTGTAATGAACAATGCCGTTCTGCTCCAGGGCCTGCAATAACGCTTGAATCGTTCCCATATGATCCGGAAACCCGACATCCTTTAATTTTTTTCCGAAGAATTCGCTGGTGGAATAACCCAGCATCGACGTGACAGCCGGGTTGGCCTGGGCGATATGCCCTTCGTTTTTTTCGAGAAGCAATATCCCGTCGTTTGCGGTCTCAAAAAGTCGCCTGTAGCGCTTTTCAGAATCCGCCAATAACATTTCCAATTGCCTGCGCTCGGTAATGTCCTCGATGGCCAGAAGGATGATTTGCCCTTTGCCCGCGGCCTGTTCAATCTGCCGGCCATTCAAAAGCATGATGCGCCTGCCGATGGCGGCAAAATTGTGTTCAACCTCATAGTTGTCAAACGGGTTTTTTTCAGGGAGAACTTTTTCAAGCAGTTCTCTTAACCGGGGAATATCCCATTGTCCGTTGCCAAGATCATAGACAAAACTGCCTAAAGTTTCTTTTCGCGTTACCTTGAATGAATCAATGAAACTGCGGTTTGCCAAGATGACCTTCAGGTCTGAATCCAGCACCAAAAGGGGTTCATGTATTGTCTCTACGATATTTTCAGATAACTGGTCTATCAGAATTTTTACCATAGCGCCCTCCTCTTTTTAATATATTACAATCAAGTTGTGTGCCATGCCGGCAATACCAAACATATCAACAATCATCCGGTTGAAATATATCGGAAATCTTAATCGCCGGCATCTTTTCCACACAGGAAAAAAACACGGAATAAGGCCATATCCAACCTTGGGTCATATATGACCTTGTTTCTGAAACGCGTTCTGCACGATTGGCCTGTCTGAGCGATCGAAATTTCAGATAGATTTTTTACCCTGGGAAGAATATGGCGATGTATATATCAGCGCAGTGACTGTTTCTGAATTATTGGCTACAGAAAATAAAAGCGAATTCGAAAGAGTTCCTGGACTTGAAACCATTTTATTCATTAAAACATAAACGAAATTTCTATTTCCTGGCCGGCTCATTCACCCAGGATTCATGGGAATGTATAATTTGCCAGCCAGATTTGCCTTTTTTCCAGATCATTGTGTATACATGCGTGGATATTGTAGCCTGGCCGTTCTTCAACTGCATATCGACCCTGTTTTGACTTGTAAGTAGCGCCGTGTCTGGAGCCAGAGGAAAAACCTTGACCTCGCGCACTTTCAATTGCTGACTATCTCTCATGGAAAAGTTGGATGTGATCGCTTGAACCCAGTCACTTCGCGTGGCAAAAAAAACGCCTCCTGCGACGGCGGAAACAAACTCATTTTTGCTGTAATACTTTTCCCATGCAGCGATATCCTTTTGATTGATTGCGGCTACGAGTTGTGTGAAACGATCGGTTACTTCCTTTACGATGCCTGTTTTATCCAAGTCAGCAGATGATTTCATGAATGAATCCTTTTCAGCGTTACGAGGTTCTTCAGCTATGGCTGAAATCCCACAAAAAAATGTTGTTAATAAAACCACCACCAGTACAATCTTTTTCATTATTTTTACCATTTTTTCAGTTGTGTGAAATCAACCATCATTAGTAAAAATCCGGGGGAGGTAGATTCTGAAAGTGGAACCCTGACCGGGTTCACTGTATACATTGATAAAACCGTTGTTCTGTTTGACAATGCCAAAGATTGTTGCAAGCCCTAAACCCGTGCCTTTGCCGACATCTTTGGTGGTGAAAAACGGCTCGAACAGGTTACCCAGTACCTCTTTGTCCATGCCGCACCCATTGTCACTGACCGCCAGCAGGACAAAATCACCGGGGATGAAACCTGGGTGTTTACTACAATATTCCTCATCAAATGATTTTTTCCCGGTTTCTATGGTGAGTTTGCCCACGCCCCCAATGGCATCTCGTGCATTGACACACAGGTTGGCAAGGATCTGGTCGATCTGTGACGGGTCCATTTTTACCGGCCACAGATGGGCAGAGGGTTGCCACACCAGATCGATGTCTTCACCAATGAGCCGGCGCAGCATATTGAGCATTCTCTCCACGGTATCGTTCAAATCCAGCTGTCTGGGAGAAATGGTCTGTTTTCTGGCAAAGGCCAGCAGCTGCCTGGTGATGTCCGCCGACCGTTTGGCCGCTTTCTGAATTTCTTTGAGATCATCATGCAGCTCGTGATGTTCATCTGCCTGCAACAGGGCCAGTTCCGTGTGTCCCAGAATCACCCCCAGCATGTTATTGAAGTCATGGGCCACACCGCCGGCCAGCCGGCCCACAGATTCCATTTTCTGGGCCTGCTGAATCCGTATTTCAGATTGTTCCCGTTCCGTGATGTCACGCATGATTCCCAAATTGCCGATCCAGTTATTGTTTTCATCAACCAGCTTTGCCCCGAAAGTTTCACCGGAAAATTCTCTGCCGTTTTTATTCCGGTAGCGAGTCACATATAATTCACCAGAGCGTTTGGCGTTACGGTTGAAAACGCTGGTCCCTGCCTCATGATATCTGGATGTGTCCGCATAAAGCATCTGGGTGGATTTTCCCACAAGATCCCCCGGCAGATAGCCGAATGTGGCTTCCATCCCCTTGTTTGCCAGCAGGATTTCACGTTGTGTGTTCGTTATGACAACGCCATCCGGTATGGTGTTGAACATGGTTTCAAACAGGCGTTTCTGTTTTTTTATCTCATTTTCAGCGGTTGTTCGTTCAATCAGTTCTTTTTTTAACTGGCTTGTACGTTGCGCAACCTCCCGCTTTAAAATCCGGTTCCAAACCAGTATCAATCCGAGAAATACCAGGAAAACAGAGAAAGCTGTTAATATAATGGTCCAGAATTCCTGACTTTCGAGCAGGCTGAGCCGACCCAAAGAAAACCATCTGTTTTTAATGAGTTCCCGCTCATTATCCGTGATCGTTGACAGGCCTTTTGCTAAAATTCGGTTCAATACAGGCCAATCATTTCTGGAAGCGATGGCGAGCTTTATATCATGGCCGGTATCTCCTGCGATGCGAAGGTTTGTAATTCCTTTCTGTTCCATAAAATATGAGGCAGTCGCCAGGTCTATAATTGCCGCATCCGTCCGGCTGAAAGAGACATTCAACAGTGCGGTCAGATCATCCGGAACCGGTTCAATCTCCAGGTCATTGTAATTAGTGATCAGGTATTCTGTAATGGCATAGCCTTTAACCAGAGATACTTTCATGTTTTTCATCTGGCCGACTGAAAGAGATTTTTTTTGATCCTTTCTGACAATGATCACGTTCGGTATTTCGATAAACGGTTTTGTAAAAAGCAGATACTGTGCCCGATTCTGGGTCCGGGTCACTGCATTTACGATGTCGATTTCTTTGTTTTTGGCCGCATCCAGGATTTCGTTCAGTGAGTTGAACTTGATTTTATTGATTTTGAAATTCAATTTGTTTTCCAGCAACGCGATATATTCCGTTGCCAGCCCCCGGCTCTCACCGTTCTCATCAATAAATGCAAAGGGTGCATAACCTGCTTCAACGGCCAGTGTTATCTTTCCATCATGCTGAATCAGCCACGCTCTTTCTTCCGGGGTCAGGGGATCTTTGTAATTTTTCGTCTCACAACTGATGAAAGGAAAAACAATTAAAAGGACCGCAATGATTCGAAAAACATGGTTTATCAATCTGAAGGAATCCTCATACGTTAATAAAACAGTTGATATTTAGGGAGCGGAATAGTTTTTCCCTATCATGAATGCCATATCAATGAAATGCCCGCATGTCAATTGTTTTGGTCCCGGACAATCACATACCCGGGCGCTGACAGGTCATAAAAGCCCTTGATCAGATGAAATATTTCATGTAAAAAGTTCGATCTCAAGGCAGGTATCCGGGATCACGCCGCCCCCGGCCATGGGATCCAGGATCAGGCCAGCCGTACTTTTGCGTCACCTGGGCAACGGTGAATCCCCGGGAAAAATCGGCTTTTGCCGAATTTGGCAACGCTGCCATTTTCGGCAAATGGTATTGAAACGATGTCCGGGCCAGGCCCAGTCTCTTTGCAATCCGGTCCTGGGGCATGCCCAGGGCGGAGGTGCCGGATACGCCCTGAACCGTCTGGGCTGCCGGCGCTGCCTTCCCCTTTCGTTTCAGCCACTATTTCAGCTGATAATACGACATGATGATTTGATCAAACCATCGGTTGGGCAAGATTTTTTTTAAAACCAGGGATAATTTCTGATCAAACGCCCCCACGGCATATCGCAACCGGGGGGTGGGGGTGTGGATGATCTTTTCAATGAGATACGCAATTTTCAACGGCGGCTGACCGTTTTGTTCATCATTTTCAATGACTTTCATTGTGCGCTGGAATTTATCGGCATGATGGGTTGTGTTAATGGTCTGCCGGTTGGCCGTAAATTCGGTTTTAAAGTCCCCGGGTTCGATCAGGACCACGTTGATGGCTGACAGGGACAACTCTTTGTATAAGGCTTCTGAAAGTCCTTCCACAGCAAATTTGGATGCCGAATAGATCCCCTGAAAGGGAAGCCCGATGATGCCCCCAATGGAACTCATGTTGATGATGAGTCCTTCGGACTGTTGTCTCATCACCGGGAGCACTTCCTGCAATACGCGGCAGATGCCGAAAAAATTGGTATCAAACAGCGCTTTGGCCATTTCTGTGGATGTGTCTTCAACCGTACCGGCGATACCAACCCCGGCATTGTTTACCAGGATATCGATATGCCCTTCTTTTTCGACAATATGTGCAATGGCTTTTTTCACAGAAGCAGTATCCCGGACATCCATGGGTATTATGAAACCATTTTTTATTTCTGGACAGGATTCAGGCCTGCGGGATGTGCCATACACCCGAAATCCCTTTGCGGCCAGATACGCGGCCGTACATTTGCCGATGCCGGAAGATGCGCCTGTGATCAATACGGTTTTTAATGACGCTTGCTTTGGTTTCATCGTCTTTGCTTTCAACGGATAATGCGGGCTTTTCTGCCGGTTTTTTCAAACATATCCAGACAGAATTCCAGTTGTTTGCGCGTGTGGGTTGCCATGTAGCTGGTACGCAGCAGGGCCCTGCCCCGGGGTACGGCCGGAGACACAATGGGATTTGTGTAAACCCCCGCATCCATCAGGTCTTTCCATACCTGAAACGTCTTGAGATCTTTGCCGATAATAATGGGAATGATCGGGGTGACGCTTTCACCGATATCAAATCCCAGTGATTTTAAACCGTCACGAATAAACCGGGCATGGTCGATCAATTGTTCACGGCGTTCCGGTTCTGCCTGGATGATTCTTAAGGCCGCCATGACGGACGCCACATTGGAAGGGGGCAGGGATGCCGTGAAAAGCATGGTCCGGGAATGATGTTTTAAATATTCGATCACCAGTTTTTCACCGGAAATAAATCCGCCGATGCAGCCTAAGGATTTGCTGAAAGTCCCCATAATCAGGTCCACATCTTTTGTGACGTCAAAATGGGCGGCAGTCCCGTCGCCACGGGGACCTAAAATCCCAAAGGAATGGGCATCATCAACCATCAGGCGGGAAGGGTATTTTTTAGACAGGGCAACCAGGTCATCCAGTCTGGCAATATCCCCGTCCATACTGAAGATGCCGTCCGTGACAATGAACCGGGGGTATTTTGGATCTGAAAAGGCCAGTTTTTCTTCCAGATCCTGCATGTCATTGTGTTTGTATTTGCATTTTCGTGCACCGGAAAAACGGATCCCGTCGACAATGGACGCATGATTGTATTCATCACTGAAAATCAAATCATCCGGACCGCAGATGGTCGTGATGGTTCCAAAATTGGTACCGAATCCCGTGGAAAACACCAGGGCGCTTTCCATGTGAACAAAATCCGCCAGCTGTTCTTCCAGTTGATCGTGCAGCAGGGTATTGCCGTTCAGCAAACGGCTGCCGGTCAATCCCGAGCCGTATTCCCGCAGCGCTTTTACACCGGCTTCAATCACTTTGGGATGGTTGGTGAGCCCAAGATAATTATTGGATCCCAGCATGATTTTTTGTTTTCCGTCAATGGTGACCTGGGTGGCATTGGCTTTTTCGATTTTCGGATAATAGGGATAATATCCCAGGGCCTTTAGCACATTTGGCCGGGTATAGGCATATATTTTTGTATACACATCCGGGTGCTTTCCAAAATATGCCATGCGTTTGGCACGAATTTTCTGGGTGGCAATATCAATGAATTGATTTAACATGGGTCCTCTCTTTCGAGCAGCCGGCGGCAGACACCAGCGATGTTCAGGGCCGCCGAACCGTTCTGTACAGGCGTCAATCGACGCATTTCTTCCATATTAAAGTCTGAAAGGGTTTTTTTGCCCAGGGCAAGGCCCACAAGGGCCGTCGAAGAAAACCGGGTGATCAGAACATCACAGTTTGCGATCATCTCTTCGGCATTGCCCGTCGAAAACACCATGGCCCCAGGGGCGTATCTGTTTATTTCCCGGGTGGCGCGTCTGTGTTTTTCGCCGGGGTGAAGCTTGAAGATAAGCTGGCGGGAACCGGCGATCTCAACAGCTTTTCGGATAAAGGCCCGGCGGTTTTCAAACTGGAGCGTTTCTCTCAGGGCCGACGTACACACCAGCACATAGCCTTTATAGGGAAAGGTGTTGCTGCTGTATTGCCGGCAATTGTCGAAATTGGGGATCCCCGTGACAACCATTTTTTCAGGGCAAACCCCTTTTTGGGTGAAAAAATCCCGATATCCGTCACTGGCAACACAGAATACCTCATATGCATCACTGAGACCGGTCAATGCATTGCCGGCAAACCAGAGCGGAAGAAACCGGAACCGGCTGACCAGATGGCACATGAAAGATTCAGGATCGGTCACCCCTTCCTGGACCAGCACCATCCGGTTGCCTGAGATATTCTTTTGCAGATACACATCCGAGCAGGTCACCACCAGGTCGTAGGGCCGATTGCGCCCCCTTTCATCGATAGGAAGACTCTGGTCCCGGAGATAGTCCCGGCATCGGTTTGACAGTTTGTTGCCTGCGACGGTGAATTCGATCATTCCCAGTTTTTTGAGAATCCGGTCAAATCCGTCGACATAAAAAGGAGAAAACGCATGGTCATATTCCTCAAGGTGCCTTGCGATCTGGTGCATCTGGGTGGTCTGGTTCATGGAGCCGCATATAAAAAATATCTTTTTTTTCATCTGTCACCCCCCCATTACCGCCGGTGTACCCAGTCACAGCACTGACAGACCGGAAATCCGCTATAGTCAAGCCGGCCGAAGTTTTTTCGGATGCCGGTCATTACCGGCCCGTTCCAGATTTCCGCGACCGTCTGGGAGTTCAGATTCCCTACTTCCTGAACCCCGTTATAATCCACACAACAGGTCACAGCCCTGCCGTCCCAGAGCACGGACATGGCCGACCAGGGATAAAAACAGACAGACGCTATGTTTCCTTTGACCGGGTTGTACGCCCGTCCATCGCCGAAATTGTCCAGAGCGCTGACATTCAGGCGGTCGCCCACTTTTTTGTCCAGAACAGCGCGCCCCAGGATTTTAAAGTCTTTTATTGCAGCGCCATTGGTTTCCTGAGGCAGGTATTGAAGGATCAGTTTCGGTGTCTTTTTTTTCATCTCCTTTCTGATTTTCACAAATTCGATGATATTGTTTAACGCTACCTTGAAATCCAGCCCTTCCATGGTGCGGCAATAGGAGTCGTCATCCGTGCCGTAAAAGCTGATTTTCATCTCATCCAGTCCCGCATCGATGATTTTTTTTGCCGTTTCGGGAAATAATAACGAGGCATTGGTCACCAGATAGGTATGGTTTATCCCGAAATCTTTTGCGAGCCTGATCCGGTCCGGTAATGATTCATCCAGCAGCGGTTCTCCAAATCCGTGCAGATGCACAACGGGTTTTCGTTTTACTTCCGACACTTCTCTGATGATTTTTTCAAATAACTCAAATGCCATGATGCCGGGTTTCCGGGTCAGCTTTTCACGGGGGCACATCACACAGTGGGCGTTGCAGGCATTGGTGTTTTCAATCAGGAGGACTGCGGGCAACGGAAAATGGCGGCGGTAATACAGATGAAACGGCAAAGGAGATCTGGCCAATGACAACAGCCCCCGGGTGATCCTGTCTCTTGCATTGAAAATCATGGGGTCTCTCCGCCTATTCTTGTTGTCATGATGCCGAGAACAAACACCACGGCGGCAAACGCGCCGATGATCAAAGCGGATTTCAGGGCAGCCGTGTGGTCCACAGCGATCATGGCGGCCCTGAGTCCTTCGTTCACATAATACAGCGGCAGAATCCTGGCAAACGTCTGTAAAAATTCAGGCATCATCTCCACAGGAAAAAATGTTCCGGACAGAAACATCATGGGAAACATCAGGGCATCGGCCGCGGCTGAGGCACTTTCAGCTTCCCTGGCCACGCGGGTGAGAATCATGCCCAGTCCCACAAATGCAAATACGTCCAGGGCCACAAACACCACCAGCCAGGCATTGATCTCAAGACTGACCTTAAATACGGCATAGCTCACCAGCAGCATCACGGCCGTGGATACAACCGCAAGAATGAACTGGTACAATACGTTTGACAAAATCCAGTCAATCCGGGTGATGGGGGTGGTGGAAAGCTTTCGGATGACGCCTTTCTGCAACAGTTCGGCATTGACGTTCACGGAACCGAACAGGCTGGCCGTCATCACTGCCATGGCAATGATCCCGGGGACAAAGAATTCAATGAACCGGTATTTTTTTTTAAGTATGGATACGGGTTCCGAGGCAATAAGCGGCGGTTTACCGGACATTTCCTGGTTGATTTTGGCCAGGGCCATGTCCAGCACCCCAATTTTGGTGGTCACTCCAAAGGCGCCGGGGTCGTATACTTGGGTGAGGGTGACGGGGGTTTCAAAGTGGTCGGCCGCCATTTTTTCCATGAGAGACATCTCAAAATTTTCGGGAATAATGACAATCAGATTCAAATTGTTGTCCTTGGCATACTGTTTGGCATTTGCGTCAGGAGAGACGGGTGTGATGTTGAATCGTTCGCTTTGATCGAGCGCTTCCACAAGTTGTTGGGATGACGTTGTCCGGTCCAGATCCTGGATGCTCAATTCAAAAACTTCATTGTCTCTTTCCATGAAAATGGTGCCGAATACCAGTATCAGGATGACGGGAAAGGCAATCCTGAAAAACACCACCGTCTTTTCCCGGTAGAAGCTCTTGATGCTCACGATGATGTTGGCCCGAATGATATTGGCATGGATGATGTGCAGGTTCATTGTGCCTCCTCGATCCCGGCAACATGTTTCAAAAAAGTGTCATCCGTCAGTTTGAGGAACACCTCTTCCAGATTGGGCTTGCGGACATCCAGACCGGTAAACGATGCCCCGCCTTCTCTGACGGCGTTGAGCAATCTTCGGACATCGTCCGTGTGGGCAAGCCGGACCGTGATATGCCCGTGGCTGTCATGGTCCGGGGCAAATCCCATTTTTTTAACGATGTCAAACACGGTTTCATCCACGGATTTGAGCATGACGACCAGGTAATCGGCATTGTTTTCTATGAGTTCTCCGGGAGAATCCATCGCGGTGATCTTTCCTTTTTTTACGATGGCAACCGTGTCTGCAAGAAGTTCGGCTTCCTCCATGTAGTGGGTGGTGAGAAACAGGGTTTTCCCCTTTTTCTTAAGATCCAGAAGAACCTCCCACATGGCGCGCCGGGCCAGGGGGTCGAGCCCCGTTGTGGGCTCGTCCAGAAACACGATTTCAGGGTCGTTCACCAGGGCAACCGCGATGCCCAGGCGCTGTTTCAACCCGCCGGAAAGATTCTTGTACTGGACTGCGGCCTTGTCTTTTAAGTTCACAAGCGCCATCAGCCCGTCAATATCCGGTTTTTTCCGGCAAAAAAGCCGGGAATAATACTGGAGGGTCTCTTTGACCGTGATTCGGTCAAAGGAACTGAACCCCTGGGGAAGGACCCCGATGCGGGGGATGATGTCATATTTTTTTTCGGTGACATCCATTCCAAGAAGCATCACTTTGCCGGATGTGGGTGTTCGGATGGTATTGAGAATCTCCACGGTCGTGGTCTTGCCGGCTCCGTTGGGGCCCAGCAGCGCAAACAACTCACCTTTTTCAACGGCAAACGATATATTGTCAACCGCGGACAATTCCTTGTACCGCTTGGTCAGGTGATGGACTTCAATGGCATATTTATTGTTCTGGGTCATACCTCTCCATTTTGTATCTTTGGAAATTGCTTAACCCACCGGTTTTGCCCATCACCTGGTTGAGACGGCCGATGCAACAGGGCAATGGAAAGCCATCTTTTCCCCTGGCAAACCGAACGAACCCGTAAAGACCGGCCCTGGGCCATGGGAAATCGTTTTACTGCCTTTTCCGACAACCCGACCGGAAAATCATATATGCTGTTTTCTTCTGCCGTGCCCCGCATGGTTTCTTTCGTGGCCCGGCCTGTTGACGGATAGACAATCACCTGCAGCGGGTCCACAAGATGAAACCCGCATCCCAGAGCCTTTGCCGCAGCTTCCTTCACAGACCAGAGCAGGGCCGCCGCCTTTTTTAAATCATCTTCTGCCGGTTTCAGGGCATGTCCAAGTTCCCCGGGGTGAAACACCCGGTAAAACGGGTATTTGCCCTGGAATTCATGGCTTTGTGCCACATCGATACCGATATCATGCCCATCTCCACAAAGCGCGGCCCAGAGGTTTTGGTTGCTTTTGCAAAAAGAGATGGACGGACCGATGTGATCCCCCAGCAAAAGTTGGGGCCTGCCAAGAGGGCCCCGAATGACCCGAATGAACGGTTCGACCCGGATGAACGGGTCGGCCTGGATGGGGAAAGCATCCGGGGTGTCATATGGCCGGTGCATCCGGAACGGTTTTTTCATACCGACAAAGTGATCCCACAGTATGGAAATCAAATGCTGTTTTTGGCCCGGATCGTTCTTTTCGGGCCCTGCCGGCATTTGGCGCGCCATTGACTCCCAGGGCAGCGATGCATAGAAAACAGGCCCTTTGCCATGAAAGAAATGCACGGTTTGAACGGCTGGTTTTTGACTGTCTTTTATCATATCCGTTCCTGTCTTTTTTTGATCTCCAATCTTCCATACTCCTTCAGGATCAGTCTGAAATCCATTTCATCTGCAACCCGGAGATCTGCATCAGGGTTTCGCCCTGGTCATCAAGCCCCCGGGTGTCCCAGGTGAGCACTTCGTCGGTTTGTGCCCGCAACCGGGCTTCCAGCATTATTTTTTCCCCTGTCCCGACTTTTCTGAAACACCGCATCTCCCCGATTTCCAAAGGAATCATGGACCGGGGCTCTGAGGGGTCTGTGACAGCAATATGACAGCACACCAGCTGCAGAAGCGCTTCGAAAAGGTAGGGGGAATACTGGTATTTTGCGTTCACAAGATCTGCAAAGTCACAGGTTTCCGGATAGATGGTCCGGCCCCGTATGACGCCCGGGCCTGTGCCGTCAAGAAATTCGATCACCCGGTACCGGCCGCCGAGACCACTGCGGTCTTTGTACCATTTCAGCACTTTTTTACGATTCATGGGTTGGGTTCTCAGCTCGTCCGAACGGATGGGAAAATCATGAAATCCCTGTCCGGGTGTTTCTCCTCCGCCGTCAAGCATCACCTGGCCGCTGCATTGCAGGGCAAAATGTGCCATCAATCTCCCGGTCGGGGAGATCTCCTGTGCCGACAGGGTCGTGTCGCACAACACCTCTTCAAGGCGGTCACCCGTCCTGCAGCAGGAAATCCGGGCAGGACGAGGAACCCCGGGCCGGCATTCGATCATGTCCATGAGCCGGACGTTTCGGACCCCTGTCACCCGGAGGTGGGGATACAGTATCCGGGCCGCTTCCATAAAAGTCTCTATGGCCATGGTGGCGGATACAATGGGATGCTTGATGAACTTGAAAGGCCGGTGGTCCGTGATCCAGAGATCTTTTTCCAGGGAAAAGGACCGGCAGGCTTCCAGTTTTTCCTGACCAAGGTCCAGGGCTGAAATTTTTTCGATCATGGGAAAGTCTCCGGGCGCAAAGGACAAGAGGCCGGAATCCAGATCTCCAAAGGGTTCGGGCCGGGTCCTGTCATTGAGCAATACCGTGTTCACAGACGGCAGTTTTTTCATGAACATCACCCAATGATCTTCTGGCGGGGCGATAAAGAGTTCCCGGCAGAACAGTCCTGCCAGTTCATTCAGATGAATGTATCCAACCCCTTTTTGCTTCAGCAGTGCCTGGATTTCCGGATCATCCGCCATGCCCGCCCCTTGGACAGGGGGAAGCATCAGGGCCTTGAACCGGACCGCCTTGTTTTCTTTGCCCAGGTGCCTGAGCAATGCTGCCATCATCCGGTTGGCGGCAGCGTAATTGGCCTGTCCCGGATTTCCCTGGATGGCGGCGGCCGAGGAAAGACCCGCAAAAAACTTCAACCCGGCATTTTGGGCAGATAAAAACAGATGCCAGGCGCCTGAGAATTTGATATCCGTGACCGTGGAAAAATCATCCAGGGTCATGCGGCTTACCGGGCCGTCCCTGAGGATCCCGGCACTGTGGATGATCCCGTCGATTCTGCCGTAACAACGGATCACCTCTGCCAGGACAGCCTGAACCGCCTCAGGATCGGTCACATCACAGGTGTGGTAAGCAGCCTCAATTCCTGCGGCGTGCAAATCCGTCAGGGTCTGCGCAATTTCCAGCGCCCTAGAATCCATCGGAACCGCCCCGGAAGCGGCGTGTTCAGCAAAAGGTTCTGCCGGATCCATTTCCGGATCGATACGTGTTCTCCCCAGCAGGATCAGGCGGGGCATGAAAGGCGCCAGGCAACGGGCCAGGTGGGCCCCGATCCCGGCACCCCCCCCGGCGATGACGACAACGTCTCCGGGGCAAAGAGTCAGATGGGATGAATCCTTGAAAACCGACGGGGCCAAATGTCCTTCTGAGGTAAGGATTTTTCCATCACGATGTATCATCTCCACCACGGCACATCCTCGATCCAAAGCATGGTGCATGGCTTTTTGAAGATGGGTGTTTTTCTGGATTTCCAGTGTGCGGAACTGGACGGACGCGTATTCCCGGGCAGCGCTCAAAAATATCCCGAGCATCCCCTCCGCCAGTAATTGAACCGGTGTGCCAATATCTTCAGCAGAATAAATCAGTACAATGAATTTTTTGGCCGAAGATTCCAGAAATGCCTTTAAAAGGAGAAAGAATGATTTAAGAAGCTGAGAAACATCCGTCATGCTGCTTGACCGGATGGCTCCTTTTCGGCCCAGGGTGATGACCATCCCGGAAACAGGAAGCAGGGTTCGGATTGTATCCGCCGCCCGCAATGTGCCGTTTTCAGTCCGGATGTCATGACCCGCTTGGCCGGAATCCGGAATTTCCTGCATGAATCCCATTGGAAACGGGGTCACCCCGTAATCGGTCCGGAGAATATCCCCTGCGTGTTCGGCCACCTTGTCTTCCACATCAGGGGAGAGGAGAAGGACGGATTCTCCCGGACTTAATTCCAGGGGAACCGCATTCTCAAATTCTAGCGTTGCGTGATCAAATACGAGCCGCTTCAGTGGTGCCTCATCCGTTGAGGCGTTGTCACATTTATCCGGCACCGGGTTCAAGTCCAGGGCCTCAGTCGCCGTATGCAGGCCGCTGTCTTGTTTTCCGGCGGTTAATCGGGAGATCTCTTCAGCGATGTCTTTTACGGTCCGGACATCGATAAAATCTTCCAGTTCAATGGTGATGTTGAACTGGCGTTCCACCGCATCCATGATGATGGGAAGGCGGCTGGACCGGATGGAGAGATCTTTTCTCAGGTCCATGTCGGGCTGGATCTCGTCTCGGTTGAACCCTGTCGCGTCCATGATGATTTGAATCAGTTTCTCCATGAGATCGTCACGCTCAGATGGGTCATCAGTTCCGGGTGCGACGGGTTTCCGGAATTCAGGCGGCTGAAAATCGCTGAACGTGGATTTCATGCCACTTGAGAGATCACCTGGCGTTTCCTTGAGATGGCCTTGTGCTAAAAGTCGGGCCAGCGCGGCTTTAAAGGTCAATGCCTCTGAAGAGCGAACACAGGTCTGGATACAGGATGATCCGGGAAGCGTGTCTGCAATGAGATTGCTCAATACCTCCCCCGGTCCCACCTCAACAAAAAGCCTTGCCCCGTGGGTGTTCCAAAGGAACCGGGTATTGTCCATCCAATGGACCGTGGATTCCAGGTGCGCCATGAGGATTTTTTTGATCTCATGGGGATCTGCGGGATAGGGTTTCCGGGTTGTGTTGGAGATGACCGGAATCTGCGGGGGATGAAATGCAATGCCGGCAATGTATGCGGCAAGTTCATCATGGATGACCTGCATGGCAGGCGAGTGAAAGGCCATGCTGACGCGCAGAAGGGTGGTCCGGTGGCCCATTTCCTTTAAATTTTTGCAAAAATTTCTGATGGCGCCGGTGCTGCCGCTTAAAACAGTCTGAAAAGGGGAATTGATATTGCCGATGTGGATATCATTGTCATCTTTGATCATTTTGTTTAAAAGGTCCAGGGGAGCGTCCGTGGCGGCCATGACACCGGGATCGATGTTGGCGGCAGCCGCCTTGTCCATGCACAGGGCCCGCTTATTTACGATGCGAAACCCGTCTTCAAAGGAATAGACACCGGCCAGGCACAAAGCGGTCAATTCGCCCAGACTGTGACCGGCCATGGCCACAGGACGGATGCCAAGCGCAATGAGATATCGGGCCATGGCATTTTCCAGGGCAAACATGGCAGGCTGCTGCCAGCGGGTTTTCTGAAGGTTTTTTTCCTGATCATGGAACATCAGGTGAAGCAGGTCAAAGTCTGCAACAGCCGCCGCCCGGTCCAGCCATTCTTTGATGACGGGAAATGAGGTATACAGTTCCTGTCCCATGCCGCCGTATTGGGCGCCCTGTCCGGGGAATACCAGGGCAAGGGGCGGCGCCACCTTCGGGTCCTGGTTCGCCCGTACTTCTGATATTTTTTGCGTCCCGGGTGAGACCATGACCGTATCTGTTTCGTCCATGGCCTGCTCCACCTGTACCACATAATTGGAACCGCCGAACCCGAAAGCATTGACTTCCATTCTTCTGGGCTCGCCGTTGCGGTTCTTCCAGTCCAGCGGCGCAGAAGAGACAATAAGACCGGAGTTTTCCAGATTGATTTCCGGGTCCGGATGCCTGTAATTGAGAGTGGGCGGGAAAATTCCTGCTTTCATGGCCATCACGCCTCGAATAAGACCGCCGATCCCCGAGGCCCCCAGCGTATGGCCTATCTGGGATTTAAATGCCGTGAGCACGGTACGCCTGGGGGAGTGATAGAACCCTTTCAGGGCACGGACTTCTTCCAGGTCCCCCTGTCTTGTGCTGGTGGCATGGCATTCCACCATGTCCACGGCATCAGGCCCATAGGATGTCCCCTTAAAAGAGGCGCGAATCGCCATCTGCTGGGAAACTCTGGAGGATTCCACCATTCCAAAAGGGTTGTTGCTGGCGCCCATGCCGGTCACAAAGGCGTTAACAAGGGCCCCTCTTGCCCGGGCGACGCTTTCCCGCTCAATCACAATCATTGCGCCGCCTTCACCCAGGACCATGCCGTCTCTGTGGGCATCAAACGGACAGGAGGTTTCCCGGGCCGGTCTTTCCCTTCCGGACAGCCCGTAAAGAGCGCCCAGGGCGGAAAATTCCAGGAAATGCAGATGGCTGAGCGTATCCTCGCCCCCGCCCACGACCGCGGCGTCGATGATGCCGTTTTTGATCATCTGGATGGCGCTGTAAAGTGCCACCAGTGAGGTGGCGCAGGCGGCGGACACGGCATGGCTGGGCCCCATGAACCCGTATTTTTTACAGATAAAACCGGCGGCGGCACAGTTGAGCCGGCCTAAAAGCGTGGTGTCGTCCAGTGCCGTGCGACCGGACCTGATTGCCTGTTCAATGGCCTGTACCTGGTCCGGTGTGAGGTCAACCGCCTTTTTGATGCCGGCCATGATGTCGTGAACATATGCCCGGATAATGATATCGGGAAGCGTACTTGCCGCCTCTCCCGAGTTCTGGGAGATGAGGACGGCGATCCTTTCCCGGGGGATATCTGATGTCAGAATGCCGGATGCCCGGATGGCCCTGTCCGCAAGCCACATGGAAATCCGTGTGGCCTGGGTCATGGTCCTGAAATCATGGGGAGGAATCCCCAGTTCAGTGCGGTCGATGGGAAAGTCCAGAAAAGCCCCCACCCGGCAATAGGTCTTGTCCGGCATAAGGGGCTTAGGGTCATAATACAGTGCATGATCCCAGCGTGACAGCGGTACTTTTGTGATACCGCTTTTCATGGCCAGGCTTGCACTCCAGATTTCCTCGGGACTCTTGCCCAAAGTATTCACAATGCCCATGCCCGTGATGGCAATTCTTTCATGAACCTCCCGGTTGGGTGTGAAACGCTTCGGATCTGGTTTAATCCCGGCAACCGGTAGTTCCAATGGTGTTTCCGTGGAATTTACAACGGGTTGATGCATCAAAAGAGAGCCCCGGGCCAGTTCATGGTGAAAGGATTCAAGATTGTCGACGTCACGGATAAGCCCGGCGCAGGACCCGCTCATGAATTGTCCCCGTTCGATACAGGTTTGCTCATCCAGAACTATCTCTCCCGGCCCGTCCATTCCCCGGGCCGCCATGAAAAGGCTTCCGGCCGCCATTTTTTCCATTCTTTCCCTGAAAGAGGTTTCGTCCTGGAGTCCGGCGGCAAACTCCCTTTCCAGAGATAAAATAGATTCCATTCCCGGGGTTTTCAGGGATCTCACCCGGAGCCCGGTATTCCGGCCTGACACAACGGTTCCCGCCAAAGGTGATTTCAGGATCATCTGCTGATAAAGCGGGGTCAAAGCGCCGGTTTCAATAATCTCCTGTGTGGCCAGATAGGCCGTCCCCATCTGGATGGCGTCTGCGCCAAGCATGGCCGCCATGAACGCTGTTTCCCGGTTGAAAATTCCTCCCGCAAGGATGATGCGGCAATTGTGAAACAAAGATGGGGTGCGCCGCTTCATATCCAGTACCATCTGGGCCAGGGTGAGTGTGCTGTGCGGCCCCACGTGGCCGCCGGCCTCATACCCCTCACAGATCACATACCGGACCCCTTGTTTCAGGGCCAGCGTCAACAGCGCTTCATCCGGCGCGATATACATGACATCGATGCCGCATGCCATCAATTCTCTGACCGTGGAGAGATCCCCCCCTGCAATCACGGCAAAACGGGGTCTGTGTTTTTTTATCCAGGCCAGATGCAGTCCCTTGAAAGGATTTTCCGCCAAAGAGACCACATTGACGGCATACGGGCGCGACCCCATGATCCTGGGCAGGGTTCCCAGCCTCTGGTCCAGGGCCTCAGCATCCATCAGGCCAAGGGCGATGGTGGGTAATCCGCCGGCATCCGCCACCCGTAAGGCAAACTCCGGGATATCCGTGATCCAGGACATGGCGCCCTGGATAAAAGGGTACCGGGTGCCCATTTCTCTGGCCACAGGACTGTCCAGAAAACCATTTTTTTTTTCTTCAGCCAGGCGGCATAACTGATGCATTTCTTTTATGAACGCAGTCACGGCTTCCCCGGTTCTATCCCCGAAACGGTTCACAAAGGCCCCGGCAAAGGCGGCTTCCACACCCAAAGGAATGATTTCGTTCTTGCTGAAACGGCTTTTTAGGGGATGAACCGCCCCGGCCGTCACCCGGTTCGCAAAAGAAAGGCGGGTATCTTCCATGTCCGCTGCGCTGCAGAGCGCGTCCTCGTATGCTTTGATTTTTTTGAATGCCAGAGAATTTCCCTTGTTGAACAGGCGGCAGGGAACCTGCACATCCAGGCCCACCATATCCGTGGCATCCGGACGCAGCCGGGAAAGCTGTTCCCGTTGGGAATCATCAACACCGGCCTGATCCGTCAGCCAATGGATACTCTCAAAAACGATCCCGGCTGCCCCGGTGGACACAAAGGCGGCGGCAGCTTCAGGGAGAAAAACGCCCCCCCAGATGAAAATATCAAAAGGAGTTGCAGCGGATTTCTGCATTTCCCTGGCCATGGAATAGAGCGTCATGGTTGTCTCGCGGCCTACAAATCCAGCGGCCTCACATCCTTTCAGGACGATGCGTTCGATGCCTGAGCCGGGCTTCAGCATCTTTGTTATGAGCGCGGTGTCTCCGGTGATGGGAAAGCAGCCATAATTTTTCGACATTTCCCCCAGCTTGTTTAAAAAAAGAGCCGTGTCTTCCTGAGAAAACCAGGGGGGGCACTCTACCCAGAGGGTTTGAATCCCCGTTTCCTTTATTGTCCGCCCTAAAGACAGGTCCATCAAGGCTGGGGCAGAGATTTTGATATCCCTGACAAGACCGGCAGGGTCTGTTTTTCGTAACAAGGAAACCAGATTGTCTGCGCTCTTTTCTTCGGAAAAATCGAAGATCGCGCGGGTCCCTGTTTGTTGAGCCATCTGAATCACCGCCGGGGTAATCTTTTCAGGCCGCCGGACAAAAGCGATGGTGATATTTTGATGCTCAGTTAACATGTTTACATCCTTTGCTTCAAAGCCATTGGTTTCATTATGATAAAGATTTGCTGAATATGCGGTATTTTTTGTGCATTTTTGCCCCGGCTTCCTCGATCAATGAGTTGACGGCGTCATTGTCTTCCAGGGTCCAGCCGATTTCCATATAACGGTATTTCGCTTTATTTCTCACCACCTCGTAGATATGGTGGAAGGCCAGCATGGGGAGCCCCAGTTGCCGGTATTTTTCTTTGATCCCTAACATAAACAGCCGCAATCCAACGATCTCTTTTTTGTATAAAAAATACTTCAGCGTCCCCAAAAGACCGACCCGCCCGTTGAGACGCTTCAGCAACGGGTTGATATCGGGAAATACCATGCAGAAGGCGGCGGGTTCATCTTCAACATAGATGAAAAAAGCCATGTCAGGATCTGTAAATTCCATGACGTGCTTCCCGATATCCTGCATCTCCTTTTCGCTTAACGGAACGAACCCCCAGTTGCCGGACCATGCATCGTTATAGATCTGACGGATCTGAGCGAGTTCAGCATCTGCATCCTTTGGGCGAAAGTGGGTGATGCGGACTCCCTTTTTTCGGGCAATTTTGCCGGCCAGACGATCCATCCATCCGGGAAGTTCGTAATAGCTGTCGATAAGGAAAGCCAGCAGGTCTTTTTCTTTGAAGTAACCGCATGATTCGATCAGTCTTGAATAGTACGGCGGGTTATAGGTCATCATCAGGGAGGGCGGCACATCGAACCCTTCAATGAGCAATCCGGCCTCGTGATTGGTGGATGGGTTGAGCGGGCCTCTTATGAAGGTCATCCCCTTTTCATGAGCCCATTTTTCCACGGAAGCAAACAGGGCGGCGGCGGCCTGCGGATCATCCGCACATTCAAAAAACCCCCAGATGCCCATTTTCTCGTTATGGAACCGGTTATAACGGCCGTCGATAATGCCTGCAATCCTTCCCACCGTTTCTTTGCCCCGTCGTGCCAGAAAAAGAATGCGCTGGGCAAATTCCCAGAAAGGGTGCCTGAGGGGGTCCAGCAGCCGACAGATTTCTTTTTTGAGAGGCGGAACCCATTTGGGGTATGCGACATAGATCTTCCATGGCAGTTCAATGAAGTCTTTTAATTCAGATCTCTTTTCCACGGTAATGATTTCAATGCCGGTCATGATGATACTCCTCAACAAAAAAAGAAATGGCATTTAATGCCCATCGCAATGTTTGATAATAACTTTTATAAATTCACTATGACCCACGTTATATTCATTTTATGTGCCAGAACTCCCACATTCTGCCTAAGGGGATCTATCTCCCTTTTATCTATGGAGAATCAGCAAAAAAGAGATCTGAAGGAATCCATTATACATCTGATAAAAAATAGGTCTTATATGACCAAGGGCTGAATATGACCTAATTTTTTAGGTTTAAATACCCCTGGTATGAGATGTTTTAAGTTCTGACACCCCTGTCGATCAACAGGATGGCGATTATGAACCGGATATGAAAGTCCCGGCACGTTAATTGAACTATACAGTCTGTGAACGAATCCACCACGCGGATATACATGATCCGCGAACCTAAAAAACCCAAATATATAAAGGAGAACTTTCATGAAATCTTTCAAAATTCAACTTTTTACGGCCCTGGCCTTGGCCATCGTTTTTGTTCTGTCGGGGTGTTCCCAAAAGGAGGTTCAGACCCTCCCCGCATTTACCCTGACGCCATTCAGCGCAGACGAGTATGTGTCATCCGTTGATAATTTCGTCATTGTCCTGGATGCATCCAGTTCCATGGACAAGCCATACATGGAAAATAAAAAATTTGATATGGCCACACAAATTGTCAGCCGCATCAATCGAACCCTGCCGGAACTGGGCCAAAACGGGGCGCTCCGCTCTTTTGGACACAGCCCTGCAATTTCTGACAAAAACACGGTTCTTTTTTACGGCATGGAGCAATATGCCACATATGCCCTGGGTGAAAAATTAAAAATGATATCTGAACCAGGTGGGACAAGCGCCCTGCATACGGCCCTTACCGCCTCCGGTCAGGAAGAACTGGCATCTGTTTACGGTAAAACCGCTGTGATTATCATCAGCGACGGTCAGCCGGAATTCAGTTTGGAATCTCCCATTACCCTGAAAACAGCCCAGGCCTTGAAAGATCAATATGGACCGGAGCTTTGCTATTATCCCGTCCTTGTTGGTGATGATGAAAAAGGGGCAGTGCTCATGGATGATATCGCCCGTATCGGCGAGTGCGGCTTTGTTTCCAACGCAGATAACCTGTTGACGAACGCAGGCATGGCCGGCTTTGTCGAAGATGTTTTTCTGGCCCCGAAACCCGCACCACCGGTCGCCGCCCCGGCGCCTACTGAAATTAAAGGATTGAATGAACAGGGCGTCTGGGTCGTGGAAGACACACATTTTGATTTTGATGAGTCTATCATCAAACCGGCGGCATTTGAGTATCTGGATCATATTGCAGAAATCATGCAGGCCTATCCCGATATGCAAGTCCAGGTTCAAGGCCATACAGACAGTATCGGCACCAAAGCTTACAATGATGCGCTGTCCATGAGACGGGCCCAGGCAGTAAAGACCTATCTGGTAAACAAAGGGGTTCAAAAAGAGCGTCTGAGCCTTGAAGGATTCGGATTCTCCAAACCCGTGGCATCGAACAATACTGCCGAAGGACGAGCTTTGAACCGGCGTGTTGAACTTCATCGAAAATAGACAAAGGAGGCATTATGAACAAGCGTTTTTTTTTGAGGCACCTGGTCATGGTACTGCTCCTGGCGGTCTTCATGGCAGGGTGTGCCGGAACACGAACAAGTGAAAGCACGGGCGAATATATGGATAACTCCGTTATCACGGCCAAGGTGAAGGCGGCAATACTGGAAGACCCGATGCTGAAGGTGTTTCAGATCAATGTGGAGTCTTTCAAGGGAGAAGTCCAGCTGAGCGGTTTTGTGGATTCGGCCCAGGCCGCTGCCAGGGCGGTGCAAATTACCCGAAGGGTGGAAGGGGTTACATCGGTTAAGAACAGTCTGGTTATCAAATAAGCCGGGGCTGGATGAATCATCCGGAGAGCGGCAGTCATGAAGGGTTTAATCCTGATGGATTGCCGCTCCACCCGGGTGTTCCGGCCAAAGAATCCGATAGAAAATTTATTTTACATCCGTCATCTCAACCGGGTCAACTCATTAAAAGCAGGTGAAAAATGAAAACAAGCATATTGTTGGCTGTCATATTAATCGTCATAGGGATCGCAGCCCTGGGGTATCAGGGGATCTCTTACACGACCAGAGAGAAAGTCGTTGATATCGGCCCGCTGACAATGACGGCAGATAAAACACGGACCATCCCGTTGCCGCCCATCATTGGCGGCCTTGCATTGGTGGGTGGTATCGCGCTGCTGGTCATGGGAAGAAAAAATACCTAAAGGTCAAAGAGACTGTTGGGAAAATAGTGGGGAATCCTGGCCAGGAAACCAAAGATAAAGAGGAAGAGAGTATGATGCAATTTACACAGCCGGATTCAGAAATTAATTTGATGATTGAAACAGCCATCCATAAAAAACTCGTCACCCGGCAGGACTTTCAGAAAATAATGACCTTAGCCGGGCAAGAACTTAAGATTGAAGCGCATGAAAAACAACTATTATGCCACCTTCAGGGCATGATGAAAAACCGTTCAACAGGAGGTCTACCATGAAATCAAGCACCCGGGATAAATCGGAAGGCAAGTGGCACAAAATCAAGGGAAAAATCAAACAGATCACCGGAAAAGCCGTCGGAAACCGTGATCTGGAAGCCAAAGGCAGGGCTGAAAACACGGACGGGAAGGTTCAGGAAAAAATCGGCCAGGTCAAGGACGTCGCAGGGAAATAAACAGGGACGTCTTTTAAAAGAAATGGATGGCGTTGAACGTTATAATAAGGAGGATATCATGCTTTGGACACTATTTGTGATTCTGTTAATTTTGTGGGCGCTGGGTCTGTTGACCGGGTATACGATGGGCGGCATCATTCACGCGCTGCTGGTGGTCGCCATCGTTGTAATCCTGATCCAGGTGGTTCAAGGACGAAGACGGGTGTAACCCGCCGGAACCTAAGCCGGACAAGGTAAGGTATTCAAAAAAAGAGGCTGGCATGAAAAAGAGTGAATTCATGGAAACATGGGTCCTCCGGGTATGTTTTACCGGGACACAGGGTACCGGGCTGTGAGACTGCCGGCGCATAAAACCAAAATCGTCTGTACCATAGGCCCGGCCTCACGATCAGAGGCGGTGTTGGAACAATTAATGCTCCAGGGGATGAATGTGGCCCGGCTCAACTTTGCCCATGGCACCTTGCAGGGGCACAGAGAGGATATCGGGCGCATACGTGCTGTGGCGGATAGGGCAGAGCGGTCCTGCATGATCCTGGCGGATCTTCCCGGTCCCAAAATACGCATCGGCAAACTTTTGCATGAACCGCTGCTGCTGGAAAAAGACCATGCGGTCATATTGACCGCCCAGGATTCCGTGGGCACGGCCGATCAGATACCTGTGGAATATAAGCGGTTGCCGGAAAGCGTGAGTCCCGGCAGCCTGATTTTCCTTAATGACGGGTTCATACAGCTTCAGGTGGAGAAGGTCTCAAAAGATAAGGTCTTCTGTCGGACGGTTATCGGCGGCCCGCTTCTTTCCTACAAGGGATTACATCTTCCCGGGGTAAAGATATTCGCGGATGCGGTGTCGGATAAAGATCTTGAATTTGTGGCCTTTGCCCTGCAAGAAGGGGTGGATGCCTTTGGGGTTTCATTTGCAGAGTCAGCCGACGACATCCGCAAGGTAAAGGCGTTTGCACAAAAACACGGGCAATCCGCGTATGTGGTTGCCAAAATCGAGCGGACCGAGGCCATTGCCAATTTTGAAGAAATTGTCACGGCTGCCGATGCCATCATGATTGCACGCGGCGACCTGGGGGTTCAGATCCCGATACAGGATGTGCCGGCGGTTCAGAAAAAACTGATCAACAAGGCGAATCTTTTAGGCCGGCCTGTGATAACAGCGACACAGATGCTGCTGTCCATGACAGAGAATATCCGGCCGACCCGTGCCGAGGTATCGGATGTGGCCAATGCGATTTTTGACGGGACAGACGCGGTGATGCTGTCCGAAGAGACGGCCATCGGAAAATATCCTGTGGAGACGGTTGAAATGATAGCGAAAATAGCCACATCTGCCGAGAGGGAACGAAAATCTGTCCAGACCCTGGCCGATTTGCCCGCATATTTCAGGACGGGTGCGGGTTCCGACAGTATCCGTGTCGAGGACATCTTTTCCCTGAATACCGTTGAATGCGCCAACGCGTTACATGTGCGCTATATCCTTGCCCGCACGCAAAGCATGCGCGCCGCGTGTTTCATCTCCAGATTCAAGCCGGACTGCTGGATACTTTCCTTTCGTGGTGATGTAAAAACGAACCACTTTTCAGCCCTGTCCTACGGGGTTTATCCAGTCTTCCTTGAGGATAAAACAAATGCCTTTTCCGATATGGCGATGCGTTTCCTGATCAAAACCGGGATGGTAGAAAAAGACGAAAAAATGATTTTGATAGAGGATGAATCCCATGACGTCATGCCGGAAACCTTGTTGATGAAAATTTTTAAAGTCTGAACAATCAACGCCTGAACAAGGAGTGCGAAGACAAGGCGCCCTGTTTTGTCCGCACTGGGCAAAAAGCTTGGATTTCAGATGAACCAGCACCCCGGCCCTGAAAAAGAATTAGAAATGGTATCTCGTTATTCCGCGGGGGAAGTTTTATCCTGGGCCGCCTGCTGACCGCTGGTGTTCAACTGTTCCATTTCTTTGAGAATCTGCTGGCGTTCTTGCTCTGCTTTTTCCAGCCCGGCCTTGGCTTCGTCTCGTTCCAGGCGGGCCTGGGTCAAATCGTTTTTCAAATCTTCAATTTCCGCCTTGGCTTTGGCGATTTCTTTTTCAGCCTCATCGAATTGTCCTTTTTGCTCCTGAACAGTCTCATCGATTTTTTCGCCGGCTTCTTCGGCCGGACCGTTACAGCCCGGCAACAGAAAAAAGAGGAAAAAGAGGGAAAATACACAAACGAGCATTTTTTGGTGCGTCATGACGGTGTTTCCTTTCAAATCAAAAAAAGTTTGTGGTCAACCCGCGTTGACCCGGTGTGGATGTGTTCAGTCAGTCGGCTGCGGTCCTGACGATTATGCCTGGGAACACATAGACACTTTTAAATATGCGAAAAACATGCCAGTATCTAATTGTTTGTTTTCCGGGCTTTTGGCTGCCTGGCCGGTGCATGAACCGGCCGGTCACTGATGCGGATCTGAAAAAACGGTGATCATCCTCTGTAAAACCTGCAAATCGGTGAAGCGCTGATTCAGGGGGTGAACGTGGTCAGGAAGATCGGTCGACAAGGTTGTCTGGTCAAATATGATGCATTGGCCACATTCGACCCCTTCTCTTCTTAGGGTTCTGGCTGCTGAAGATGAAAACGGTATTGATAATTTCCAGGCAGTGGCGGTTTTCATGTAACAAAGATATCTCCCAGAAGGTTCTGTGATTATTATCTACGTCTTTTACAATAATATTAATCGGTTTGTTTCCGCGCCCCTGACAGCATCTGGCACGCAAGGTGCAATCTTTTTTTTTCAGTTTTTCGAGGAGGCTATTCAAGGGCTTGCCGCCTGAAAATTTCAAGACAATTTATGAGTTTTTATCCGAGGAGGGGAATTAAATACATACTGAACAGATAGCCGATCCAGTTATATTAAAAAATCAATTCAAAGACAGGAGAAAAGTAAAATGAAAAAATTAAGGTATTGTTTGGCAGTTTTGGCCGCTGTGGCCTCTATGGTGTTCATCACGGCCCCGCTTTTTGCCACTGAGATGGATGACCGTATCGAATCATCCGCTAAAAACACCCATGTGTTTAAAACCTTTCTCAAGGACGATCAAATAAATATGAAGTCAAAAGATGGATTTGTCACCTTGACCGGGACGGTTCTGGATGCATCCCATAAAACATTGGCCGGAGAAACCGTTGCATGTCTTCCCGGAGTCAAAGGTGTGGACAACAAGCTGGAAGAAAAGGGTGAAAACCGCCCTGCTGAAAAATCAGATGCGTGGCTTATCACCAAAGTGAAAACCACCCTTTTGTTTCATAGAAACGTCAGCGGTCTCGGAACCGAGGTTCTCGCCGACAACGGAACCGTCACTTTGCGCGGTGAGGCCGACAGTGTTGCACAAAAGGACCTCACAACCGAATATGTCATGGATGTGGACGGTGTTGACAAGGTAAACAATGAAATGACCGTGTCTGATCCAGCCGCCGAAAAACCGGATGACAAAACAATAGCCAAAAACATGGATACGGTTATCGAAGCGGTTGATGATGCATCCATTACCGCGCTGGTCAAAACCTCGCTGCTTTACCATCGTTCGACCAGCGGTCTGAGCACCAACGTTAAGACCAAAGACGGGGTGGTCACCCTGGAAGGCAAAGCCACGACTGCAGCTGAAAAAGATCTGGCCGGGAAATACGCAGGCGATGTTGACGGCGTAAGAAGTGTCAATAACAATATGACCGTTGAATAAGCCTGGTTCAGTATCCATTGAGACGGCAACCCCACGCGCCACTGAATATGTTTCACTGGCGGTTTTCCATTATGTTTACCAAGGAAGATAACCCATGACAACAGGCACAATTTAGGACAACAGTGATGGCCAGCAACGAGAGACTCCGCAAGGAAAGCGGCCTGCCGGACTATCCCAGGACAGAAACGTCACCGCGTCCGATTTCATTTTATGTGATATTGGGGGCGGTGCTGTTTGCCTTTATCCGGACATTCTCTCTGCTTTCGCCCATTCTGCTCTCTTTTTTGCTGGTGCTGCTGATTTCCCTTGCCGTCAATCCGGTGATTTCCCGGATGCGGGCGTGGACAGGCGGCAGAAAGATACCGACAGGATTGGTTGTGGCAGGATTGACTGCAGTCATGGTTTTGGCGGGCTGGTCCCTGTTCGGACCGATGAAGGACTCGGTCATCAAAATTTCAGTTGCCGTACCGGATTACTGGGAACGTCTGCAAAAGCCGCTGATCAAAATAGAGCAGCAGGCCGTTATTTTTGAGGAAAAACTTCAGGTTGAGGTCAGCACTGAAATTGCCCGGGAAGACAGGAGTACAGAGAAATCAGAAATCATACCTAAAATCCCCCCGCAAGCCTTACATCTTGAAGAATCAAACTCTTTTCGCTCCTATTTGAACGGGATGTTTAAGGATCTGTTCGGCAGTTTCACGGCCGTGGCTTTTAACGGCGCCCATATACTGGTCGTTCTGGTAACGGTTTTTTTCGGTGTGGTGTTTATGCTCATGAATCCCCGCCCGGTTTTCGGGGCAATGCTTTCCTTATTGCCTGAAGAGCATCACCCCAAGGCGCTGATCATTTTGCAGCGCATCGGAAAATTCATTCCTGCCTGGGCCGGGGCAACCGCATTGGGAATGCTGACTATCGGTTTTCTGGTATTTTTGCTCATGTGGCCCATCTTTGGTTTTATGGATGCCCTGGTCCTGGGACTTATTGCAGGGGTTCTGGAGGCGGTTCCTTTTATGGGTCCGATTCTCAGTGCCCTGCCCGCACTCTTGCTCGCTCTGGGCCAGGGAGGAATGACGCCGCTGTGGGTCCTGCTCATTTTCGCTGCGGTTCAGGCTCTGGAGAACAATATGATCCTGCCGTTTATCATGGCCCAGGGCATGAAACTGCATCCCCTGGCCGTGATTTTTTCCGTTCTTTTGTGCGTGGCCGCCTTCGGCGTGCTGGGGGTTCTCATCGCAGCCCCTCTGGTCGCAATTGTGCGGATTGTGCATGATGAACTTTATCGAAAAAGATTTCTTCCCCATGTAACAAACGAAGACCTGGATCATCTGGCAGGAATTGCCTTGCATGAAACCCGGCCGGATGAGCGGTGATACTGTTTTTATTTGCCGCTTGCAGGCAGATATGGGGAGCGGGCGACCAGATCAATATAGATCTGCCAGCATTCTTTAAAGCGTCGGCCGCCGGCCGCCGAGGCCCGGCTTAAACAGGACTTGGCTTGAGGTATAGGAGATCAGTATGCGACTCAAACAGATTCCGGACCTGATCAAAAAATCAGTAACAGCCTGGTTGGTTGATTATGCCCCGAGCATGGGGGCCGCGATTGCCTACTACACATTGTTTGCAATTACACCGCTGCTGATCATCGCCATCGCGGTGGCCGGCTTTTTTTTTGGCCATGAAGCCGCCCAGGGTGAAATCATCGGCCAGATCCGAAACCTTATCGGGCATGAAGGAGCCATTGCCGCTTTCGGCAAGTGGCTCAATAGCCTGTTTTCAGGTTGGGAAGTATTTTTATTTGCCCTGGATTTGAGTATTTCCTTTGCTATTACGACACTTTTGTTTGCGCTGATCTATAAACTTATGCCGCGGGCTAAAATCCCCTGGCAAGATGTATGGATTGGGGCGGCAGTCACCGCTTTTTTGTTCGCCATCGGCAAATTCCTCATCGGTCTCTATCTGGGTAAAGTCAGTGTCGCATCCGGTTTCGGCGCTGCCGGGTCATTGGTTATTTTATTGCTGTGGGTTTATTTCGGGGCACAGATTTTTCTGTTCGGCGCTGAGTTTACCTGGGTTTATTCAAATACATATGGATCCAGAGCCGCTCAGCATAAAAGGTCTGAAGGATAGATAATATGACCATGGAAATTGGAGTGGTTTTTACGAATATGAGAGGAAAACCGATGCAGGAACCGCATATCCTGACTGCTGAGAATGTTTTGAAGCATCATGCAACAATTGCCGGGCAGGGATTATCAGGTGCCGAGGCCGCACAGCGGCTTGATACGCACGGTCCCAACGAACTGGTGGAAAAGGGCAGAAAAAGTGCCTGGCGCATTCTGCTGGCCCAGGTCAAAGAGGTGATGATCCTGATCCTGCTGGCAGCCGTGTTCATTTCGGCGGCACTTCAGGAATATATTGATGCCATCGTTATTTTCATCATTGTCGTGCTGAACACCCTTCTCGGCTTCTGGCAGGAATTCAAAGCGGAAAACGCCATGGCCGCGCTTAAAAAAATGACCGTGCCCAATGTGCGGGTGTTGCGTGATGGTTCAGAGCAGCAGATTTCAGCCAAAGATCTGGTTCCGGGGGATATTTTGCTGATCGAATCCGGAAATGTCGTGCCGGCCGACGCCCGTCTCATAGAAGCCGTCAACCTTAAGGTTCAGGAAGCCGCCCTGACCGGTGAATCAGAATCGGTGGACAAACATTCCCACCGGCTTGAAGGGGATGATTATGCCCTGGCGGACCGGAAAAACATGATCTATATGGGGACCGTGGTTACTTACGGGCGCGGATATGCCGTGGTGACAAACACGGGAATGCACACGGAACTGGGGAAAATCGCCACGCTGCTGCATGGGGTGGAAGATGAAAAGACCCCTTTGCAGCGCCGGTTGGCCAGGCTGGGCAGATCTCTGGCCATGGCGGCAGTGGTCTTGATTTTTGTGGTGGCCGGGTTGATGTACATGCAGGGTGCCGGATGGAAGATGATGTTCATGACCGCCATCAGCATGGCAGTGGCCGCTATTCCAGAAGGCCTGCCGGCGGTGGTCACCATTGCCCTTGCTCTTGGTGCCCAGCAGATGCTGAAAAAAAATGCGCTGATCCGGCAGCTTGCTGCGGTTGAAACCCTGGGCAGCGTGACCGTGATCTGTTCGGATAAAACAGGGACATTGACCCAGAATAAAATGTCTGTGACTCAAGTGGTGCTGCCGGATCGCCGGGTGACTTTTGACCCGGCAGTGGTCGGACACACACAGGATATCGATCTTTCTTTGCTGCTGCTGACAGGAATGCTGTGCAACGATGCAGTGATAAACGATGGCAATGGGCATGATATTTTAGGGGATCCCACCGAAGGGGCGCTGGTGATTGCCGCCCGTCAGGCAGGACTGGTCCAGACCGATCTTAATACACTTTTGCCGCGTGTACGAGAATTGCCCTTTGACTCGGAACGCAAACGCATGTCCACGGTTCATGCCATGCCAGTTTCTTTTGATAAGGCTTCTGCCTATCCCGTTTCTGCTTTATCCGAACAGGACGGACATACCGACCATATCCTGTTGACCAAGGGAGCCGCAGACGGATTGATCGATGGTTGCGGCCGCATCCTGATAAACGGGAAGATCGAGCTTCTCGATGACAAACAAAAAAATGCAATTCTGGCTGAAAATACCGCCATGGCTGAAAACGGTATCCGGGTGCTGGGGCTGGCATATCGGTTTGTTGATGAGGATGAACTGGACCGGCCAAAGCGTTATGAACAGAACCTTGTTTATCTGGGTCTGGCCGGCATGATCGATCCGGTACGTCCTGAAGCCGTAGAGGCGGTGCGGCTTTGTAAACAGGCAGGCATCCGGCCCGTGATGATTACCGGAGACCACCCCCTGACGGCTGTCGCCATTGCACGACAATTGGGCCTTACGGATACAGACACATTCCTGACGGGCCAGGATCTGGAAAAGATGACTGAAGAAGAGCTGGCTGCCAGGATTCCGGAAATCTCGGTTTTTGCCCGGGTTTCACCCAGTCATAAAATGGTTATCATCGATGTGTTGCAAGAACATCACGAGATCGTTTCCATGACCGGGGACGGCGTCAATGATGCGCCGGCCCTGAAATCAGCTGATATCGGTGTGGCAATGGGGATTACCGGTACCGACGTAAGCAAAGAAGCTTCCGACATGATTCTTCTGGATGATAATTTTGCCACCATTGTTGCCGCCGTTAAAGAAGGGCGCCGTATCTATGATAATATCCGTAAATTTGTCAGATATATTCTCACGGGAAACACGGGCGAAATCGTTGTGATGCTTACCGGGCCGCTGCTCGGCATGCCGCTTCCTCTGCTTCCGATTCAGATTTTATGGATCAACCTGGTGACCGACGGCATACCTGCCATCGCCCTTGGATATGAAGAGCCTGAGCAGAAAATTATGGATCGCCCGCCGCTTGACCCGAAAGAAGGGATCTTTGCACGGGGCTTAGGATGGCAGATTATTATGATGGGGGTGATCGTGGGCCTGATTTCAGTGGGAGCCGGATACGGGTTCTGGAATAATGGCACCGGTTCGCCGGCCTGGCAGACCATGGTTTTTACTATGTTGACTTTCTGTCAGATGGCCTATGCACTGTGCGTTCGTAAACAGCATCAATCGTTGTTTTCCTATTCCTGGTTCAGCAATCCCATGCTTTTAGCCGCCGTGGGAGTTACGTTGATTTTGCAGATGATTATCATCTATGTTCCCTTTTTCAACCTGGTTTTCCGCACATTCCCTCTGCGGTGGGAAGAGCTTGCCGTTTGTACCGCCGGAGCGGTAGCAATAATACTCATAACCGAGATTAAAAAACTTTTTTTGCGCAAAAACCAGAATTTTGTGACGGTATGAAGAATCTGTTTCCAGATGCCCATCAACAGCCGTGCTGGAATGCGGACTTCCTTAAAAAAGGCCATATGTGGCCACCGGTTAATATATGACCATTTTTAAGGAGGCTGTCAGGAAACATCCGGCCAATGACTTTTTAACTGATTGTTCCAACAAATCAGGATGATGGTTGAAATGTCGATGAGCGATTGAGATTTGGCCCAAAGATTGCTTTAAGAGAGAGTAACGATGGGTGAGCCATGTGATCCTGCCAATGTTTATAAAAAAAGATCAGGCACGATAAACGGGGTGAACAGCGGCATCTGAGGTGGATGACTGTTTGAATCATTGGCGAAACAGCGCAACGGCAACACCGTTCTTAAGATTATCAGGGTCAAAACTCAAATTGGGCAGATAAGCCTGCATGGCCGGGCTGTTCGGTGAGGTTTGTTGTAATGTACAACCACAACGAGAGGACGTGATATGTTGAAAAAAATTATGTTGAAAAAAAAGTTATCATTTGCCGTTGCCTTCGTGTTGTTATGGAGCCAAAGCGCCTTTGCTGCCGACCTGATTCTGCCCGGCGCGGGCGGCCAGATCCAGCAGATTCCGCCCGCGCCCATGCAGCGGAGAGCAACTCCCGAAATCCAGGTCGAGCAGGGCCGTGCGCAGCTCATCCCGGATTCGGATAAAGTCAAAATTCTGGTCAATTCGCTGCATGTGACCGGCCAGACGCTCTACTCTGAAAGCGAACTGTTGGCTGCCACGGGGTTTGTTCCAGGTAGCGAACTGACGCTCTTCGAGCTGCGCACCATGGCCTCTATGATTGCCGATCATTACCACGCGGATGGCTATTTCGTGGCCCAGGCCTATCTGCCGCCCCAGGAGATCAAGGACAACTCGGTGACCATTGCCGTGCTCGAGGGCCAATACGGCAGCGTCACCCTGAACAACCAGACGAACCTCTCCGATAGACTGGCCAATAGCCTGCTCGACGCCCCGGAACAAGGGACCGTGATTGCCATCGCCCCGCTTGAGAACCGGCTTCTGCTGCTCTCCGACGTTCCCGGTGTGAAGGTGAAATCCACACTGACTCCGGGCGCTGCAGTGGGTACCTCCGACCTGAACGTTGACCTGACTCCGGGACGGCGCGTGACCGGGAACATCGAGGCTGACAACGCCGGCTACTACTACACCGGCAGGTACCGGATAGGGGGGTCGGTGAACCTCAACAACCCGCTGGGCCTTGGAGATGTCTTGGGCGTGCGGGCGCTGACCTCCGGTTCCGGGATGACTTATGGCCGCGCCTTCTACCAGTTACAGCTGGGCAAGGCGACGGCTGGGGTCGCCTATGCCGCCATGGATTATGAGATGGGCGAGGAGTTTGAATACCTTGATCTCCACGGCACAGCCCAGATTGCCAGCATCTACGGCAACTATCCGCTGATTCGTTCACGCACCACCAATCTTTACGCCCTGGCTGAATATGATTACAAGATTTTCCGGGATAAAATGGGCTCCACCCTGCTTAGCGATACGGATGTCCAAGTCGGGATGGTGGGGCTTGCCGGCAACCACCGGGACCGTTTCGCTGGTGGCGGATTGACCACCTATTCACTTATCGCGAGTATTGGTGATGTTGATATCAACACCCCTGAGGCGCGGGCCGTGGATGATGTGACGGCGCAAACCAACGGGAGCTTCCAGAAGCTGAGATACTCTGTTGCACGGCTGCATAACGTCACCGACAGGATCGGAATTTACGCCGGTATCAACGGCCAGTTCGCCTCACAGAACCTGGATGTATCAGAGAAGATGTCGCTGGGCGGCCCCTATGCGGTGCGCGCCTATCCCGTAGGCGAAGGGTATTCGGATGAGGCATATGTGGCGACCCTGGAGGGGAGGCTGCTGCTGCCGACCATTTGGCAGAGCATGCCTGGGCAGATGCATCTGATCGGCTTTGCCGATACCGGCACCGGGACCATCAACAAAGACCCCTGGACGGCTGAAGATAACCACAGAACTCTGAGCGGTGCGGGAATCGGGTTAACCTGGGCGGACTATGACAACTTTAGCTTGAGTGTCTCTTACGCCCACAGGCTGGGTAATGAGGCAGCGACTGCAGCCCCTGACGACTCGGGTCAATTCTGGTTCCAGATTGTGAAATATTTTTGAGCAGTTTGAACGAAATGAACACATGCTTGGCAAGTGTTTTAATGAAATAATGGAGTGACAAAATGAATCGCATATATCGAGTGATCTGTAACGCCGTTTCCGAAAAAGCCAAAAGCGCCGGCAAGAAATCGGCATCCGGCGCAACAGTAGTGGCGAGGGTTGCGCTCCTGGCCGTCACCGCGCTGACAATTCCCGCGATGATGTCATTGGGAACGAGCAACGCCTATGCCCTGCCGGCAGGTGGCGTTGTATCGGCAGGTGGCGCTGCCATCAGCAGTGGTGCGGGCACCACGACCATCAACCAGTCGACGCCGAACGCGGCCATCAACTGGCAGAGCTTTGACATCGGACAGACAGAATCGGTCCGTTTCGTGCAGCCGGGCAGCAACTCGGTGGCACTCAACCGGGTCCTGGGTGCAGATCCTTCGAGTATCCTGGGCACCCTGTCGGCCAACGGCCAGGTGTTTCTGCTCAATCCCAACGGGATCCTGTTCGGCAAGGATGCGCAAGTGAACGTGGGTGGGCTGGTCGCCTCCACCCTCAGTATCTCCGACAGGGATTTCATGGCCGGCAAATACCAGCTTTCCGGTACCAGCAATGCGACGATACTCAATCAGGGTTCAATCAATGCCGACGGCGGCTATGTGGCCCTGCTGGGTGCCAATGTCAGCAATGAAGGCATCATCTCGGCCAGGCTCGGCACGGTGACACTGGCTGCCGGCAATGGTGTCACCCTTGATGTGGCCGGGGATGGTCTGCTCAATGTCGCGGTGGATCAGGGTTCAGTCAACGCCCTGGCCCAGAACGGCGGCCTGATCCAGGCTGACGGCGGGCAGGTGCTGTTGACCGCCCGATCAGCCGGGAACCTCTTGCAGAGCGCAGTGAACAACACGGGCGTGATCCAGGCCCAGACCATCGAGAACCATAACGGCACGATCATGCTCACGGGCGACATGCAAAATGGAACGGTGAATGTCGACGGCACGCTCGATGCCTCCGGCACGGGCGCGGGGCAGACTGGCGGCAGCGTCACAGTTACCGGCCACAACGTCGATCTGCCCGGTGCGCAGATCAATGCCTCAGGTGATGCAGGCGGCGGCACGGTACTGATCGGAGGCGACTACCAGGGCAAGAACCCGGAGGTGCAGAACGCTTCCGCGACTTATATGAGTAAGGACTCTACGATAAGTGCTGACGCTATTACCAATGGGAATGGTGGCAAGGTCATTGTCTGGTCAGATGATTCGACGCGCGCTCATGGCAGCATTTCGGCACGCGGCGGCGCACAGGGCGGTGACGGTGGCTTGATCGAAACATCCGGTCACTGGCTGGAGGTAGAGGGTATCAAGGTCGATACCAGCGCACCAAACGGCTCGTACGGCATGTGGTTGCTTGATCCGGCCGATATCACCATTTCGACCGCGGTAACGTCAGGTGCAACGAAGAGCGGCGCAGTTTTCTCGCCGAACTCCGGTGTGAGTTCGGCCAATGTCAATGTCGCTGATCTCGTAACCGCGCTGGGCAGCACCAACGTCACTGTTACCACGGAAAACACCGGCGCAAGCGGTAGCGGAGTAGGCGATATCGACGTAAATGATGCGATCACCTGGACGGCTGTAACGACGTTGACCCTGGATGCATTTCGGGACGTGAACGTGAACGCGGCAATCACAGGCACCGATGGCAGTTTGTCAGCAAATTCCGGACGCGATGTCAAGGTGGGTGCGGCAATCACCACTACCACCGGGAATTTAACCTTCAACGCCGTCAATGATGTAAATCTGGCTGCGGCCACGACCATTACCACCGGTGATCTTACTGCGATTGCCGGACAAAATGTTAACGTGAGTAAGGCAATATCGGTGACTACTGGTGATGTCATATTGCGTGCCGATAATGATGGCACCGGACCGGGTGCTATTCTCGGCGGCACCGTGGACATTACTTCTGCTGACAACAGTATTACCATCAACACCGGTACGCTGAGCATTCGCTTTAATCCTGCGGATTACACCACTACAAATGCTGAAATTACTGCCTACGGCTTGAAGTTGACCGGCGGAGGATCCCTGGACGCGAAAGCCTGGGTATTCGGGCTGGGGGATGACAAAGTTTACGACGGTCTAAGGACTGCAACTGTCAGTGGCCTTGAACCTGATATAGCGAGCAATCCTCCTCCGGGCGTCGCGTTAGGTGCTGTATCCAACGCCCTCTTCGATACCAAGGATGTCGGAACGGAAAAGCTGATTACCTTTGATTCCACTTTCAATAATGCTGTTTATGACCTTTTTGCGCCATTCGGAACGACACCTGGAACCTATCATACACGAGCGGATATTACCCCGAAAGCCCTGGACATTACCGCAAACGACCAGAGCAAAATCTACGGAGAACTCAAAGATTTAGGCACCACCGAATTTACGCATGCCGGATTAATAAGCGGTGACACAGTAACCGGAGTGACTTTAGACAGCACCGGGACACCTGTGACAGCGGATGTCGGTTCATATCCCATAAATGCCAGCGCTGCATTGGGCACCGGCTTAACGAATTACGCAATCGCGTATCATACCGGAACATTGGCCGTCGGCCAGAAAGCCCTGAACATTACCGCAAACGACCAGAGCAAAGTCTACGGAGAACTCAAAGATTTGGGCACCACAGAATTTACGCATGCCGGATTAATAAACGACGACACAGTAACCGGAGTGACCCTGGGCAGTCCCGGGACACCTGTAACAGCCAATGCCGGTCCATATGCCATAAATGCCAGCGCTGCATTGGGCACCGGCTTAACGAATTACGCAATCGCGTATAATGACGGAACATTGACTGTGATTCCCGCTGTGATTCCACCCGCTGTGATTCCACCCGCTGTGATTCCACCTGTGACACCACCTGTGACACCACCTGTGATTCCACCAGAGATTCGCCCCTTGGTGCCACCCGTGGTTCGACCCTTGATTCCACCCGTGACACCGACAACTGTGGCGTTGCCTGTGATCCCGCCGATATCCGTTGTTGCGGTGCCTGTGATCCCGCCGGTATCCGTTGTTGTGGTGCCAGTGATCCCGCAGGTGGAAGGTTTGAATCTCAATGTGATAGGGACTGGCGTCCTGATACCGGTCGACCAGTTAACCGGGGCGCAGCTGGCTCCCCCACCTTCACAGGTCATAGAGCAACAGCCCTCCCCACCTCCGCAGATCATAGAGCAACCGCCCCTTCCGCCGCCACCGGTTAACGTACCGACCCCTCGTCCGCCCAAACAAGACCGCGGGTAAGGACCATTGACCCGGCCCGCTGATTGATGAGAAAATGCGGGCCGGGATTCCCTGTGATTTTGCGATACGAGTGGAAGCTGTTGATGAAGGAAAGTTGCAAGGCCGGTCAGTTTTTTTGCGTGATCGGCAGGCTTGAATTCCTGCAGTTCGGATCATATATATTATGAAAATAAAGAGAAGGAAAATTGGTTTGAGTCTTTTGGCAACGATGCCGTATCAGCGTTCGGCAGACCTGCGTTCGGTCGCAGCGATCATAGCCAAAGGAATCTGTTTTGGTCTGGTGGCCGTCAGTTTCAACGCCCACCAGACATCTGCGGCGGATGATGCTCCGCCAGTGTCCGCCACACGGAGCCTCCCGTTGTCTGTCCATGAAAGCGCAGCAGTCTCATCCTCCATGGAGACGCGACCCGTAATGTCACATCATCCCAAACGGGCGAACTTCGAACGGGAGCTCGCGTCAGACGAGGCCCGGCATGTGGCGGATTGGGTCGTCCATTCAGGCGACAATCTCAGTATGCCGTTCGCGATTGTCGATAAGAAGGACGCCAGGGTCTTTGTCTTCGCTGCGGACGGGCGGCTCCGTAGCGCAGCCCCGGCGCTTCTCGGCCTGGCGCTGGGTGATGATGCCGTTCCCGGTATCGGCGACCGACCGTTGTGGACCATTCGTCCCGAGGAAAGGACGACGACGGCCGGTCGCTTTGTGGCAGCACTGGACCGCAATCTGCGCGGCAAAGAAATTCTCTGGGTGGACTACGATGGCGGCATCTCCATGCATCCGGTGATTACGACCAAACCCAAGGAGCGCCGTCTGCAGCGGTTGGCCACCTTAACGCCGCTCGACAACCGTATTTCCTATGGCTGCATCAATGTTCCGGTGAAGTTTTTCGACAACGTCGTGCGCCCGGCTTTTACCGGGACCAATGGCATCGTTTATGTACTGCCTGAAACCAGGATGGCTCGCGATGTTTTCGAATCGTATGATGTTGAAGAAGGGCACGCGCCGGTCGACTCCGGCGGGACTCAAACCCAGGGGGTATCTCCTGAGGCAGCTTATGAATAATCTCTCCCCCTTTTCTCTTTGGAAAACGTCCCTGCAGTATTTGCCGGAAAAGATGCGGTTTGATTACCGCTATGCAACCTGGCATAAAGTAGAAAACGCAATAAACAAAAAAGGAGAATGAACCATGAAAGTCCTATTCATGCTATTGGTCGGCCTCTTAGTGTGCAACCCAATGGGGGCATCTGCTGATTACAGCGACGGACTGGATCAGTACCTTCGCGGGCAATACAGCAACGCACTCAATGAATTTACGCCTCTGGCCAATGAAGGAAACCCTGAGGCCCAATACATTCTTGGCAGTATGTACGCCCAGGGAAAGGGCGTGCTGCAGGACTATGCCCAGGCACATGCCTGGTTCAATCTTGCAGCTTCGCAGGGCCATGAAAAAGCGGCTCTTTATCGTGATGAGATTGCACAGAAAATGACTTCCAATCAGGTAGCCAGGGCGCAACAACTGGCAAATCAACTGCAGTCTGAAACAAGAACCCGAGAAACGAAAAGAATCGACAAAAACCTTATTGTCTCCATCCAAAAACATCTGCAGGACTTAGGCTACTATTCTGGAGCGATTGATGGATTGACAGGCCGGAATACAAGCAGGAGTATTCGTCAATTTCAAAGAGATGTCGATCTCCCGCAGACGGGTCAGCCGTCCCATGCTTTGTTAGAAACGCTGGAGGATACCGTTACCCGGCAAAAAGAGCAAAGAAAATCGTCGGCCTCCCAGGGATACTGGACAATGGTTTTGCTGGAAGATGCGTTTACGGATGGAGATTTCAGCACAAACCCGGGATGGACACCTGTTTCAGGTAACTTTTGGGTAGATTCAAATTATTTTTTGCGCTCTGAAAAAGCTGTTTCCAAAACCATGCAATCCGATCAACCAGATAGTGCTGAGAAAAGGATAGCAGATATATTTGGGCAAGTGGTCAAAGAGATGATGAATCCACAACAGGGGACACAGGCCTCAGACCTTTCAGAGCTTTATATTCAACAAAGGATTGATAATGCTTTTGCCATTGAAGTCACGATGAAAATGCTGTCAAATCAAGTTGGGCAAAGCTTCGAGTTCAGAACGTATCACGATCAATACCGGAATTCAGGATATGTGGTCAAATTCCTGCAGGAAAATGAACAATCCCTGGCTTTAATCCGCTTTGATCCATCAGGATCTTCGGTTATCGATATGACACGACCGGGGAGAATGTTCCGTCAAAATGAACCGCAATCTTTTTCTTGGATGCGATATGCAGATGGCGAAATGAAGGTGATGATAGGAAAAGATGAGGTGCTGAATACAAAAGACAACATGTTCAAGGCATTTGACGGTATTTCGTTTATCAATGAAGGTGGGGACTATGCTGTAGACCGTATCCGTGTTTTGGGCTCTCATAGATAAACACCAACAGCCGGGCCGGACTGACCCTGGCAGTTTCGTTTTAAGAACAGTATCCCGGGGAAAATGAAAGATGAAATTTTTTTGATTTGTTAAAGGAGATCCCAATGAATATTTCAACTTGGCTGGATAGAAAAACGGCACAGAAAATTGATGTGTCACACATCGAATTACCGGCAGATATTTCTTATGACAATGATCCGGATGAAATGCTTTTTTTTGAAGAGTATAAACCGTGCGGATTCTTTTGTTCGAAAAATCATCCCTTTGCCACGGTCGAACGATTCGGACGCTGGTATTACAGCAGAGGCCAGGACAAAAAAGCCGGCATTCATTCATCAGAAATGAAATGGCATCTGTTTACAAAGGACAAAGACCTGGCGCTTCAAACCGCCAAATCACACATGGAATAGAAAATAAAACCGCTTGTCATCGGCTGTAACCCTTCCGGTCATTCTTCTATATGGCAGGCCCGGCCCTTGAGATTGAAAAAGAATTTCAGCCCCTTCTGGATGGTGGGGGAGAAGATTTTGGGGGACAGAAACGTGCCGGCCGGTGAGAAATGCGTGCAGATCCGCATGGTTTTCCGCACGTTGCCTCTGCGGAGGGAAGCGCTTGACGTTTGTGCCGCCGGAGCTGTGGCAATAATACTCATCACCGAGGTTAAAAAACTGTTCTGCGCAAAAAAACGGTGTCAATGGGTCAATTGGTACGCCTCAACCGTTGGGCCTCGATCCGGGCAATTTCAAGGATGACCCGGTATTCCCAGCCGGGGATGGTCGTCCATGATCTTTTTCAACAGGGCGTTGTCCAGAGCGATATAGTCGGTATCGGAAAGCAGAAACACATCCGCACTGGCGGCAGGGCCATCCAGAAATTCAATTTCCCCCAGGAGGATTTCCCCGAAAAGTTCCGCCACCTGTTTGCCGTTGACCCGGACCGATGCGTGGCCATCCAGAAGAATCACCATCTGTTTCATGGCCGTGTCCTGAAAAATGATCTGTTCTCCTTTTGCGCCTTTTTTCAGGGTGGCGGCGGTTTCCAGAACCTGTTTTTCGGCATCGGTCAATGTCGAAAAAATCGCCACCCGGTCCAGGGCGGCCGGCAGAGAGATCCCGTGGTCCTGTGCTGCGGCATGGACCGCCCATACCGAGCTTCCTGTCAGAACCCATAGCATGACCACCACCATGGGGGTGTATCCTTTTTTGTGTCGCATTCGCCTTCCTTTCAAACGGTTGGAATCCCAATTGATATTTTCAATCTTTCATTACCATTTTTAACATCAAAATGGTAATGAAAGATGATAGAAAATTTTCAAGTGTTGATAATCACCAGGGGTTTTCATTCAGTACAAAAATTCGAACATCTCCATAATATCCGATGGTTTCTTCGCCTGTGTCATCCGTGTCGGTCATGATGCCGATACCGATGATCTCCGGCGGGGGTCGGCCGAACGCCTGCCGGTAGTCCGCCACAATATTGCGTTTTTCCACAATCCATCGGCCGGCAAGGGTGTCCCCGCTCTGCACGGCCACCATCATGGATTCTGACAGGTATGGGTTTGTCAGAATCGAATCTTTGGGGGCCTTGTTGGCCCAGATATAGTTGAGGGCCGATCCGGGGACCTCTTTGTTGGACAGCATGGCAGCGCTTTTATGCCGTGCCCGCTCCCACCAGGATGCCTGGTCCGGGTCAAAGGCAAACGCCACATAGATGCGGGCCGCGTAATCATCGCCCTGACGCGTGCTGGCGTCGCCTTTTTCCAGGACATGGTCGATTTTCCACTGCCACTGGATCACGGGATAGTCGGCCGGATCCACCCGCAGAAACCGGATCAGACCGGATGCGGCATTTCGGCTGTCTGCCTGGATCACGGTTCGTCCCTCATCCCGGATCAGGGTATATCGGGTATGGCGGTCAATGCCCGAAAAGGTCATCGGCTTCCAGTTTTCAGGGAATTCTTTGCCCGGTACAAGATCTGAGAAATGCCCCACCACCAGAGAATCTGCATGGATGATGGAAAGAGGCCCCCATGAAAAGACGACCATTATCAAAAGTATCCGTGCCCATTTTTTCATCATTGCATTCTTGACCCCTCTGCTCTTTCCATAGTGAATTTCGATCATTCACCCCGGTTTTGTCAATCTGTCAGGTGACAGGCCCGGCCCTTGAGATTGAAAAAGAATTTCAGCCCCTTCTGGATGGTGGGGGAGAAGATTTTGGGGGACAGAAATGTGCCGGCCACCCGTTTGTTGATCTCTCCGAGGGTGGGATATGGGTGGATGGCACCGGCCAGGGTGGACAGTTTGACATTGCCGTTGAACGCGGCCACCCATTCACTGATCAGGTTCCCGGCCCCCGGCCCCAGGATCTGGACCCCGATGGGTTTTTCCTTTTCATCCAGCAGCAGTTTGATTTTGCCCTGGCTCTCTCCTTCGGCCAGGGACCGGTCATTGTCTTTAAAGGCTTCGGTGATCACGGCATATTTAATACCCGCTTTTTTGGCCATGGTTTCATTCATGCCGATACCGGCCAGTTCCGGGTCCGTGTAAGTCACCCAGGGCAGCCAGGTGTAGTTGATCTTGCGGGGAAGGCGGAACACGGCATTGGCAATGACAATGCCCCCTTCATACCCGGCGGCGTGGGTGAACTGGAACCCGCCGGTCACATCCCCGGCCGCATAGATATGTTTGTGCCGGGTGCGCAGCCGGTTGTCCACGGGAATACCGGCCTGTTCCACGGGGATGTCGATGTCGGCCAGGCCTAAGCCGTCTGTGTTGGGAGACCGGCCCATGGCCACCAGCAGCGCGTCGGCTGTGATCTGCTGCCGGTTCCCCGTGCTGTCCGTTATGGTCACCCGGTCCTGACCGTGGACGTGTTCCACCTGTTCAATGGACGCGTCAAGCACAAACTGAACCCCTTCATTTCCCATGATCTGCATGACGGCATCCGCCATGTCTTTGTCCTCTTTGCCCAGTATCCGGGGGGACCGGTTGATGACTGTCACCCGGGTGCCCAGCCGGTTGAAGGCCTGGGCCATCTCAATGCCGATGGGACCGGCCCCCAGCATGATCATGGATCCGGGCAGGGTGTCCATGTAAAAGATCTCCCGGTTGGTCAGGTGCGGGGTATCTGCCAGGCCCTGGATGGGGGGCACCGCCGGCGAAGAGCCCGTGGCGATCACCCATTTGGCCGCAGATATGGGGGTGCCGTTAACTTGTACGGCATGTTCATCCACAAACCGGGGCTGCCCGAACACCACCTTGGCGCCCAGGCTGCAGAACCGCTCTTCAGAATCGTGTTTCTGGATCGTATCCACCACAGATCGGATCCGGTCGGCGATCTGCCTGAAATCCACGGGCGGGATCTCCATTTCCGGCAGTCCGAACGCGGACGCGTGCTTTATCTGGTGATAGACACGGGCGGATTTGATCAGGGTTTTGCTGGGCACGCATCCATAATGGAGGCAGTCGCCGCCCAGTCGGTCCTCCTGTTCGATCAAAATCACTTTGGCCCCCAGCTGGGCCGCTCCCGAGGCAATGGTCAGGCCGGCTGCCCCGCCGCCGATGATGCCGATATCAAATTCATACGTGTTCATGATCGGTTCCTTTCCTTTTTCGGTTGAGAAGCGCCACCCCTTTTTTGGCCAGGAGCGGAAAAATACCCAGCAGGGCAAAGGACAGCAGCAGTCCCGGAGATAAAATGCCTTTGAGCGAATCGATCTGTGCCAGCTGGGTACCGGCATTGACATACACCAGGGTGCCCGGCAGCATTCCCACCTGGCTGACCAGGTAGAACCGGCGGGCAGAGATGGGGGCCAGGCCCATGACCAGGTTGATGATAAAAAACGGGAACACCGGTACGAGCCGCAGGGTAAAAAGATAGAACGCCCCTTCTTTTTCAATGCCCTGGTTGATGGCGGACAGTTTGGCACGGAACCGTTCCTGGACCCAGTCTTTGAGCAAAAACCGGGACACCAGAAATGCCAGGGTGGCGCCGATGGTGCTGGCAAATGAGATCACCACCGTGCCGGTCAAAAGACCGAACAATGCGCCTCCGGCCAGGGTCATGACCGCAGCACCGGGCAGAGACAGGGCGGTGACCGCAATGTAGATGAGCATATATACTGCGATGGTCAAAAGTGTGTGATGGGTATAGATGTCCGTCAGCCATGCCAGCCGGGATTTGAGATATGCCAGAGAAAGAAACTGCCCTAAGTCATACACGAAAAAAAGCACCATCAAAATAATGACCGAAACTGCGACCAGCCATCTGAATATCGGAGTTTTCATGATCCTTCTCCTGATCAGAAGTGCAGCCGGGTCAGCTTGTTTTTGTAAATGGAAAAGCCATGGGTTTCCAGGGCCATCATGGTCTGGGCACCGGAAAATTCAGTCAGACTGTACTGGCATAAAAACAGCAGGCCCGGTGCCAGCCGGGTGTTGGTGCTTTCTTCCAGGGCTTTTGTCTGTTCCAGGGACCAGCCGGCAACCGTGGTCCAAGACATGTCTCCCACCAGCCGGAATCCGGATTGGGCGGATGATGATATCCGGGCGATAAGGGCGATCATCTGTTCCGGGGTCTGTTTTCCAGTGCCGTGGATCAGCCGGTCCTGTTGGATCAGATCCTGAACCGGTATGCCGTCCCGGGTCAGGGTGTCCAGCAACGTGTCCCGCTGGTCTGCCGGGGCCACCACCATCACGGTTTCGCCGGTGTTCAGGCCCTGGCGGACAAAAAAACCCTGAATCCCCAGTGCTTCGGACCGGTCCAGATACAGGTGGGTTAAGTGGGTCCCGTCCGGTATATGCAGGTTGGCAAACCCCAGGGACACACCATCGGTCCGGCCGGCCGGCCGGTTCGGGGCCGGTGCGGCAGTGGCTCCAGCAACCGGGTCGGTGCGGCCGGCGAGAAATGCGTGCAGATCCGCTTCACTGAACCGCCGCTCCCGCTTTTTACCGATGCGGAAACACGTCAGCAGGCCATCATTGGTCCAGCGGCGGATCGTCATCTGTGAGACATTGAGCAGTGCTGCCGCCTGTCTGACATTGAGCAGTTTTTCCATATTTGGGTTCCAGTTTCAGGAGCCTGTCTGGTCCATGGGGACCAGCAGCAAGTCTCCGTTCATTTTCAATGCTGCATCGTCTGCGGCCCGGCATTTGTCCCGGACGGCCCGCAACACTTCTCCAGCCGCGGTTTTATGCCAGAACCAGCGGTTGAACGCAGTATCATCGGGCAGGGTCATATCCGGCCGGACCATGACCGATTCGAAATAGGCGGTCTTGAGGTCCTGGGCCGCCAGCCGAAGGGCCAGGGCCGGTGACGCTATGTTGTCATCCAGGGTCATGGGTTTGTCAAGCAGAAAGTCATGGAACACCTGAAATACGTCCTGGGGCGGGAAATACGCCACGCTGGAAAAGTCCCGCTGTGCTGCCGCCATGTCATACCAGGAACGGCAGTCGGCCAGCTCCTGCCTGAACGCCTCCAACAGCTGTTCGGTTTCGGTTTTCTGCCCGTCCGGCCGGGCAAAGGATATGGGGCAGGCCGGCAGATCCGCGATATCTTCAGTCGGTTCGGACACATCCGGCCCATCGTCCGGAAAGTCGGCCAATACCGGACCGGTTTTTGCTTCCAGCAGGACCAGGGCCGCCAGGAGCACCCGGGTTTGAAATGCCGGGTCACTGGGTCGTCCCAGGGGCCGGCCCAGGGCAAACGGGACCCACAGGGCCCGGGGCGGCTGAATGGTTTCAGTGTGTTCCTTAATCAGGCTGATCTGGGTGGTGGAGATTCCTTCTGTTTCCAGGTAATGGCCCAGCGCGCCCACGGCACGCGTGCAGAACGGTCAGACCGGGACCAGCAGGGCCGCATCTACGGCATCGCCTTTCAGAAGACGGGCCAGCCTGCCGGCGGCCTGTTCCATGGCACCGGGATCGGCAGCCCCCATGAACGAATAGTGGAATTGGGCCACAGATCCGATGTGGTGGTCGGCTGCCAGTTCATGGAGCCGGTCCAGGGGAAACACCACATTCCAGTCCTGGACAAACCCGGTGCGGTCAAAATTGGTGGAGACATGGGTCATCACCAGGTCCTTTGCCGTACAGGTGTCTGGAATCACCCGGTAATCCCCGGTCATGCCTTCAAAAGGGCGGTCTTCCCGCCGGTGCAGGCCGGCTGTGGAAATGATGGCCACCCGCCGCCGGGAAAGAGATGGCCCCGGAACCCAGGGCCGGGTGTCAAAGGTGGGGCAGGGCAGATCTGCCAGGTGAGAACGCATGGGCTCGGGCATGGTATTCAATCGGGCCATGTCAATATCCTTCTATGTTATTTTGTTTAATATTGTTATACAATAATATTCATTGCTAAACAAGAAACATGAAGCAAAAAAAACGCGGCTGTGCCGGTATCAGGCAGATGCCTGGGCCATCCACTCCCGGATTCTTTCCCGGTCGCCATCTGCCATGGCCGTGATGTGCAGCCTTGAATGATGCCCGTCCCGGGCCGGTTCGGCATGGATACACTTGGCATAGATATCATCAAAACAATGGGCTTCCAGACAGAAATCAAAATTGAGCTTTACATCGGTCAGGGGTTCAATGGGGGTGGCGGTCTGAATGTGAACAAAGGTTTCGTCCAGGGCAAGGGTGGTGCCGGCCAGGGGGATGCGATCCAGTTTTTTGTCCTGGATGATCCAGCAGTGAATCGGAATCTGGATCTCCAGCAGCGGTCCCGGCGAAGCCGTCTCATCCAGCGCGATGGGGGTGCCTTTTATATCAATGGCAACGACCGGATAAAATACCAAAGGTTCTTTCATGCCTTTCATCATCAGGGTTTTAGGAGGATCTGCCTGAACCTGGGCTTGAACTGCCCGGTATGTGGATTCGCCGATCAGCACCTGTCCGCCGATGCTGTTGGATTCGATGCGGGCGGCCCGGTTGACCGCGCCTCCCACAATCCCGTATTTCATTCTCAGATCCGATCCGATATTGCCCACAATCACACTGCCCGTGTTGATGCCGATGCCCATCTCCAGGGCGGGATATCCGTCATCCATGAGTTCTTTGTTCAGGCGGATCAGGCGGTTCTGCATTTCAATGGCGCAGGCGACGGCCCGCTGGGGATCGTCTTCATGGGATTCCGGCGCACCGAACACGGCCAGGATCGCATCCCCGATGATTTCGTCAATAATTCCATCATAGGCCAGGATAATGGCGGACATCTGTTTGAGATACCGGTTGAGCAGCTGAACCATCTGTTCAGGATCCCGGGATTCCGAAAGGCTGGTAAACCCCCGCAAATCAGCCATGAGCACGGTGACGGTCTTCCGGGTGCCGCCGATCTGCCTGCCTTTGGGAGAGGAGAGGATTTCTTCCACCACTTTTTTGGAAAGATAGCGGCCGAACGTGTCTTTGATAAACCGGACCAGCTGGAGCCGCTGGTCCGACACCCGGATGATGCGTTCAAGCATGTTGGCCCGGGTGGAGACAATGGCCTTGATTTCATCGGGTGTGTCCGCCGGCAGGTCGATGGTGTCTGCTTTGGAAAAGTCGGTCTCTATCTGCCGGTTGGCAAGGGTGATCTGTTCCAGGGGATCAATGATTTTCCGGGTCAGAAAGTGTTTGAGGCTCACCACCATGAAGACAACGATGATGCCCACCAGCACCATGATCCGCATGGCGTACCAGAACAGTTCCATGGGGCCGGACCCTTCGGCCAGCCACCGGTAACCTAAAGAATATACCAGCAGCACTGCTTCAATAAACAGAATCCGCCAGAAAACCCCCATGACCAGGATTTCCCGGACCCCGGTTCGTTTTTTTCCTTTATTCAGCATGACCGTTTGTCCCCATAGGCTGTTGGATTTTTTTCATTATATCTTTTTATATAACAAACTTATACAATAATGTTCAATTGACAAAACCCAATCCCGTATTTTATAACCGTTATGAAGACAAACCCCATATTTAAGAATGAAATCAATGCCTGTCGCTGCTGTCCATGAATCAAGTTCTCCTGACACCGGGGTGGATACCTATGGTGATTATTTGTATGGCTTCGCCGGTTACCGGGTCCAGGATGAAATCCTGGCTCAGGAACTGGTCCAGGAGACTCTGGTTGCGGCTTTGGAGGCAAGAAAAAGCTTTGCCGGTAATGCGTCGGAAAACACCTGGCTCACCGGTATTCTGAAACACAAGATCATGGATCTGTTCTGCTACAACACGGGGAAATCATGAAAGAAAAACAGGTTTGGTTTTACAGTGACGGCTTGAAACTGCACGGTAAATTTTATTATCCAAATACAGGTGAAGCAGATGATAAAAAACCGGATATCGTGGTCTGTTCCGGTTTCATGGGATTGAACAATATTCACCCGGCCAGATTTGCCAGGGCCTTGACTGAAAAAGGATATACCTGTTTCGGATTTGACTACCGCGGGTTTGCCCAAAGTGAGGGTAACCGGAGAAGCGTCCTGCTGGAAGAGCAGGCCCGTGATATTGAAAATGCCGCAATCTTTGTCTCCCTGCAAAAGAAAACACCAGACAAAAAAACGGTGTTGATCGGCTGGGGAATGGGCGCGGGCCTGGTATTGGAAGCAGCGTATGCAGTACCGGATCTGGCGGGAATTATCAGTATCAACGGATTTTATAATGGTGCCCGGTTTTTTAAAGCGCATCGGTCAGAAGCGGAATATAAAAAAATTATGATCTGGCTGCAGAAGCAGCGCTTTGAAGAGGTCAAAACCGGAAAAAGTGTCCGTGTTGATCCATTCAAAATCTACCCCCTGGATGCGGTGACCCGCGGATATGTGGATGAGGTCTTGTTCAAGACAGACGGATTCGGCGGTGATATCGACATCGGGTTTGCCTATTCCCTGCTGCGCTATAATCCTGAAGGACAGCTTGAACAGCAGGTGCCTGAAGTGCCGCTTCTGATTGTGCACGGGGAAAACAACAGACTTCATCCGCTTTCGGAAGCCCAATCCCTTTACCAAAAATACCCCGGGGATAAAACCCTGCATATCATCCCCGGTGCAGGCCACACAGAATGGATGTGTGATGACTGCAAACCGTTCCAAAAACTGGTTTCAACATTACTGACATGGCTTGAATCAAAGGTGGTGACATGAAAAATGTGTATGACATACATATCCACGCATCTCCCAGTATATTTGAAAGATGGGGGGATGCCCGGCAGACGGCAGCCGCCTGTCAAAAGGCCGGGTATGCCGGCATTGTTTTGAAGGCGCATCACGGCAGCACGGTGGAGATTGCCAATATTGTGAACCAGCAGTACGATATGGATGTGTTCGGCGGTGTGGTACTCAATTATTTTGTCGGCGGTCTCAATCCCTATGCTGTGGATGCCTGCTGTGCACTGGGAGGAAAGATCGTCTGGCTGCCCACCATTCATGCAGATGCACACAAGCCGCTGGGGCGGTTTGATTTCCAGGAGCCGTCCACAACAAAATTCCCGGACAAAGGCATCCGGATTCTATCGAAAAAAGGTCTGACTGATGCCATGTACGAAATTCTTGACATCCTTCATGGAAAAAATGTGGTGCTGGCAACAGGGCATGTGTCGGCTAAAGAGGCGGTCACCCTGGTCCGGGAGGTGAAACAGCGGGGGTATGATATCCGTGTGCTCATCAATCATGTGCTTTTTTATACGCCGGATATGGATGAAAACGATATTGAAACCCTGAAAGATCCCGGGGTCTGGTTCGAGATCTCCCATCTGACGCAAAAAATTCACGCCGCTTCCATGGACCGGCTGACCCGGATGATCACACGCCATCCGGATGCCAACTGGGTCATGGTCAGTGATGCCGGTCAAAAGGGAAACCCTGCGCCACAGGCGCTCCGGCAATTCAGGGACCAGCTCACATCCCGGCACATCAGCGATCAAACCATTGAAAAGATGATGGTCCATAACCCGCGCAGATTGTTCTACTGAATCCCGCTTTTTAGCTTATCCGTCCAGGTTCATGTTCTCGGTGATGGGAGCAGTGTCGAACAGGGTATCGGGATTCAGGATATCTTCGGGGTCAAACAGATCTTTGATCTCACGTAAATATGTAAAGCGGTCACCCAGCTCCATTTCAAGATAGATGGAACGTGAGCGCCCCGAATTATGTTCCCCCACCAGTGTGCCGCCGTATCGGTGAAGTATCTGAAACGTCTGTCGCGACACCGTGTCGATCTGGTCCGTGATTTCCTTTTTGCGGGGGTCAAACATCGGCCGGGCATGCAGGCTGCCGAAACCGATATGACCGAATATGCAGATGTCATGCTGCAGCCGCCGCATCAGCTGATTCAGATCCCGGACGACCGGCACAAAATCTTTGGCATGAATCGCCACATCATCGATGATGGACGGTACTATCCAGCCTTTCTTCCGGGCAAAGGCCCTGAGCCTGGGCAGAATAAGGCGCCGCTCTTCCCATATGCGTGTTTCTTCCGGGCTGTTCACCGGCACCGGAATCAGCTCATCCGGGTTGGATTCCACAAGGATTTTTTCCCCTTTTTTTGCCTGTTCTTCGGATTCATCAAATTCGACCAGCAATGCACCGGCAATATCTTTGTGCCGGTTGTTGAGCAGTTTTCCCTGTATCCGCGCCAGGGTATTGTTATCGATATATTCCACGGCAGCCGGGTGCAGTTCATTGATCCTGTTCAGCGCATCCCCGATCTTTTCCAGGGTAGGGAAAAATGCTGCATAGGTCATCTGTGGCATGCGTATCGGAATGGGTGAAAGCCGGATCTCCGTTATGACCCCCAGCGTGCCGATGCTGCCGACCATCAGATGGGCCGCGATTTCACCGGGATCTTTATACCGGGAAAATGCAGGCACATTATATCCGCCGGCAATGGGCGGCCTGTTCTCAAAAAGCCTGCGGCTTTTTTCATCTGACAGATATTTTTCCCGGATGCGCATCAAACCTTTTTCAAGGGTATCTGGCAGTTTTTTTCGGGTATCCACAATATCCCCCCGGGCGGTGATGAATTTCAAGGAGGTGACAAATGCATCGATTGTTCCGTAACGTGCGGTTCGGGGACCGGTTGCCCGGGTACCGATGTTGCCCCCCAGTGCACACCAGGAGCTGCTGGATGGAATAGCGGGCAGCATCAGTCCCTTTTTATGGATCTGTTTTAAAAAATCTTCCAGGACCACACCGGGTTCGGCAATTATCTCCGGATCCAGTTGTTTGATCCTGTTCATCAATGGTTTAAAGTCAACAATAATACCAGGGCCGATGCCGGCGCCGCTGAGTCCGCTGCCTCCGGACCGGCAGGTAATGCTGGTGCCGGATTTCCGGGCAAATTCCAGAATACGGACCACATCGTTTTCATTGGCAGGCGCCGCCACCATCTGCGGCTGGATACGATAGGAGCTGGCATCTTTGCTGAATTTTTTCCGGGTGGCGGTATCGGTATGCACCATCCCTTCAATGGTTGGTTTATCTGGTTCCATATGGTTACGCTCCTTCCATCATAAAGTACCAGGCAATGCATCATACCGGTTGCCAGAAAATACACGGCCGGCTGTTTTTGATTTTAAATGAGTCAGTCCGTTGAGAAAAGAAAAATTTACAGGCCTGGTCTTGATTTATTGGTTAAAGATCATAAGGGCACGAGAATGGTCTGACAAATTGTTACGTTTCCCGATCAGGGAAACAGCAGTTCAGAAATGTGGCACACGTTGATGTCCCGGCCCTGTTGCGCAGCCCCGCCTTTGAGCTGAAGCACGCATCCCGGGCATTCGGTCACCAGCAGTTCGGCGTTGGAAGCCATCACATCATCCAGTTTCCGGGTAAGAATTTCCCGGGAGACCGCCGGAAAGGTGGTGGAAAAACTGCCGCCGAATCCGCAGCAGGTTTCTTCCTCTTCAGTAGGGATATACCGGTTTCCGGATTTTTCAATGAGATCGCGCGGGGCCTGGTGAACATCCATGCCCCGGCACAGATGGCAGGGGGAATGGAATGCCGTGTTTCTGCCGGGCCCGGAGACCGCGTCAATGCTCACGATATCGTTCATGAACACGGAAAAGGGCACTATTTTTTTGGCAAACGCCGCCGCCTTTTCAGGGGCATAATCTTTGAGCAGTCTGGGCACCCCCTGGGTCAGGTGGGAGGCACAGGACGCGCACAAGGTGACGATATAATCCACGCCATCGTAATTGTTGCCGTTGACTGCCATGGCTTCCAGGTTCTGGAGGGCCACATCTCTGGCCGCCGCGGTTTCTCCCATGCTGATTGCCGGCAGACCGCAGCAGGACTGGTTCATGGGAAACACCACGTTGATCCGCTGCCGGGCAAACCCTCTCATGGCGGCTTCCAGGTGTTCGGGATACACAAAATCCTGGACGCACCCGGAAAACAGGGCAATAGTGAACCGGGGATGATCCACCGGCTGGTTCAGTCGGGCAAACCGGTCCCGGAACGGGATTCCGGCAATGGCGGGCAGGCGCCGGAAATTGTGGTCCGATGAAAAGATCATGGGCAGGTGCCGCAGAAAACCGGGATCTGACGGCCGGCCGGATCCGCCGCCGTGCGCGGTTCGTGACGGATCCGACCGGTCCACGACCGGCTGCTGGGCCAGATAGGCCGTGCGCAGGAGCCGGTGAAACAGTTTGCGGTTTTTGAGTACCTTTGCCAGCATCAGGCTTTGCAGGGGATGCCCGGTTTCATCCTGGATCCGGGCATGGACCTGTTTGATCAGGTGGGGCAGGTCAATGCCGCCGGCGCACACCGACTTGCACGCCCCGCAGTTGGTGCAGTTTTTCACCAGGTTTTTCGCGTTTTTCAGGCCGTGGAAAAAATAGGTGGTGATCAGGCCGATGGCACCGATATAGATATGGCCCATCTGGTGCCCCCCCACCATGCGGTAGACCGGGCACACATTGGCGCAGGCCCCGCACCGTACACACTGGAGCACCTGGGAGAACTCGGGATCAGCCGCGATTTTGCTGCGGCCGTTGTCCAGGAATACGATGTGCATTTCCCGTTTTCCGGACGGGGTGACGGTGCATTCCGAGGGTCCTGTGATCCAGGTGACATAGGAAGTGATGGCCTGGCCCGTGGCGTTTTTCGGCAGAATCCGGTTGATGGTCAAGGCATCGGCAATCGTGGGCACCAGCTTGTCGATGCCCACCAGGGCCACATGCACTTTGGGCAGGGTGGTGACCAGCCGGGCATTGCCTTCATTGGTGACAATGCCGATGGTGCCGGTGTCGGCCACGGCATAGTTGGCACCGGTGATGCCCATGTCCGCTTGAACAAATTTTTCCCGCAGCGCTTTCCGGGCCACCTTGACCAGCCGCTCGATTTCCGGGTCCTGGCCCGTGCCCGTGACATCCGTGAACAGGTCCGCCACCTGGAACCGGGATAGGTGGATGGCTGGTATAACCATGTGGGAGGGGCCTTCTTTTCTCAGCTGCACGATCCATTCCCCGAGATCGGTTTCCGTGACTTCCAGGCCTTTCGTTTCCAGCCATTGGTTCAAACGGGTTTCTTCAGCAGTCATGGACTTGGATTTTACAATCTTTTTTGAGCTGTTTTTTTGAGCGATCTCACTGATAATCCGGTTGGCCTCTTCTGCGGTATCTGCCAGATGCACATGAACCCCGCAGGCAGAAGCTTTCTGTGTGAACTGTTCCAGCAAGGCTGCCATATTTTCAACAGCAGCTGCCTTGACATCTGCCACCTGTTTTACCAGGGCATCCACATCCATCTGTTCAAAGGCATTTTCACGGGAGATGCGGTAGGCAACGGCAAAATTGTCCATGACCTGACGTAGAAAAGGGTTGCCAATTGCACTGTCCAGCCTTTTTTTGTAGGATTTAAGACTTTCGCAGGTTCCTTCCATTATCGCTCCTCCACAAGAAGGATATGCAGCGCCAGGGGGCCATGGACCCCAACGGCCAAAACCCTCTCAATATCAGCGGTGCGGCTGGCACCGGTGATAAAGGCGATGTAGGCGCCGCATTGCTGCGTCAGCTCTGACAGTTCATCTGTCATGGCAAAGGCGGTCTCTCGGATATCCGAAATGTTGAGCAGGGCCACATGAACCTCACACAGCATGGTGGTCAGCCTGGTTTCCTCACCGTTCGAATTGAGGACCAGCGTACCGGTGTCTGCAATTCCCAGGTCCACCGGGGTCAATCCCATATCGATGCCGCCTGGATACTCCCGCATACCCTGGCGCAGCAGCCGAATATTGCCGACAGCGTCACAAAGATCAGATAATTGACTGAAGCTGTCATCATCCAGGTTCGGGGCCGCCATGATCCGCATGGAATTTTCCTCCGAGGGTTTCAGTCCTGGATTGTGCATCTGGGGTTCCAGGGGCGGTTTGTCTGTCAATAATGTCACCGCCTGTTCAAGGGCTGCAGTCCGATTTTTCACGGACATGGTTTTGGCCCCCACCACGGATGCATTGTGTATGAATTGTTTCACCAGATCATTCAAAACATTTTCCTAAATTCAAAACATTTTCGCTAAAGAGTAATTCCATCCTTTTAATACATAGCATGCAGCCCTGCCGGACACTACAAAACATGAAAGCTGTTAGTCTTTAGCTTTTAGCTGTTATCTGAGTACCGAGGGCTTTCATATAATTACCCGACTTTCAAAGGACGGCCCCTATGTGCCACGGGACAAATTCGTGATCGCCATATCCAAATATTTCACTTTTGCTTTTGCTACCGGACGCTGTTTCCAAAATGGTTTTATAAATGGAAAGACCCATGTCTTTGACACTGACTCCCGCATCGAGGACCGGACCACAGTTGATGTCCATATCACCTTTCATCCGATCGTACATGTGTGTATTGGATGCAAGTTTCAAACAGGGGACTGGTTTGAATCCCACCACAGTCCCCCGTCCGGAGGTAAAACCGATCATGTTGGCACCACCGGCGATCATACCGGTAATGGAAACAATATCATAGCCCGGCGTGTCCATGAAAACCATGCCTTTTGACAGGACAGGCTCTGCATAACTGTATACCTCCTGTAATGGCGTATTGCCGCCTTTTGCCACAGCACCCAATGATTTTTCAAGGATGGTGCTGATGCCGCCGTCCTTATTGCCCGGAGTAGGATTGTTGTTTATCTGGGCACCATTTTTTTCAGTATAAGCTTCCCACCATTTTATTTTTTCAATCAGTTTATCCGCTACCCGGCAATTTACTGCCCTGCGGATCAGCAGGTGCTCTGCACCGTATATTTCAGGGGTTTCCGATAAAATAACCGTCCCCCCGTCTTGAACCAGAAGATCAGCTGCCGCTCCCAGAGATGGATTGGCAGTGATACCGGAATATGCATCAGATCCTCCACATTCCAAACCAAGTATCAGATTCGCTGCTGAAACGGGTTCCCTTTTTGCGGCAGCAACCGGGGGAATCATCTCTTGGATCAATGTCATGGCTTTGATCACGGTATTTTCAGTGCCTCCGCTGTCCTGAATATCCAGTGTCTTAAGTAAAGAACCTTCGTTCAAGCTCATGGCGTTGAAAAAATCAGATATACGATTGACTTCGCAACCCAGTCCCACTACCAGAATTCCCCCAAAATTGGGATTTCTGATAAACCCGGCCATGGTTTTCTGAAGAATCGTCAAACCTTCCCCGCCAATGGTCATGCAGCAACCGGCCCCATGCCCTAAGCCCACAAACCCATCAATAGAAGGATATTTCTCCTTAAACGCCTTATTGGCACCATCCGCAATAAAGTGGCAGATACTGGCCGAACAGTTAACCGTTGACAATATCCCTATATAATTTCGAGTTCCGATTTTTCCTCCTGGTCTGATATATCCTTTGAAAAAGGATCTTTCTGACTTTGTTTTCAAAGGGAAATGATCATGAGGACTTTCACAGCTATGCTCACATGATGCTTTTTTTAAATACAAATTATGGGAATGGACATGATCTCCTTTTTTAATATGTTCAAGTGCATATCCAATGATGTCGCCATACTTGTATATCGGGTCCTCTTTTGGGATATCATATATGGCCACTTTATGGCCGGCAGGTATCACGGTATTGCATACCAGGTCATGGGTCTTGATTTTCGTCCCTTTTTCAAGAGACACAGATGCCATGGCTACATTGTCTTTTTCATTGAGATGAATCAGATTCGACATATATCTTTAACCTTTTCTGTAATGTTATCGATAAATCAGATTCGGCAGAAACAGAGAAAAACCTTCCACATAGGTAATCAGAATCAGAACAGCGATCAGCGGAATAAAAAATGGAGCTGTTCCTACCAGGCATCTTTCAAATTTTATCCCCGACACCCTGCTGAGAACATATAGGACCGTTCCGACCGGAGGGGTCAACAGACCAATCATCAAATTCAATACCATGAGCACCCCCAGATGGATCACATCCAGACCGATCATTTGGGAAAGGGGCATCAAAACTGGGACCATTATGGTAATTGCTGCAATGGGCTCCAGGAAACAGCCAACCACCAGAAGAATCAGATTGATGGTCAGCAAAATCATAAATTTGGAAGTAAAATTATCCATGACAAACGCTGCAAACAGATTTGCCACCTGATTGCTGGTCAATATCCACGCAAATACCGCTGCCGCACCAATGATCATCATAATCGTGGCACTGGTATCAATGGTTTCCATGCTGATACTGACAAATTTTTTAAATGTAAGCGTTCTGTAAAAAAAACCCAAAAGAATGCCGTATACCACAGCACCAATGGCGGCTTCCGTTGGTGTGAAGATGCCGGTTAAAATGCCGCCTACGATAATGGTAGGGGTCATAAGGCTTAAAAAAGACCGCTTGAAGCTGGAAACCAGAAAACCAGCCCTGAAACGGTCTTCCCTGGGATATTTTCGTTTGTGGGCCATATATGCCACCATGGCCATTAAAGCGGTGCCCATCAAAAGCCCGGGAATAAATCCTGCTGCAAAAAGCTGTCCCACAGAACAGGAAGCCATAACACCGAAGGCCACCATGGGAAGACTAGGTGGGATTATGGGTCCAATCGTTGAAGAGGCTGCGGTAATACCTACTGAAAATTCAGGATCGTAGCCTGCGTCTTTCATGGCTTTAATTTCAATGGTGCCCAATCCACCGGCATCGGCTACAGCAGCACCGCTCATACCGGCAAATATGATGGAAGCCCCGACATTTACATGCCCGAGTCCGCCGGGAAGCCAGCCAACCAGGGATTTGGCAAAATCAAAAAGACGGTCTGTAATGCCCACCGAATTCATCAATGTACCGGCCAGTATGAAAAACGGAATGGCCAGCAATGGGAAGCTGTCCATTCCATTGATCAACCGGTGGGCAATCACAACATCAGGAGCCATTCCAGATACAAGTATGTAGATATAGGCTGAACCGGCCAGGCAGAAAGCAACCGGCAGGCCGATAATAATAACGGTAAATGCCAGGGCAAACATGAAATACAATTCATTGCCTGCTAATAAAGCCCATATGGTCAATGCGCCTAAAATGACAATGATACCAGGAGCGATCCAGTCTGTGAATGAGGCTTTATAGTCCGGATTCGTTACAGGCGGCGCTGTCAAATTGAGGCTGCTGCCGCCGTTTTTCCAATTTAATACTGCCACATGAACCGAACGGATCAGATTCACCCCGATCATGCCGTTAAAAATATAATACAGAACCTTTTTGGGAACATCCACAGATACCAGGGCACCAAATGTTCTACCGGCCAGTTTATAACAGGTGAATAGCAATACGATAAAAAAGACAATCCTGAGCAAATCCACCACCCGGGAAAAAATGACCCCGCCCCTGGGGCTGAGGTAACGATAAAAAAATTCAACCGAAATATGAGAATTTTTTCGTATGGCAAGAGAGGAGCCCAGTAAAGAACAGGCAACTAAAAGCATACGGGCAATCTCTTCAGTCCATCCCATGGAATTGTTCAAAACGTAACGGGTAAAAAACTGCAGGAAAACCACGGCCCCGAGCGTCCAGAACAAGGCCAGCGAAAGATAATCCTCCAATTCTTCCGGACGACTTAATTTCTGCTCTTCGATTTCCGCAATGGATAAATCGCCGGAAGCTATGCCATTATTACACATCTGTTCCCTCCTGCAGTTGAATGAAACGGGGAGGAACCATCAACCGGTTCCTCCCGGGTGTCAAAGTGCGTTACTTATTGAATCGCCTGGAGACGGTTCCAGATTGCTTCATCCCAAGGCATCTCCTTCTGATTTTTCTTATAAAACTCGGCTACCTTTTTGGCCATGGCGGCTTTATCAACGTCTTTTATAACGATGTTGCCCTGCTCTTCAAACCATGCCACAAGCTCTGCTTCTGCTGTTTCAATGCTCTTACTTATTTTATCACTCATTTCCAGCATGACATCGGTAAATATTTTCTTTTCATCATTGGAAAGGTTGTTCCACAAATGCCCCCCTGCAATGGTCACCAGGTTATCCAGCATATGCTGCGTCAAAGAGATATACTTCTGAACTTCATAAAACTTTTTAAACTTAATGATTGTCAACGGATTTTCCTGAGCATCCACCACACCCTGCTGGAGTGCCAGATAGACTTCTGCAAATGCAATGGGGGTGGGATTTGCATTAACCGCTCTCGGAAACATACCGTAAGCGGGTGCATTGGGGATTCTTATTTTTAGATTTTTCATATCTTCAGGCGTCCGGACCGGCAATTTTGTCGTCGTAACATTTCGTGCGCCATAATAAGAGGTACAGAACACGTGGCTGCCGGTGATCTCTTCGTACTTGTCGGCAAACTCACGGAACAGGTCACTTTTGGCGAATGCATAAAAATGTGCCAGATTCCTGAACACATACGGATATGTTGACATTGCCAATAGCGGGTATGTCCTTCCGGTAAAGGCTGCAGACGTATGAACAATATCGATGGTGCCCAATGTCAGCCCTTCGTTGATATCCACCTCTTTTCCCAGAGAAGATGCCGGATACACTTTTATATCAAACTTGTTGTCTGTCCGTTTTGCAATTTCTTCAGACGCCCATAATGCCATGGTGTGATATGGGTTGTCCACCTCATAACTGTGTGCCCATTTAAGTGTTTTTGCTGCATGGGATGGGGAGATGATCATCAGTCCGCAAACCATGGCCATGCCAACGATTACCAGTGACTTTTTAACCAATTGTTTCATTCTATTGCCTCCTGTTTAAAATTTTGACGGTACTGTTTCCGCCATCGTGTTTCAGGTTGACCTCACTTCTCCATTAATTTTTTAAATCTCTCCTCCTCTCCATTTATCATAATGATGTTTTATTGACTGCTTATGCCCCCCTCGGATCTGGAGACAGGCCACCGGCCCTGAAATCTGAGGATGAACCCAGCCTCCTGCAAAACCCAATCGTTATTGAAACCGCAAATAAAAATCATTGTACACCGGCCCAGGTATTGATCCGGTGGGCGATGGAACGTGGGACATCTGTAATACCCAAAACCGTTAACCCTGATCGCCTGGCCGAAAATTTAAATGCTCTTGATATCTCGTTATCCCCGGAAGATATGCAGTCATTGGCATCGTTGGATCAGCATCGGCGATATATTCGCGGCAATTTCTGGACGGCACCGGGTTCCCCATATACGTATGAAAATCTCTGGGATGAAGCGGTGTGAGATGTATTGTCGATTTCGGAAAGAAATACTTGATACGGCAGCCTGCGCTTTGATTTTCAACGGCACATAATAAATGATTCAGCCTTCCGGTCTAAGGTTGGTTCCTGTGCCTGTTATCAGGCGAGGGTTGGCAAAACTTCTCGCCCTTTTCATTTCAGCCAAAATAATCTGATAAAAAGTGGGCAGAATAATTCAAAAAACCTCAAATTTGTCAATTTAATGTGAAAAATAAGGCGGGACTTGATTCAGATTATTTCAGAATTTAACATATTACATAAACGGCCTGCCGCGAAATATTTTTCATTCGTTGGCAGGCCGATACAAAAGGGGAAACTTAATAGTGGTACTCAGGTTATTGATCGCGCCGGGCTTGATAATCGGGGTCAGCAGTTCAATTTTTTTGTGCTGCTTCCGGTCGTCACGTTATCTGTTCCTTTTTATCCAAAAAATACCCCCGGCAGCCAGGTGACCAGCGACGGAAACAGGCACAACAGACCGATACTGATAATCTGTAAAAGTACAAACGGCATAATTCCTCTGTAAATATGCATCATGGTGTAATCGGTCGGAGCCACGCCTTTGAAGTAAAACAGGGCGTATCCGAACGGCGGGGTGAGAAAGGAGGTCTGGAGATTCACGCACAAAAGCAGCGAGAACCACAGGGGGTCGAATCCCAGCTCGATGGCGATGGGCAGAAAAATAGGCACCGTCACCAGCAGGATGGCGGCCCAGTCAATGAACATGCCCATGATGAACACGATGAACATCATGATAAACAGAATGATCCACTCGTTCATGCCGGATCCGATGAGCAGATCCGCCACCACATCGCCGCCGCCCATGCTCAGGAACACGGCGGAGAAAAATTTTCCGCCCACAAACAGCATCATGACCATGGAAGTGGTTTTCATGGTGGCATAGGCACTTTCCTTGAGCACGGTCCAGTTGAGTTTTTTGTTTAAAAAAGCCAGAATTCCGGCTCCGAATGCACCTAAGCCCGCCGCTTCCGTGGGTGTGGCCACCCCGCCCAGAATGGTTCCCATGACCGCCAGAATCAGAATCAGCGGCGGCAGCAGGGATTTCAGGGTCATGGCCCATTTCTGGCGGGCCGTGTACCCGGATGCCTCTTGTTTTGAGATAGGGGGTCCCAGCTTCGGGTTGATGTTACACCGGACAAAAATATAGGCAAAGTACAGACCTGCCAACAGCAGGCCCGGAAAAATGGCGCCGGCAAACAGATTGCCCACCGAAGTTTCTTTCATGCCGGTAAGCCCGCCGTACACCACCATCATGATGGAGGGCGGAATCAGGATGCCTAAGGTTCCGGAGGCACAGATGATGCCTGCAGTCAGTTCTTTCTGGTATCCTTTGTTCATGAGGGCCGGGGTTGCCAGCAGCCCCATGGCCACCACGGAGGCACCGATGATCCCGGTGGTGGCGGCAAACACCGTGCACACCAGCACCACGGCCAGGCCCAGACCGCCCTTGATACTGCCCAGCACCACATACATGGATTCAAACAAGGCATCCGACACCTTGGATCGGTCCAGGATCTGGGCCATGAGAATGAACAGCGGAATGGCCACCAGGGTATAGTTTTCCATCAGCCCCCAGATATTGTTGATAAACATTTCAAACAGTCTGGAGACCACAAATCCATTGTCAATCAGCCCGAAAAGGGTGGCCACGGCAGCCAGGGTATAGGCCAGTGGATGCCCGAGAATAATAGCGAAAATCAGGGTGGCAAACATGGCCACTGTCATGAACTCAAGACTCATGGGAGGACCTTTCTTCCTTGTTGTTTCAGTATGTTGATATCCTTGAGCAGGTTGGCGATGCCCTGGATCAGCAAAAAGACCAGGCACAGGGCCATCAATATCTTCAGCGGCCAGATGGGCGGTGCCCAGGATGTGGGGTTTACCTCAAGCCCTTTAGTGGCGGTGTATGCATACTTGATGCCCCACAAAGTCAGGCAGATGGTCACAGGCATGAAAAAAACCAGGTTGGTAATGATACTGAGAACCGCCTGGGATTTTTTTGATACCAGAGAGGTGAAAATATCCACTTTGACATGGGCCCCGTGGACATCGGCATATGAAAGGCCGAACATGTAATGCAGCCCGTATAAAAAAGTGGTGGCTTCAAAGCCCCAGGTGGTGGGGGCATTGAAAACATACCGCATGAACACCTCATATACCACGATGATCAGCAGGGGATACACGAGAAACGATGTGACATCCCCCTGCTTTCGAACAATATTTTCCAGGTTTTGATAAAGTGGTTCCAGCATGGTGCTTTTCCTTTACTGAAATTTTGTCGATCAAATAGTGCAGGTCCGGCAGTCTGTTATATCGGGATGGGTCTTATCCTGAACCGCCGGACCTGTGTTTTTGTACCAAAGGCTGATTATTCCGTGGTTCTGCCCTGGATAAAATCTTCATAAGGCCAGGGCGTGACGCCGCTTCTGGCATCTCTCCAGATGGCGTATTCTTCGATAAACGCTTCCTGGGAATCCAATGCCTCTTTGACATCCGGATATTTTTCCTTGACTGAATCCAGATAGGCTTTGGTGACTTTGCGGAATTCAATGATGGTTTCTTTGTCCATTTTGACAATTTCAACTTTTTCCTTGAACCGCTTCATGGCTTCGGCATTCAGGCTGTTGATCCAGTTGTAGCTCCACAGCTGGGTTTCTTTTGCAGCTATATCGACAATCCATTTCAAGTCTTCGGGAAGGGCATCGTATGCCTGCTGGTTGATGATGATATCACATTGAAACGCGGGCTGGTGAACACCGGGCTGGATCGCATATTTGGTGATTTCGTCAAAGCCCATGGGATAGTTGATGGCCGGTGTTGAATATTCTGCTGCATCGATCACACCCCGTTCCAGGGCCAGGTAGACTTCGCCGCCGGGAAGCGGGCTGACCGACGCGCCCAAATTGTTCATGATATCCATGTACCATCCCGGGGTCCGGATCCGCATCCCCTTGAAATCACTCATTTTAGTGGATCGCTTATTAGAAAAAAGTCCCATTTCCTGGCCGGTCTGTCCGGCGGGCAGGGCAAAAATCCCATGTTTTGCATACAGTTTCTGAAGCAGTTCCAGGCCGCCTTTCTCGTAGAGCCAGATGTTATATCCCTCGGCATCCAGGCCAAAAGGGACCGATGCATAGGCCACAAAGGCTTCGTTTTTTCCTTTCCAGTAAAGGGGAGATCCATGGGCCATCTGGACCGCACCGGTGGAGACGGCATCAAAGGTCTGGTTGGCCGGAACCAGCTCGCCGGCGGAAAACGGTTTGATATCCAGACGGCCTGCAGATGCCAGGCGGACACTGTCGGCAAAATGGGCTGCGATATCATAGAACAGCTGCCCTTTGGACCAGGGCATGATCATTTTCCAGCGGATTTTTTCATCTGATGTTTTAAAAGAGATCCGTTTCGCGTCCTTGGCCCGGGGATCTTCTCCGAATTTTTCGCGTTGGGCATGGGCTGTACCGCAGATAAAAACCACGGCCATCAGAAGGGTTATCATGATACTTGTTGCTTTTTTCATACGTTCCTCCATCCTTTAAAATAATGATTGATTCATACACCTGATTTCATTGATTGACTGAAAAAGGTTTTCCCTCCTTTCCCGGATCAGCTACCGCCAATGTGCCTCGGTAAATCCAAATTACATGATAAATCATACCGTATATTTTCTTGGTAGTACCAATACTAAAATCCATCTGTCTTTCTTTGTCAAGAAAAAAATTAATTAATTTGTTTTTTATATTAAATCTTGTTATATCGGAAAAATGCTTATAAATTACAGGGTATTGTGCGCGGACATTTTTCGTTTGATGTCAAGGTAATACCATGAAATTAGCAGTTGACAATCCTGAAAATATGGGGAATAGTTAATTGGTATTACCATAAATACAAATGAGGTGCCTATGATCCAAAAATCAATCCTTGATGCGTTGCAGAAAATTGTGGGGCCCCAGCATCTGTTGACCCAGAAGGAAGACATGCTCACCTATTCCTATGATGCCGCTGTTCTGGATCCGGTAATGCCTGCAGCTGCCGTGATTCCTGAAAAAACAGACCAGATCGGAGAAATTATTGCGGTTTGCCGAAAATATCGGATTCCGCTCACGGTCAGGGGATCGGGTACCAATCTGTCCGGGGGTACGATCCCTGAAGCATCGGGCATCGTGGTATTGACCGGGCGGTTGAATAAGATTATTGAAATCAATGCCGCAGACATGTACGCCGTGGTGGAGCCAGGCGTGGTAACGGCGACCCTGGCGGCGGAGGTGGAAAAGCAGGGGCTGTTCTATCCCCCGGATCCCGGTTCCATGGCCGTGTCCACCCTGGGCGGTAATGTGGCGGAAAATGCCGGTGGACTGCGGGGGCTTAAATACGGCGTCACCAAGGACTATGTCATGGGGCTTCAGTTCTTTGATGCCCGGGGCCACCATGTGAAAACCGGGTCCCGGACCGTGAAATGCGCCACCGGGTACAACCTCACCGGCCTGATGGTGGGGTCGGAAGGCACCCTGGGGGTTCTGGAACAGATCACCCTGAAGCTGATCCCTGCGCCCCGGGCCCGGCAGGCCATGGTGGCGGTGTACGATACCATTGAAGCCGCATCGGAAACCGTGGCCGGTATTATTTCTTCCCGGATCCTGCCGGCCACCCTGGAAATCCTGGATAATTTCACCATCCGGGCGGTGGAGGATTTTTCAAAGGCCGGACTTCCCAAAGACGCGGCAGCCCTGCTGCTCATTGAAGTGGACGGGCATCCGGCCGTGGTGGCGGAAGAAGCGGAACAGGTCAAGGCGTTGTGTCTCAAAATGGGCGCCAGAACGATTGAACAGGCCAAAGATGATGCCCAGCGGGACAAAATCTGGGCGGCCCGGCGGGCAGCCCTGTCCGCTCTGGCTCAGCTGAAACCCACCCTGGTGCTGGAGGATGCCACGGTTCCCAGAAGCCGGATCCCGGACATGGTGCGGGCCCTTCAAAGGATCGGCCAAAAATACCGCATCGATATCGGCACCTTCGGCCATGCCGGAGACGGGAACCTGCATCCCACCATTCTCACGGACCGCAGAAACAAGGAAGAGTTTCTGCGGGTGGAACAGGCCATTGAAGAGATTTTCGATGTCGCCCTTTCCATGGGAGGGACATTGTCCGGTGAACACGGCACGGGCATTGCCAAAGCCCCGTTTCTGGAAAAGGAAGCCGGGTATTCCTCCATTCTTTTTTCCCGGCAGCTGCGGGCGGCCCTGGATCCGGACCATATTTTAAATCCTGGTAAAATTACCGGAGTATAAGCTATAATGGCGGACATGAAAGAACTGGCAAATCTGGTTAAGGAGCTGGAAGATCAACTGGTGACCTGCATTCGATGCGGTATGTGCCAGTCGGTCTGTCCCTTGTTCGAGCAGACCCGGAAGGAAGCGGATGTGGCAAGGGGCAAACTGGCTTTGCTCACGGGGCTTATGGAAAACATGTTCACCGACCCGGACGGGGTGAACGAGCGGCTGAACCGGTGCCTTTTGTGCGGGTCATGCGCATCCAACTGCCCATCCGGGGTCAATGTGGTGGAAATTTTCATCAAGGCCCGGGCGATCCTGGCGGAATACAAAGGCCTGTCCCCTGCCAAAAAACTGATCTTCAGGCAACTGCTGGCCCACCCGGGCCGGTTCGATGCCATGGTGGACTGGGCCGGTCGGTTCCAGGGCCTTTTCGCTAAACCCGATGCCAACGCCCAGGGCACCTCCTGCGCCCGCCTGGTTTCGCCATTGCTGTCCCATCGGCACTTCATGCCCCTGAGCCCCACCCCGTTTCATAAAATTTTGCCGGGCAAAGGTTTGACAACCAGGGGTTCCGGACCCCGGGTCGCATTTTTTACCGGATGTCTGATTGACAAAATTTTTCCCGGTGTGGCCCATGCCTCGTTAAAAGTGCTCTCCCATCACAATGTGGGGGCGGTGATCCCTCCCGGCCAGGGTTGCTGCGGGATCCCGTCCCTGGCATCCGGAGACCGGGACAGCTTCACCCGGCTGGTGGACCACAACCTGGCGTTGTTTGAAAAACACGACTTTGATGTTCTGGTGACCGCCTGTGCCACCTGTACTTCCACCATCAAGAAATTATGGCCTTCAGTTTACAAAAACCCGTCCCCGGGTATGCAGAAAAAATTGACGGCCCTGTCGGAAAAAACCATGGATATCAACCAGTTTCTGGTGGATCAGGTGGGCATCAAGCCGATTGAAACCGGGTTGGAAGACGCAGAAAAAGAAATCGTGACCTATCATGACCCGTGCCATCTGAAAAAATCTCTGGGTGTGGCAGATCAGCCCAGGCAGGTGATCCGGGCTGCCGGGTGCCGGTTGGAGGAGATGGCCGGATCAGACAAGTGCTGCGGCATGGGCGGCAGTTTCAATATTTACCATTATGATTTGTCCAGTGCCATCGGTACTCTTAAAGAGCACAATATCGAAGCCACAGGCTGTGCCACCGTGTCCACGGGGTGTCCGGCCTGCATGATGCAGATATCTGATATGCTGGGGAAAGCCGGCGCCTCTATCCGGGTCCGGCATCCCATGGAGCTGTATGCTCAGGCCCTGGAGAAAAAAAACTTGCTAAACCATCCGTAATAATGAATAATTTGTGGTCTGAATCTTGAACACATAATGCTGGAAAGGCCTGTATAATTAAGATTATGACCATACCCATCAAGCCCATAAAGCCCAAGCGAATTTCCGATCAGGTGTTTGATCAGATCCGGGAACTCATTTACAGAGGAAAACTCAAACCCGGTGAAAAACTGATGACCGAACGGGAACTGGCCCAGGCCATGAATGTATCCCGCACCACTATCAGGGATGCGATCCAGCGCCTGGTCACCATGGGATTGATCACCCAGAAACAGGGTCAGGGCACTTTTGTCAAATCTCTGGCAGCCGTGCAGGAAAATCCCCTGGCCAAAGCCATGGAAGCCCAGTCCGCCACCCTGGTGGACCTGCTGGAAGTCCGGCTGGGCCTGGAGTGCAATGCTGCTTCCCTGGCGGCCCAGCGGGCCGATGAAACCGATATCACCGCCATGGCCCAGAGCATTGATGAGATGCAGCAGGAAGTGAATTCCGGCCGTCTGGGAACGGAAGCGGACACCGGATTTCACATGGCCATTGCCTATGCCGCCAAAAATCCGCTCCACATCCTGATCATGCGCAATTTCTATGATTATCTGTTCCACGGCATCCGGGAAAATCTCACCAGCCTGTACGAAGACCCTGAAAACGTTGAAAAAATATTTGCCCAGCACCAGGCCATTCTGGAGGCCATTTCCTCCCGGGATTCAGACCGAGCGTATGCGTCCATGAACATCCACATCTCGTTTGTCAAAGAATTTTTCAAAAACAAAAAAATGTAGGGATTCTGGTAACGCATATATAGGATTCTGCGGTACCATGTTAATCAGGTCTGCCCCGGATGATACTCAATGATGGCTGTCGTTAATCCGCCATGGGGGCATGGCGGCACAGGGCGGCAAACCGGGCCAGTATCTGAGCCGCTTCGGGTGTATCTGTCACCTGCTGCTGTATTTTTGCGGGATCACTGCCCAAGGCCTGGATCACCGGCGACATGTTGCGGATGTACCCGGCCATGATGCCATGGGTGTATTCCGGATGAAACTGCACTCCCCAGGCAGCAGGACCCAGGCGGAAGGCATGATGGGGGTCATGGGTGTTTTTTGCCAGATGCACCGCGCCCGGGGGCAGGGTCAGCACGGTCTGGGAATGGCAGGTATGGGCGTTGAAAACCGGAGGCAGCCCTTGAAACAGGGGATCTGACAGGGCATCTGCGGTCAGGGTGATGGATGCGGTGCCGATCTCCAGGCCGTCGGGATGAAAATCCACCTTACCGCTCATAGCCTTTGCCAGCAGTTGATGCCCGTAACAAATTCCCAGCACCGGGACCCCGGCCGTCACCACCCGGGCCAGCCACGCTTCCACATTCAGACTCCAGTCCAGGTTCTGGGTGACCATGGCATGGGAGCCGGCGATCACGGCCCCGCTGAAGGTGCCGGGTTCAGGCAGCACTTCAAATGCCGGGGCATTGACCAGCCGGATCTGATTTTCACCCACGCCTAAACCCTGGCGGATCCAGTCTTCAAAATTCCCGAAAGAACAAATAAGATCGGCAAACGTATCTCCGGTCTTTACAATCAGAATTTTTGGTTGCTTCATGATGTCAGCCCGTGACCTCTCCTAAGATAAGATCTTCCACAGCATCCAGGATACCCAGGTGCCGGGTGATGTGAAACCGCACAGTGGGATGTTTTTGTCGGGCGGTTTCAACGGCCCGGGGAATATCTGTCTGCACATGGCTGCCCGCGGAAATGAAAAACGGAAAGATCACCATCTCGTCCACCCCGCTGTCCGCCAGCTCCTGGATCACTGTTTCCAGGGACGGGTCGCAGAACTGCAAAAAGGCATGCACCACCTGGTGTATGTCATTTGAATCATTGGTTTTGACCTTGGTATCCAGCTTTTTTGCCAGAGCCGCCACCTCTGCGGCAGACGCTTTTTGGCGGCTTCCATGTGCCGCTAGAATGATTGTTTTCAAATCAAGCTCCTGTCTGTTGGATGTCGTATTTAAATCTTATCCTTTATGGGCTTATATGGGCATCTGCGTCTGGCAGCGCCATTTAATTGTCATGGGTGATGGGAACAAAGCCACTGTCCCTGATCATCTTTCTGGCCGGTCCGCTGTGCAGATAGGTCAGAAACGATTTGACCGCTTTTGACATGCGATCGGGATTGACATACAGAAAAAGGGTCCGTTCCAGGGCTGTTTCTGAATCATGGCCGGTGATTTCCACGGGTTTGACTTCATGATTGAGATATGCATGGCTGACATAACCGATGGCGTACCGGTTTTCAGCCACTGCCGCCAGAACGCCGCTGTTGGAGAATACCTGTATGTGACCGGGTGCCGGCGAGGCGCCATTCAGGATGCGTTGTTCCCACATTCTGCAGGTGCCTGATGCTGTCTGTCTCAATACAATTTGAATGTTAGCATCGGCCATGTCGTCAGATTTCCAGGAGGATATCTTTCCGGAAAAAATATGTCTGAGGTCTGTGATGGATAACTGATGCAAGGGATTGGCGGTATTCACAATCGGGACGATTCTGTCCCGGCATACGGGGAATGCTTTCAGGGTGATCCCTTTTTTTTCAGCTTCCTGAACAAGTGTTGTTGGCGCGGAAACAGACGAGGCAGCCATGTCACATTCGTTTTGAATCAGTGCGGCAATTCCCGTCAGAGAACCGGTGGCCTCGATGAAGATCTGTTTCTGATCCGGGGTTTGATACTCGGCTGCCAGTCTTTCCAGCATCGGCGCCATGGTGGTGGAGCCTTTGATGACCATTTGTTCCATGGGCGGAGATGTGCAGCCAAACAGTTGTATGCAGCAGGCTGCAACCAGTAGCACGATCATCTTTGTGAACCCGGATTTCATGGCACCTCTCTTTCCCTGTCTTGCTTAAATAAAGCCCGACAGGTTGTTTTTTTGATAGCATAGACCCAATAACACAGGGATTTTCAAAAGACAACATTGAAAAGGACCGGTGTTTATCATCAGTACCCGCAGACCGCTTTTCCCGGCTGGTGAAAATCTAACAGAGGTCAAATCTGTTTTTATCAATTGCCATATAAAATAATGCACAAACATAAGCCCCCCTGTATCCATCAGCAGCAGGCAGAGCTTTCAGCGGGGTTACCAGGAAAGGAAGGAATCGATGGCCGGGCAAGAAACCCGGAGGGATAATCAGACAATGACGGAAATTCTCGAACAGCACAGCATCATTTCAGCCCTTTTTTTCATGAGTTCACTGTTTTTGGGAAAAATGGTCAATTTCATCAGTTATTCTGTGATGAAGGAACGGATCATTTCCCGGCAGCAATGGGACCTGAACATATGCTGCGGAAAAACCGGTGCCGGGAAAATCAATGCAGATATCATCCGGCATGCGCAGATACCCAATTTTGTCCTGATCGACGATATTTACCAGCTGCCTTTTGTGGACAGGCAGTTCAAGAAGGTACTGTGTTCACATACCATTGAACATGTGGAACAGCCGGAGTTGTTTTTCAGGGAACTGTGCCGGGTAGGAGAAAGCGTCACCATTGTTCTCCCCCCGCTGTGGGATCTTTTTGCCGCGTTCAATTTTCTGGAACACAAATGGATTTTTTTGACGATGCGCAAAACACATCATTCCCTGCCAGGGTACCTGCCGCTGCCGTTTGCCGGCCATGTCCACAGATATCTTGGCCAGCGGTTCAAGGCCTGAGCCGACTCATTCAGCCTGATTTTTGCCTGTTCAAGGCCCTGGTGCTGGCAATGCCGGCATCGGAACGTTTGGCCTTTTTTTTCAGTCCGGCCAGCATGTTGGCCATGTCTTCGACCGTCAGCCCCTTTTTGTCACCGGCAGTCAGTTCCAGTATGGCCACACTGACCGTCATCAGGGGCAGGTTCCGTTTTTTGCCTTCCCGATCCATGGCCAACAGAAAACCTTTTTTCACGGTATCGAAATCATAGAAACTTTCAACATTCTTTTTGAATTCCCTGGCCAGGGATACCATCTGATCTGCCACCGTTTCATAGGTACTGTTTCGGATTCCCATGAAGAAATCATCCCCTCCCACATGGCCCACGAACCGGTTTTCGGAAAATGCGGTTTTTTTGAGGAGTTCGGCAAACATCAAAATGACCCGGTCACCGCTTCGGAATCCATACCGGTCATTGAACGCTTTGAAGTTGTTGAAATCAAAGTAGATCAGGTGATAATCCGCTTGTTCATCCGACAGACTGCTGCTCAAATATTCATGGATCAGGTTGTTGCCGGGCAGCTGTGTGAGCGGATTCTGATCCCGGGCCTGGGTCAGATTTTTTTCATTGATCAGTTTGAGCAGGGAATTGGTACTGAGCACACCGACATATTTCAGGTTGTCCACCATGATCAGGCCTTCATTATTATTGAACCGGGTGTAGATTTCAATCAGAGTTTCAAGGGAAGCGTGCACATCCGCCACAGGGATTCTGGCTACAAAACGGGAAATATCTTTGCCAAAAGAGGGGTTCTCCAGCAATTGCCTGCCGAATTTAGAAAAAATATACTGTTTGAATGCGGTTTCCCTGATAATGCCCAGGGGGTCACCATTCGGGTCGATCACCGGAAAAAAAGAGGTGTCCGGATTTGTTCTGAACTGATCAAAGACATGGACCACGGTGCAGTCGAATGATATCGGTTCCAGGTGAGTGATTTCACCGGCGGTCAGTGAACGGTGCTTATCGTCATGGTTCCGGCGGTCTCTTCGTATAATCTGCCTGATGGTATCATAACAGGACTTGATGGTATCCAGGCCATGGCCGGGTGGCTGGATCACATCCCCCTGAATCAGATCACACCCCAATTCCCGGCACTGGATGAATTCCGCCTCGGTCTGGACCTCACCGGCGATCACCCGGCATCCCATCAGATGGGAATAGGTGATCATAAAAGACAGGATCTGTCGGGTTTTGGCGTTCTCCCTGAAATCACGGTAAAGGTCCCGGTGAAGGATCATATAATCCGGTGCCGTTCGGTCCAGCAGTTGAATCCCTTGAGAGCGGATATCATATCCTGACAAGGCTATCCGAAATCCCTGGGACCGGTACCTGTCCAGTATGTGAATCACTTGCTCGTCCATGATGACATCCGGATCCACTCGCAGGACAAAGCAGATATCAGCAGGGACCAGCCCTGAGTGTTCGATCATTGAAAGGATGCTGCCGAGGTGATAATCCGGCGACAGGCATATTCGGTGATCCAGGCGAAGGAAAAGCCTGAACCGGTTTTCTTTTCGAAACGGTAAAAACCGGGTCAGTATTCTCTGTTGCAGAAACAGGTCCACCTGATGGCGCAGGCCCTTTTCCCGGGCAGTGTCAAACAGATCGGTCCGAATTTCAAAATTATCCCCGGTAAACCCGGAGAACCAAGCCTCGACGCCGAACAGATGTCCGGTATGAACGTGAACAATGGGATGAAAAACGAATTCAGGATCCATCAGATCCGGCAGCTGGGTGAAAAGGCCTGTTTCCAGAGTTTCCCTGCAAATGTTTATGTTCATTTTTTTTCCTTGACAGTAATTTTTATTACCCTAAAACGGTATTATTACAGGATGATTAGTACCTGGTAAAAAAAATTTCATTTCCGGTTGAGAATCGCGGTAAAAAAATAGTCTTCTAACAATACCCTGCTATTATCTATCAAAACAGTCGATGGGCCGTCCGGCTTTTTGTCCGGTTTTACTCATAAAACAAAACGGTTGGGGTTAAATATACATCCATGAATTCTCTGAAAACGGTAAAAAATATAAGGCTTCGATACATCCTGGCGTTGAGCGCCATCGGCTTGCTGGTGACGGCATCCTTTATCGCCATGAACAACGTGATATCAAAACAGCGCGGATTTTCCAGTCTGGTCAACCTGGCCGGACACCAGTCAGGGCTTGTCAACCGCATTGCGTATTTCAGCAGTTTGATGGTGTCCACTGACGATGAAACCGAATTCAACATGGCACGGGCTCAGCTGGGAAAGACCATTCATAAAATGCAGGGTGCACATCATGTCCTGCGCCATGGGAGCCGGGAAAAGGGCATTCCAAAAGTGACCAATGAACGGCTGAAGATCATTTTCGATGATCCTTCCGTGGGATTGGACCTGGCGCTGAGCCGGTTTTTGCATCATGCGGGAGATATTTATCTTTCCGGCCATGATGTGCTCAATTCCAAATTTTTTTCCTATATCTATCTGACCACTTATGGCCCCCATGTGTTGGAACCTATGCTGGATGCCGCCGTGGATGAATATCAGAAAATCGGGAGAGCCGCCATCGTAAAGATCGAAAGACTGGAGACCATGATCTGGGGGGCAACCATCCTGATACTTCTGCTGGAGGCCGGGCTCATATTTTATCCTTTGGAGCGTCATGTCCGGGCAACCATCAACTCCCTTCAAACCAGTGTGAGGTCTCTGACTCATATCCGTAAGCGCCTGACAGCGGCCCAGAAACTGGCACGGGTGGGAGACTGGGAATACCGGTTTTCGGATCGCAGATTGACCTGGTCGGATCAGACTTATGACATCTGCGGTGTGGACAGAAAACAGTTTGAGGTCAATGAGGAAAGTGCGCTTCAACTGGTTCATCCGGATGACCGGCCGGCGGTGAAAGCTGCATTAAAAGGGGTGGTGGATCAAATAAAATCCGCTACCATGGAATACCGGATCATCTGTCCAAACGGACAGGAACGGATGATATTTCAGCAGGCCACCGTCAGGAAACATGACGGCAGGCAGGTTCTTTCCGGCACGGTCCAGGATATTACAGACCGGAAAAAATCGGAAAGTCAGATCAGGAAACTGGCACTGTACGATGCTCTGACCGGACTGGTCAACCGTCGTCTGCTGGGAGACCGCCTGGGCCAGGCCATTGCAGCATCCCGGCGAAGCCGGAAGTATGGGGCGGTTCTCATGCTGGATCTGGACAACTTCAAGACCTTGAATGACACTTCCGGTCATGACATCGGCGATGCTCTGCTGGTTGAAGTGGCCCAGCGCCTCAATGCCTGTATCCGTCAGACCGATACAGCCGCCCGTCTGGGGGGGGATGAATTTGTCGTGCTGCTGGAATGGCTGGACGGCAATCATGACACCAGCCTGAAAATGGCCCTGGATGTGGCTGAAAAAATACGGATTTCTCTGAACCGGCCCTATGTTCTGGGTAAAAAAAATCATATGTGTCATGCCAGCGCCAGTATCGGGACGGTCATTTTCAAGGGGGATGTCCATACATCCAGTGAACTGCTCAAACGCGCGGACGTGGCCATGTATGAGGCCAAGGATCTGGGACGAAACCGGGTCTGTCTGTTCAGCAAAAAACGGCAGGCCATCGTCGACCGGACCACAGCCATGGCCTATGATTTGAAAAAAGCCCTGGCCCGGAATGAATTTTCTTTGTATCTGCAGCCTCAGATTATGGGAACGGGAAACGTCTGTAGTGCTGAAGCGCTGCTGCGATGGATTCCTGCCGGGAAACAGCCGGTCTCACCGGGGTTGTTTATTCCCATTGCCGAAGAAACCGGACTCATTTTGCCTCTGGGAGAATGGGTACTGACAAACGCCTGCCAGCTCCTGGTCAAACTGCAGGAATGCCGGAATCTGCCGACCGGTTTTACCCTGGCCGTCAATATCAGTGCCCGCCAGTTTTCGGATGATCATTTTCTGGAAAAAGTGAAAGCCATCATCTCAAGCAGCGGAATCGATCCCCGGCGGTTGAAATTCGAACTCACGGAAACCTGTCTGCTCCATGATCTGGATAGCGGCCGGGCAACTCTTGAATCGCTGCAGCAGATGGGGATTCATATCGAACTGGATGATTTCGGCACCGGGTATTCGTCCCTGAACATGTTGAAAAACCTTCCCATCAACACCCTGAAAATCGATCAATCCCTGATTCACGGCATTGAAACCGGTTCCCAGGGCAAAACCCTGGTCCGGGCAGCCATTGCCATGGCCAGAGCCATGTCCATGACCGTGATCGCAGAAGGGGTTGAAACAGAGCGGCAGGAATCATTTCTTGTGGAAGAAGGCTGTGACATCATGCAGGGATTCCGTTATGCCCGGCCCATGCCCCTGCCGGACTTTACGGCATATCTGAACGAAAACACCCGGCCCGGGTCAAAGGGGGAAAAACCTCGCCTGATTGTCCTGGAAGCCCGAAATCATGGATGATGGATGGCAATGCCTCCAAACGATCACCCATGGAAAGACTCCCTGATTCTTTGACGAAAAAAACGGACAACAGGATACGCAACTCATGACGCTTCTTTCTGTTTTGAAGACAGTGACCTGCCTGGCAAAAGACCGGGTACCCGGACAACTGGTCATCCAGATCACCAATCAGTGCAATGCCACATGCCCCCAGTGCGGCATGCGGAAGACCGCGGATATCCGCCGAACCCGTTTGGAAGCCGATGTCATCCGGCAGCTCCTGGATGCGGCCGGGGAAAAAGGGGTTCAGGCGGTTTCATTTACAGGCGGGGAACCCCTGTTGTACCTGGACCCGGTCATGAAATTGATCTCCCATGCCGGCCGGGCCGGCATCCCTTATATCCGCACCGGTACCAACGGGTTTCTGTTCTGCGGCAGCCGACAGCCGGGTTTCAGGGACCGGATCAAGGCCATGGCAGACAAACTGGCGGCAACGCCTTTGAGAAATTTCTGGATCAGTCTGGATTCTGCCGTGCCAAAGGTGCATGAACAGATGCGGGGGCTGCCGGACGTGGTCCGGGGGATAGAGACGGCCATTCCCATTTTTCATGATGCCGGCATATTTCCGTCGGTGAACCTGGGCATCAACCGCCTGGTGGGCGGTCCATCGACCCGGGACCTTCACCGGAAAGGTTTTTCCAGTGACACCGCGTATCTGGAAGCGTTTTACCAGAGGTTTCATGCCGCATTTGACCGGTTTTTCCGGCAGGTGACCCGGATGGGATTCACCATTGCCAATACCTGTTATCCCATGAGCATTGAAGACACTGGTTCGGAAGACGGGCTCCAGGCGGTGTATGCGGCCACGGCCGGGGAGGCCGTGGTGCGGTTCACCCGGGAAGAAAAAGTGGCCCTCTACCAGGCCCTGGCCGCCAATGTGACCCGTCACCGGCCTTATTTGCGCATCTTCACCCCCCTCAGTGCCCTGCATACCCTTATCGCCCAGCATCAGGCATTGCTCCCGTCCCCCGGTCCGGCAGTGGAAACGGCCGGATGCCGAGGCGGCACAGATTATTTTTTCATCGGTTCCGATGACGGCCACACCTACCCCTGCGGGTACCGGGGCCGTGAAGACCTGGGGCCTTTTCCAAAACTGAACCTGGGTGTGCTGGACCGGGTGCCGGACTGTCGCCAGTGTGACTGGGAATGCTTCAGGGATCCGTCCGAACTGTTTTCTCCCCTGCTGGATACCCTGCACCGCCCGAAAAGGGTGCTGAAACGGATCTCTCATGATCCGCGTTTTTTCTCTCTGTGGCAGAAAGACCTGCGGTATTATGCAGCCTGCGGATATTTCAACGGCCGAAAACCACCGGCATTATCCCGGCTTGTCCGGTTTACCCCATGAAAGCACCCTGGTTGACTTTTGATTTGAGCCAGGCGGGTCTGTTGGTTGTATAATTCCGGTTACCCCCAGATCAATCATTTGCCGGGCTTCTGCTGGATCGTCGACCGTTCAGCACAGGACTTCCAGGCCGGATCGATGCGCGCTGTTCGCAACAATTTGCTGGAGAGCCGGCAGAATTTCAGGCCCGCATTTGATTTCCACGATCAGTCTGCCCTGATCCGGTTCAACAAACCCTTTGATGTTCAACCAGCGGTCAGAGCAGCCATGGCCGGTGCCAGGCTGCGGGGGCTCGGTTTTCTGACCGGCGTGACCATCGAGGTGGAGGTCACGGACTCATTGAGCTCTGTATCGGCGCCGTAAATGTCTTTGACCACGGCCGGGGTCAGTTTTGCCGGCACATCGTCAAACACGATTTTACCCTGGAGCATGCCGATCACCCGGTCGCAGTATGTTCTGGCGGTGTCGAGGGTATGCAGGTTGCAGATGACGGTGAGTTGATCCCGGTCCCGGATCTCTCGCAGCGCGGTCATGACTTTTTCCGCGCTCAACGGGTCCAGGGAGGCGATGGGTTCGTCTGCCAGCACCATTTTGGGGGTCTGCATCAACGCCCTGGCAATGGCCACCCGCTGCTGCTGCCCCCCGGACAGGGTTTCGGCCCGCTGAAGGGCCTGGCCGGCAATCCCCAGGCGGTCCAGGGCAGTCAGTGCTTCATCCACCATTTCTTTGCCGAAAATACTGAACAGGCTTTTCACGGTGGAATATCCGTTGAGCCGGCCCAGCAGGACATTGGTCACCACATCCAGGCGGGGTACCAGGTTGAACTGCTGGAAGACCATGGCGCAGTCCCGCTGCCATTTTCGTTTTTCTTTTCCTTTCAGCGCAAGAATATCCCGGCCGTTCATCTCGATGCTGCCGCCGGAGGCATCGGTGAGCCGGTTGATCATGCGCAGCAGCGTGGATTTACCGGCCCCGGAAGGACCGATGATCCCGACCATCTGGGGGGTGTCAATAGCAAAGGATACTTTATTGACGGCTGTAACTGTGCCGAACTGTTTGGTCAAGTGGGTAATTTTCATGGTATCTCCTTATTGTTCCTGGATGTCATTGATTTATCGAGTTTTTTTGCGCCACCCCGTGAATGAGCCGTTTTCGCAGTTTTCCGGAAAGCGTGTCCATGATGATGACCAAGCCGACGGTCAGCAGGATCAGGTAGGCAGTGTTTTCCCAATCCCGCTGGGTGTTCATGGTTTCCACCAGCATCAGGCCGATGCCCCCGGCCCCGAGGGCCCCGATGATGGTGGCGGACCGGATGTTGGACTCCAGGTAATACAGGCCCTGGGAGACAAATACGGGAATGATCTGAGGAATGACTCCGAACCGGTAGAACTGCCACCGGTTGGCCCCGGTGGCGCTGACTCCTTCCATCTGCCGTTTGTTCACGTTTTCCAGGGCTTCTGAAAACAGTTTTCCCAGCGAACCGGTGTCGGTGAAGGCGATGGCCAGGGCCCCGGTGAGCGGCCCTAAACCGAAGGCCCGGATAAAGATCAATGACCAGATCAGCATGTCAATGCCTCTGAGAAAGTCAAAGACCCGGCGGACGGCAAACCGCAGCACCTGGGACGGAGTGAAGTTGGAGGCCGCCAGAATGGCCAGGGGCAGTCCTGCCAGGGCTGCGGTAAGGGTCCCCAGAACCGCCATGAGAAAAGTTTCCAGCAACGCGATAAACACATTGCCATGCTGCCAGTCCGGATTGTTCCAGAAGGTGTTGAATATCAGTTTCCAGTTGGGTGTCTCCGGCTGGCGCCGGTCACTGGAAAATGCCAGTCGGATGATCTCCGGGAAAGAAGATCCGGCCAGTTCCGACCGGAAGGGAAAGAAAAAATTTTCCCATCCTCCGAAATACCGGTGTACTTCCATGCGGGCCCGGGACACCTGAATCCGCTGACCTAAGGACGGCCGGGCATCAAACTTGGCGGAAGTGGCCCGGAGCCAGTCCGGGGGAGTTTTTCCTTCCGGCAGATCGGTTTCGATGCCTGATCCGGTCACTTCCACCCGGATGCGGCCATAGTCGGGGATCGTCAGGGTCAAAACGGTTTCCTGCATCTCGACGGTCATCCCTTTGCCCAGATCCACCCGGACAAGGTCCCCGGATTGTTTCACCCAGGCGGGCGGGGTGTCATAGGTGGCGGTCCGTTCCCCTTCCACGGCCACTGTCAATGAACTTGTCCCCCGCAGGTTCCGGGTGACATGCACCTTGTGGGCCACGGCATCCGTGGCCAGCAGCAGGGCCCGGCCCGGCCGGGCTTTGCTGATCAGTCCGCCGACATCAAAGGAAAAGAAAATATAGCACAGATAGATCACCCCAGCGGTGACACCCGCCAGGGTAATAATACTGTTTCGACGGATGGCGGAGAAGACGGTCCGGCTGTTCGGTGTCAAAAACGCGGTGTGATTCAGGGCCATGGAAGTGATGCTCATAAGGGGACCTCGATTAAGCCGCCTGGTCGCCGGTAATCAGGCGTCGGCGAAGGAAAGAAGATGTCTGGTCAATGATGAAAATAGAGAGAATCAAAAGCACAAACAACGCTGCGGTTTCATCACCGGACCCTTTTCCCCACCCAATGGTGCGCCGCAGTTCCGTGCCGATGCCCCCGGCCCCGACAAACCCGAGAATGGCCGATGCCCGGACATTGATTTCAAACCGGAGCATGAAATAGCTCAGATAATTGGGCAGCACCTGGGACAGTGCCCCATACCGCATGCGCTGCAGCCAGCTGGCCCCGCAGGAGGCCAGTCCCTCGATGGGGGCCTGCTCCATGTTTTCATTGACCTCGGAAAACAGCTTGCCCAGGGCCCCGGCTGTGTGAAACGCCACTGCGATCATGGCCGGTACCGGGCTGGAGCCCAGAACGAAAATGAGAAACAGGGCGATGATCAGTTCCGGAAACGCCCGCATGCTGTCCATGATCCGCCGGACCAACAAAATGATGACGGCGGGCTTGACGTCCAGGTTGCTGGATCCCAGAAATGCCAGTACCACGGCCAGTGCGCCGCCGATCAGGGATGCAGCGCCTGCGATGTTCAACGTTTCCACCAGGGCCGGCAGAAACCGGATCAGCAGAGCAAAAAAACCGAATCCCGCCTGCCAGGCTTCTTTGACAATTTCACCCGGATAATCGAAAAACTGGGTCAATCCTCTGAAAAAACTGCCGGAATTCATGTCATTGGCCAGTTTGTATCCGCTGACGAGGATGGCCAGCATCATGACAATACACACAGCGGAATAGAGCTGCCGGCGTTTTTCCATGGCAAGAATTTCTTCGTTGATGGCCGAAACGGTCATGGCGTATCCTTTTTCATCATGTGGACGGCAGAAATTTTCAAAACCGGCGGCCGCTGTTTTTTCCAGCGGCCGCCGGGAACGGCCGTTCAAATGAAGGGCTTTCTCCGGCTATTGGGATTTGGCTTTTCTGGCGGCGATGATGCTCAGGTAGTCGGAATGATCGATGGGAGCAATGGCCTTGATTTCGCCGGCCATGAATCCATACGCACATTCCGGGTCCATGGAGGGCATGCTGGCCAGCATGCCGGTGATCTTCAGTTTCACGGATTCCGGCAGGTCTTTGCGCAGAACGATGGGGCCTTCCGGGATCAGTTTGGACCGCCAGATCTCCCGGATCTGGGTCATGTCCACAATACCGGCATCCGCCGCTTTTCTCAAAGCGCCGCTGTTGTAGCCGTCCACCCAGTCCCCCAGGCCGCAGGCCCAGGTGACACCGCCGTCAATATCCCCGTTGAATACCGCCACAATGGTCTGTTCGTGGCCGCCGGTGAACTTGACATCTTTGAAATACTCACCCGGCTTCATGGAATACCCGGCCTGGGGAATTTCGATGGAGGGAATCAGGTATCCGGAAGTGGAGTTGGGATCACCGAAGCCAAAAACTTTGCCTTTCATGTCTTCCAGGTTTTCAATACCGGAGTCCACCCGGGCGAAACCGATGGCGTAATAACCAAATGAGCCGTCCTTGTTGATCTTGGTGAGCACGGGTTCCACGGCATCCGGGTTTGTCATGTACACTTTGGCATAACCGGAAGCTCCCAGCCAGGCCATGTCCAGGTTGCCTCCCAGAAGACCTTCGATCACCCCGTTATAATCGGCCGGTGCATAAATTTTGGTGGGTACACCCAGCGTTGCTTCGGCCTTGGCCCGGATGCACTCATTGGACCGCAGCCGGTCCGATGCGTTTTCACCTCCCAGGATACCGATGCGGAATTCAGTGATGGTTTCTTCAGCCATGGGGGCGTTGGTGAACGCCATCATGACAGCCATGGCGACGAACATTGATGTGATCCATTTTTTCATTACGCGTCTCCTTAAATGATTTGGTCGTTTTATTCTGAGTTTTCTGTAACTCTGTCTGACATTGCCGATCATCAAACCATTTGCATGTTTATTCCCTGTTAGACGGAAGTTATGTTTTGATTTAAAAAAATGAAAACCGGTCCTTACCAAAAATCAATGCAATTCACATACAATATTATTGAATTCCTGATAAGGTCCAGCGCGATCCGACAGGGACAGGGGGAATTTCAACAAAACCCCGGCAAGTCATCCGGCCGGAGTCAAAAACAAGCGTAACAAGCGTCAAAAAAAGGAGCGCAAATACCATGTCAGAGTCCGGACAGTTTCAGCAGCAGATTCAACAGACATTCCAGCAGCGCCTGGACGAACATCAGTCACAGTTTCCGGAAAAAGAATGCCTTCGAATCGATCTGCACTGCCATGACTGTAACTCCGATGTCACGGACGAGCTTCTGGGCAGAATCCTGCGGTTTCCGGAAACCTGGTTGAAGACGGACGAGCTGGTTACCTGTCTGAATGAACACCGGTGCGATCTGGTCACCATTACCAACCACAACAATGCCCGGTCCTGCTGGGAGTTGATGGAAACCGGCAGGGATGTGCTTTCAGGGGCAGAATTCACCTGCTTTTTCAAGAGGTTCAATACCCGCCTGCATGTGCTGGCTTATGGGTTCACCCCGGCCCAGGAGGAGATCCTCAACGGGTTGAGAAATGATCTGCCGGCCTTTCTCACCTATGCGGCGGATCATGATATCTCCACAATACTGCCCCACCCCCTGTATGTGGGGGCCGGTGCCAAGGGTCCGGATCCGGTCATGTACGAGCACCTGGCTCTGATGTTCGACCGGTTCGAGGTGCTCAACGGCCAGCGGGATGTGTGGCAGAACCTGTTGACCTGGGAATGGCTGGACAGCCTGACCGAAGAGCGGATCGATCACTGGCAGAAAAAACACGGTATCCGGTCGGAAAATTTCTGCAGATTTGTCTATGACAAGCGGGTCACGGGAGGATCGGATGATCACATGGGTTTGTTTGCCGGTACCTGCGGCACGGGCCTGTATGTGCCGGATCTGGAGAAGAAACGAAAGCAAACGCCCCTGTCTCTGCTGGCACTGGAAGCAATCCAAAGCGGCACCATGCATCCCTATGGTGAGGTGTTTATCCATGAAAAGCTCAATGTCGCGTTCATGGATTACCTGTCCCAGATCGCTTTGAACATGAAAGAGCCCGGACTGCTCAGAATGTTTCTCCATAAAGGAAGCCTTCGGGACAAGCTGGTCTGTCTGGGGTTCAGCAATGCCATGCAGGAGCTTCGGCGGCACCGGTTCACCCTGTTTTTTTTCAGATCGTTTCACGAGGCCCTGCACGGCAGACGGCCCGGCCTGATCAGCCGGTTCAAGGTGACCCCGGATTTCCGGCCCCTGATCCGGGCCATCGATGAGATCGCCCGGGCCAGATCCCGGGACCGGAAGCGTTATATGGAACTGCTGAAAACCGGGTCTTCCCGGATGTTTTCCTGCCTGAACCAGATCATTGCAAAACGGGTCGCTTCCCGGGCCGGTCACTGGGAGCATCTGGACAGGGTTCGGAACAAAAACCTGGCGGACCTGATTCAACAGCTCGAACTCCCGTCCCATGTCAGGGCGTTGTTTGAAGAAGATCCGGAACCGACACTGGATCATGGCTCCCGGATCAATCTATCCGATTTTTTTGATGCCCTGACCTTTCCCGTGCTGGCCTGGGGGGTCATTGCCGGGGCCTCTTTGCTCTCCACCCGGGTGCTGATGGGCCAGCGGGAGTTTGTCAACGGCTTTGCCCGGTCCCTGGGACGTCATGTCCATCCCCGGCGTGTCCTCTGGCTCACCGATACCCTGTGTGACGACAACGGCGTGTCCACATCCCTGTCCAGAAAGCTGTCTTTTATCCAGGAACGGGATCTGCCCATCGATTTTCTGGTCTGCCATGACCGGATTCAGGAAGCTCCCCATTTAAAGGTGGTGCCGCCCGTGGGAAGTTTTACCGTTCCCGGTTACCCGGATCATGTGTTTCAGGTCCCGGATCTCCTGGCTGTCCAGGCCCTGTTCATCCAGGGGGGATATGACCGGATCATCTGCTCCACGGAACTGCTGATGGGGCTGGCGGCCCTGTTTCTCAAACAGTCCATGGCCGTGCCCGTCTATTTTTTCATGCACACGGACTGGCTGACATTTTTCCGGCATACCATGGAACTGCCGCCCCCGGTGATGGACCGGATCCGCCGGATGCTCAGAGCGTTTTACCACCAGTTTGACGGCATTTTTGTATTGAACCGGGATCACCGGAACTGGCTCACGGGGCCGGCCATTGCCTATGACGGCTCCCGGGTTTACAACACGGCCCACTGGGTGGATGAGAGGTTCCGCCCTCTGCCCGGGGACCGGCGGGCCGTGTTCGGGGAACAAATTTCAGAAAGCGATATCGTTTTGGTGTATGCCGGGCGGCTCAGCGAAGAAAAAGGGGTGTTTGATCTGCCCGAAATTATGGCAGCCCTGGATCGGTCCGGAGTGACGGTCCGGCTGGTGATCGCCGGCACGGGTCCGGCCGAAAACCGGTTGAAAGCCCTGCTGCCTGGAGCGCTGTTCCTGGGCTGGGTGGACCGGTTTCGTATGCCGGCCTTGTATTCCCGGACGGATCTGCTGGTGCTGCCTTCCCGGTTCGACACTTTCGGGAATGTCATCCTGGAGGCCATGAGTTGCGGGGCTGCGGTGGCGGCCTATGCGGAAAAAGGACCTCTTGAAATCATTCAGACCCGGGAAAACGGGATTCTGGCCGAAGATCCGGCAGGGCTCGCCGAAGGCATCGCCCGGTTCGTCAGGGATGAAACGTTTCGGCACACCTTGAAAAAGAACAGTTTGAGGCGGGCCAGGTCGTTTTCCCGGGAAACCATTTTCAATGCGTTTTTGAATAATCTGGGACTGGGAGATACCGTGCATACAGATGGAACGGATTCCCTGTCGGAAAGGGTGTTAAAAAAAGAAACCCTGAAGGCCGCCATCGGATATTGAACCCGCATCAAAGGCCGGCGGTATTCATTAAAACCGGCGGCTGTCATGTTTTTTTTCAATGTTCTCCAGGGCTTTGATGGACAGGGTGGCCCAGGGCTGCACTTCCAGACGTCTGATATCAATGGGGTCTCCGGTGAGTTCGCAATATCCGAATTCACCGTTTTCGATTCTTTCCAATGCTTTTTCGATCTGTGCGATGAGGTCGTCACAACGTTGGGAATGAAGGATTTCATTGTCGATGCAACCCATGAGAATACTTTGATCCAACAGATCCGCATGTTTCATTTTCAGGCTCCGGATCTTTGTTTTGATCTCGGATCGTTTGCGGACCAGTTCCACCTGTTTTGTCAGCAGTTGTTCCTTGAACCGGCAAAGTTTCTCATTGTCCAGAAACGGGGGGATAGACGGACTGAAATTTGTGGAAGACGGCAGTAAGGTTTTCATGGCGGACTCCTGAAAAATAATTGATGATATCCGGTATGATGCTTTGGTGGCGTTATGCCGGTATTATGACCCTATTAAAAAACAATTAAATATGGGGTTTTTCCACATGAAAAAAGATGCGGGAGCCGGTCACCTCGCTTTTTCCGGTGTGAAAAAACGAGGCGGCCCAGATCCCCTGGACAAAAAGAATCATCCAGGGGGTCCACAGGGCGGAGACCGCCTCTTGGAGGCGGGGCTGGGGGAGACTGTTGTTGTCCACGGGCAGCCCCAGGGCCAGGGCACCGGCAAATCCCAGGGTGACCAGGGCCATGATCTGGTAGGCGGTGATGCGCCGGCCGCCTCTGAAATCCGCCCGGAGAAATTCGGAAACAAACCGCCATATCTGGGTGACGGCCAGGGTGACCAGAAAGGCCGTGCGATAAAATCCGTTCAAAAACAGGAGGGTGCCGGCCAGCCCGGTCCCGGTGGACAGGGCAGCCGTGATAATCTGCACGGGCACGACCTTTTGTCCGTCATATCCGGAAGCATAGGTGATTTTTTTCAAGGGGCCGGTGAATATCAGGTAAAACCGGGAAAACAGTGTTTGAATGACCGGAGGACACTGGTCCAGGGGTTTGCCGTAGCAGCACCCGAAGCTGATGCAGGCCAGGCGGCCCAGACCTTCACCGAAGGCATAGGCAATGGATACTGCGGACAGCAGAATCAAAGGGTGTAACGGAGTTGCCATGACGGGTTCAAAGACCCGGTTGATGAGCAGCACCAGGAGAGGGGAAACCAGGATGCCCGCAAACACGGCCCCGCCCACAGTAAGGGTGCCTTTTTTCTTTTCCACCACCCGGGCGATGATCCGGGACGCCGGCAGACAGACAGCCAGAACACCTGTAATGAAAACACACAGGCCGGACAGAGATATCCGGGCCGAGGTGGCCAGTATCAAAAACAGCACCACGGCAACGGTATAAGCATTGGCACACAACACCCCATAATAGGTGAGATTGAGTCCCTGCCACCCCTGTTCGGTTTTGTGCCGGGGCACCACCGCCATGATCTGCCATTTTTCCCGGGGCAGATGTCGAAATCCCCACCACAAAGCCACGGCTGTCAACACACCCATGCCAGTGATAAAAAACAATTCAGTCATCAGACCGCCTTTCCAATGGTTTCCCTGACGTTTAAATCCGTTTCCACCAGCGGCACGCCGAATCGGCTTGAAAACCGGGATTTCACATCGAACCGCCGGGTGTTTGCCAGCAGATCCGGGCAGAACCGGACCCGGTTTTTTTCAAACAGCAGCACCACGGTGGAGCTGCCGGGTCGGAACAGGCTTTTGGGCTGCCCTTTTTGAATGAACATGCCCGGCTGCAACGGCCGGACCGGTTCATACCGGACCGGGCTGTAGCATTCAACGATCCGGCCGATCATCAGCGCCACAATCTCCACCATGGCCACGTGTCCCACCCCTGTGCCGTCCGGCACATCCGTGTCAATGACCGTCACCACCCGCCGGTTCTTGGAAAACGGGGTGATGGTTTGCACCACAGCCCCGGGGTTGCAGGAATGGAAGCAGCCGTTGATTTCGTAGACATCCTTTACCCTGCCGGACACGGGAACATGGGTGTAGTGATACTTGTCCGGGGTCAGGCGGAAAACGGCATACTCTCCGTCCCGGAACGTGCGGTGCCACGGCCGGTCCATACCGGTCAGTTCCTCATACTGAAACAGTTTATCCTTGATGCACAGGTGCCGGTTGTCTGTAAAGGAACCGGGCAGGATTCGGGCATCGGCCGGTGAAACAAAGGCCCCGGGGTCATCGGTCATGGGACGGCAGTCCCAGTACCGGAGTTTCCGTTCAAAAAACCGCCGGAAGGTATCGAGTTGATTCACCGGCCCGAAAATCTCCCTGAAAGGGATTCCCCTTTGGTTCAAAAATCGGCCGGGATCTGGAATATGGGTGTTCAAAGGCAGATCAAAGCACAGAAATCCCAGAAGGGCCGACATTCTGGCGGAGATCAGCAGATCGAACATGGCCGGGGCATTTTCCCGGACCCTGGCGTACAGGAAGGCAATGGTCTGATCCGCCACAAGGGTTTCCGTGTGAACCCGGCCCGTGTGCCGGTCAATATACTGGTGTGTTCCCGGGTTCATTCACCCCTCCTGGCTGATAGTTGGCGGGGTGCGGCATGACCGGCCTCCATGTTGACATACAGCATGATCAGAAACAGCAGTTTTTTTATCTGTTCTGCGGGGAGATCATGGGCCATCAACGGATGTTTCACCTGCCTGAGAAACCGGTCCAGGTCTGTATCCGGGAGAATGGTATGAATGATATCCTTGAAAACCGGTTCCCTGAACCCGGCCCACAGATTCATGCCGGAAAATTCGCTGATCAGGATTTTGAACCCTTCGGCCATATGCTGTTTTCGCAGCGTTTCCTGGTAATATTGTTCGGCATCCCGGTTGAACACATCTCCGGGACAGGTCATAGGATCCTGTTTTTTCCGGGAGTCCAGAATGCCTTTGACCAGCCGGCCGCACGCGGAACGAGTGTCCGGGGAATGGATCCGGCCCTGCAGGTCAGCCAGGACCCCATGCAGCCGAAGGTCTTCGATCAGGGCGCTGCCGTCTTTTTTCAGCGTGCTGACAAGGGCCAGTTTGTAATCTTTGACTTTGATCCGCGTATATCCCGGGTACCGCCGGCTTTTCCGGGTATGGGAAATTCCGGACACGATGGTTTTCAGAAACCGGTTCCGGGTATCGGTCTTCACATAACAGAAGGGCAGGTTCAGGGCCGCACAGAAAAACAGCTGGCGCCGTTCGCTTTCCACGTCCGGTGTGTCGGGAATCATGGCATGGGTCACCTCCCCGTTGAGAACGTATTGATAGGCCAGTGCCGTGATCAGGGTCTGCATGTCTGCGGCGTTGCCCATGTCTGTCAGAACATGCTCAAAAATGCTGTAATACCGGTGTTCGAACCCGGTGTATCCCATGCGGGAAAATTCCCTGAGACGGATCAACTGGTACAGGGGCATGCGGGTGTCGAATACACCCATCTGGGTCAGATCATGGCCCAGCCGGGCACTGTTGCCGGGACTGCCGTCCAGGCCGGGGCTCTGGTCCGTACTCAACAGCGAAACCAGGTAGTCCACCAGCCGGAAGTCCGGGACAAAATCCCCTTTGAGACCAAAGACCCTGCGGATGAGCCGGTCCAGCCAGACCGGGCCGAAAGGGGTGACGGGACGGCCCAGAATCCGATTGGCCGCCTTTTTTTTCCATCGCCGCCACAGCATGCGCAGATGGGTATAGTCCAGTTCGTGGGGAAGAAACCCCAGGATCTTTTCCGGGTGAAAGTCTTCAAAATTGAGACGGCAGGGAGAAGCGCTGTAAGTGCCGGGAAACAGGCAAAGAAAATGCTCCGCGATCTTGATGACCAGATCCCCCAGAAGTTTTTCATGCCGTGCAGTGAACCCGGACCCCGGATCGGACAGAAGCGTTGCCAGTTTTTCGGAACCGATGCTGATATGGGTCCCGTTGTTGGCCAGGCTGATGTTGGAGCTGTTGGGAAGGATCACCAGGTTGGACTGGATGATGCCGGCTTCCCTGAGTTTGGCGATCCCGTTGATCTGGCTTCGGGACAGCACCTCGTGGCACAGCGTCATATAGGTGTGTTTTTCTTCACCCCGGTTCCAGCCCGACAGGCAGGGACTCATGAACAAAAAGCGGTAAAACGCATCAGACAGGCATTCATTGAGCCGGTGCTGCATGACCGGCGGGGAAGCCGAAAAAAACACCCGCACCTCCTGTCCGGCATCCTTCAGTCCCAGTTTTTGTTCCGCATACTGGACCAGCAGCTGGGTGAACAGAAACCGGATCAGGGTTTCAGTGGCCAGGGGCCGGCCGATCCCCCGGGACCCGGCCCCGGACCGCACCGGATGAAAGGAAAATATTTCAGGAGAGGTGTTGTCGTTGAGAAAATGGGCCATCATCTGTTCGCCGGTTTGTTTGATGCGCGGATGGATCAGGGGGGCCGACCCGATCACATCGGCCAGGGCCAGTTTGAGCAGGTAGGAGACCGGGATGCGGATCATGGGTTCCCCGGCCCGGATGAACCGGAACTGGCCGGCATCGGAACGCAGATCCCCCCCGGGAGATGCTTTGTCCGCCAGAAGATCCGATGCAAATACCCCCCTGGCGTATGAATTGAGACATTTTTCCGGAAACCGGACCCAGGAATTTTCCCAGACATGGTTTTTTCGTTCCAGATACCGTTCCAGGGCCGTGATCGTTTTCCGGGACGTGTCCCCGGCTTCGGCCCTGCGCACCATGTTCTTGAAAAAATTGGCGGATTCGATGGTGATGGGCAGATCCACATCCGCACGCTTTCCCAGAACCACGGCCTGGAACTCATTTTCCGCACCTGCCGTGACATCCCGGAAAGAAAACGGCAGGGATTGAACAAAATTTTCCTTAGACCCGGGCCTGATTTCCAGGGCATGGTGCAGAAATGCCAGGTCGACCCGGGTCCCGGCATCGGGTGCCGGCATGGGCTGGGTCGGTTTGGTTGCCTGTGCGTTGGACATGGCGGAATCTATCCTGTTTTAAGATTCGATGGTCAATTTTCAGGAAATGATTGTCCGCCCCACGTGTTGGGAATCAATTGTCTGGATGATAGGATTGTGTTCAACTCAGTATTTTTCGATAAACGCTTCCACATCGTACAGGTCCCTGAATCTCTGTTCCAGTTTTTCCCGGGGCCAGTCCCAGAACCGGATCTCCAGGAGCCGGTCGATGATTCGGTCGGAAAACCGTTTTTTGACGGGTTTTGCCGGGGAACCGGCCGCAATCTCATAGGGCCCCACGGGCCGGTTCCGGGTGACCACGGATCCGGCCGCCACCACGGCGCCAGTGGCGATTTTTGCGCCGGGCATCACATAGACCCCGTGGCCCAGCCACACATCATGGCCGATGGTCACGGCATCCTGTCGGCGCCATTCAAAGAACGCCGCATCATCCTGGTCGGCAAACCCGTATTGCCGGCACCGATACGTGCAGTGGCTCTGGGTCACCCGCTGGTAGGGGTGATTCCCCGGATTGATCACACAATGGGAGGCGATGGAGGAGAATCTGCCGATATCACACCAGATGGCCCGGACGCAGGAGGACAGATAGGAATAATCCTCCAGGGTGATTTCATTGCAGAAACACCCGGCCGCAATTTCCGTGTATTCTCCGAACCGGGAGTTAATGACAGTGGAAGATTCATGGATCAGCGGGCGGGAAAACAGTTTTTTTTGCTTCAGTTCATTGTTGGCGGCCAGATGGGTGATGTCGTGCATGGCACCGGTCCTTTCGGCTGAAAAATGATGGGGTCACAGTTCCGAAAAATTATCCGGCATTTGTGTTGGGATGGGGTTACCGGAATATGATGATTGTATTCGATATCTTGTTTGAGTGACAGGCAGATACCACAGCAGAAAATCAAGGATTTCAGGACAGCTTCCTTGGAAAGAACCTGGATCCGTCAAATCCTCTCCCGGGTTTGGCCATTATTTCTGCTGCCGCATCCAGCCGGCGGCAAGGTTCTTTTTTTGGATCCGGGTCCGGGTGTCCGGGGTATCCCCATCCGACCGGTAAAACGCCTTGAAAAGTGTCGGTCCCATCAGACAGGTGATAATGGCCAGCAGGATGATGGCATCCTTGAAGGCTTCGGTGATAAATCCGAATTCCAGGCCGATGGTGGCCGCCACAATGATGAGGCTCAACCGGGATGTCATGAGCAGACCCACATGCAGGGAATTGAAAAAAGACAGTCCGGCGAACACAAAAAGCAGGCAGGGCAGAATCTTTACCAGCACGGCAACCCCCAGCAGCTTGCCGGTAAACACCAGCTGGCCCATGGACAGGACATTGGCCACATCAAACTGCATGCCCACATGAATGAAAAACAACGGCACCAGAAATCCATATCCAAAACCGGACAGTTTTTGTTCCAGGTGTGTTTTTTCCCTGAACACGATGGAAAGCAGCGCCCCTCCCATAAATGCCCCTAAAACCGGTTCCAGGTGGGCCAGCTCGGACAGGGCCACAAATAAAAACAGCAGGGCCAGGGAAAACCTTACCCCCAGTTCCTGGGAATCCTTATCCGCCAGAAGCCGGTCGGTTTTTTCCGGATACCACCAGGCCAGAAACTGGACCAGTTTTAACAGAACACCGAATCCGATGAACAGGGGTAAGGGCCGCAGAAAATCCCAGCCAAACCCGTTCTGGTGCCACAGCAAAAAAAACGTGATACCAAAAAGGGTCAGAAAATCAGCCAGTGTGGCCGCGATAAGCGCATTTTGTCCCAAAGGCGTCTGGCTGGCATTGGTATCTTTGAGGGTCGGCACCACCAGCCCCAGAGAGGTGGTGGACAAAACCAGACCCAGATACAGGCCCTGTCCCAGCATAACAGCCGCGCCCATGGACAGCACCAGGGTGAGCAGGAACACCCCGGCCTGGATGATAAACATGCCGGCCCGCTGTTTTTTGAGCATGCCAAAGTTGATTTCCATGCCCGCATGGAACATCAGGATCAGAAATCCCAGATGGGACAGAAAAGAGATCCAGTCTTCCCCGAACTGGAGGTTCAACAGGCTTTTGCCGATCACCACCCCGAACAGAATTTCCAGGACCACGGACGGCAGCCGGAGGCGCTGCCCCAAGCTGGGCAGAAACGCGGCCCCCAGCGAGACCAGCACCAGGGCCCATGCAGAGTGAATTTCCATTGCTTTTCTACCCCTTTATGAGACCAGCAGCACGGAACACGATACCCGGTTCAGGATCATGTCTGCGGTCTGGATGGAAAAAAATCCGGTGTGGCCGTCATTGCCTGCCAGCACCAGCAGCTGGCAGTCTGCGGCCGCAGTCGCAATCTCTTTGACCGGATTGCCCCGGCGAACAATTTCCTGAACCCGGGTGTCATGGACCCGGGCCAGGTCCCGGACCTGTTGAACCATCTGCTGCTCCCAGGGGTCGGGCCCTGATGGCTTTCCCTTGAGGTAAGAGGGTTCTGCCACGATGATCACGGATACCTCCGCTTCCAGCTGCTGTGCCAGGTCCATGGTGATCTCCAGGGCCCGCTGGCATGCCAGGGACCCGTTGAATGGTACCATCAGGTGTTCGTAGGGATCTGTCATTTTTGCAGACAGCAGCGGACAGGGCAGTCTGGCTGCCAGGGCACTGATGCCGCCTTTGAAAAACGTGCCGGCCAGGGAGTGTTTTTTAAATGGAAGGATGACAATGCCGGCATCCTTGCCTGCAGCGGTGTGGACCGCAGTTTTTTCCACAGGGCCCTCGGTTTCAATAATTTCGATCTCAAGGCTTTCCGACCACCGCGACAGGGTCTGCTTGACATCCGATGCAGTGTTGTCACAAAGGGCGGTAATTTTTTCTATGTGGGTTCCCTGGGCCAGGTAGAATGCTTCATTAATCAGTTCCGTGGTGCCGTCAGGATCTTTGTCAACTCCCAGCCCCAGAACCATGCGCTGTCCATAGGTGCGGGGGAAATGCAGCCGGGATCCCTCCAGATGGCGTGAAAATGCATTGTAAAGATCGTCTTTTCCCAGAATCAACAAACGGTCTTCTTTTTCCAGCCCCTTGTACTGATCCGGAAAGATCAGCTGGTTATCCCTTATAATGCCGGCAACGCGCCACCGGGGATTTTGTTCCGATGCGCCGGTAATATCTTCCAGCCGGGCCAGTTCCTGCTCTCCCACGGCCAGTTCCAGCAGTTCCCCTTCCCCCTCTCCCAGATCGGTGATGCGGATCCGGGGATCCTTCACAAACTGATATGCCTTGCGGGCCGCATCCGCTGCCATGCTGACGGTCCACACCCCGAGTTTCTGAAACGCGGGCAGCTGTTCCGGATCCCGCACCACGGCCAGCACGGTTTTGATATCCGCTTGTTTTGCAAACCGCACAATGGCCAGATTCACGGCATCATCGCTGGTCATGGCCAGAATGCCGTCCTGGCTGGACAGCCCCGCTTTGTCAAGCACCACCGGGCTGGAGGCGTCCTCGCTCATGACCCGGATGATATTGGGAAATCGGGTTGAAAAAGGCGCCAGTTTTGCGGCATCTTTTTCGATCAGGGTGATTTCCCAGTTGGCGCCGGCCCGCTTGAGCAGTTCATCCGTGATCCGCCCGGCCCCGCAGATGATGAGTTTCATTTCAGCTCCCTGATTTTTGCCAGGTCTGTTTCCTTTCCTATCGTGACCAGGATATCATTTTCCTTGACGACGAATTCCGCCCCCGGGACCATAATAAACCGTTCGGGGAACTGTTCTTTCACAGCAATCACATTGACCTGGTAGCGCTTGCGCAGTTCCAGCTCCATGAGGGATTTTCCCACAAACGGTTTTGGCGGCTCCACCTGGGCAATGGTGTAGCCTTCCGCCAAAGGCAGAAATTCAAGAATATTGGGAGAAGTAAGCCGAAGCGCCAGGCGGCCGGCCATGTCCATACCGGGCCGGATGACTTCCGTGGCCCCCAGCTGCTTGAGGATCTCCCCGTGATCATCATCCTCCGCCTTGATGATAATCTGTTTGATTTCCAGGCGGTTGAGATGAAAACAGATCAAAATGCTGGGCGTGATGTTGGCCCCGGTGCTGACAATGACCGCATCCATCTCTTCCAGGCCCAGTCCCTTGAGGGCTTCGATGTCTGTGGCATCCTGGACGATGGCGCTGGTACAATAGGGATCGATGGCCTGGATCCGGTCTTTGCTGCGGTCGATAACAATCACCTCGTTTTTGTTTTCATACAGGGCCTTGGCTGCATAATACCCAAAACTGCCGGCACCGATTACCGTGAATCGCCTCATGGAAACTCCTTTTTCTATCCGATCATCAGATTTTCTTCAGCAAACTGCAACCCTTTTTTCGGGGCACCGCCGACAATGATATAGGTAATGGCCGGGACACCCACCCGGCCGATGATCATCAAAGCAATGATCACCAGTTTGCCCGGCAGGGTCAGTTCCGGGGTGACCCCCATGGACAGGCCCACGGTTCCGAATGCGGACACGGTTTCAAAAAGAAAGCTTAAAAATTGTCGGTTTCCCGGTATCCGCGCGCCATGGTCAGGATCGATAAACAGGATGATGAAAACAGCCAGACAAATGGTGGTCAAAGAAAACAACAGGACAAAAAGACTTTTGCTCACGGTTTCGTCCGGCAGGGTCTTGGAAAACAGGTTGACGTGTTTTCGGCGTATCAGGCGGCTCCAGGAATAGGTGGTCAACACGGCAAATGTCGTGGTTTTTATGCCGCCGCCGCAGGATCCGGGGGAGGCCCCCACCAGCATCAGAAACATCATGAACAGCAGGGTGGCCGTGTTCAGGGAAGCAATGTCCAGGGTATTGAATCCGGCGGTGCGGCAGGTGATGGATTGAAACGCCGATGTCAGAAGACCGCTTTTCCACCCCAGAGATGAAACCAAAGTACGCTCAGACATCAGGATCACCAAGATCCCGGCCATGGTCAGGCCAATGGTGGTGAGCACCACGCTTTTGGTTTGAATGGATATTTTGCCGGACTTTCCCATAAAAAATCGGCTGAAGATTTCATAGACCACTGGGAATCCCAATCCCCCTAAAACGATCTGGCCGCCGATGGTACCATTGAGGATCAAAGAGGTCTGTCCGGTCATCAGGCTGTCGGAAAACCGGGAAAAGCCGGCATTACAGAAAGCGGAAACAGAATGGAACACTGCGTTGTAAAGGGCCTGGGTAAACGGCACAGTGCCGTGCCAGTAAAAGAACAGGATAACCGCTCCTGCCGCTTCAATGGAGAGGGTGAAAAACAGCACGGACCTGAGAAGGTAAAAAATGTCCTCTCTGGGGGTATGGGAAAACACTTCCTGCATGGCCATGCGCTGCTGAAACACCACTTTTCTGCCGATGACCTGAAAAAGGGCCACGGAGATGGTCATAATCCCCAAGCCCCCGATCTGAATGAGAAACAGGATCACTCCCTGGCCGAACAAAGTGAAATAAGATCCGGTATCCACCACGATCAACCCGGTCACACACACGGCAGACGTAGCTGTAAAAAAAGCGTTTATGAGACTGATATGACCGCTTACCGTGGCAGGCGGCAGCATCAGCACCAGGGTTCCGGCGATGATAGCCGCCAGATAGCTCAGCAGCAGCAGCGTGGTGGGGTGAGACTGATTTAAACGATGTCGAAGCCATGCCGGCAGCAAAATGGCATTTCCTTTTCATATGCAAGGACAGATCCCTGTCCGTCGGTTCAGACCGGTTATATCAGAAAATGATCCATTGCAGAAAAGATTTTTATCGTATTTTCGTCAATCGGTCCGAATCTGGTTCTGCTGGTAAAGTCAAAACAGGGGGGCGGATCTTGAGGATGTCATGGATTCCAAACCAGTGTCAGGGGGCTTCAGGTCTCCCAGTCATCGAGCTGAAGTCCTGTGATCCGGCTGAACTCCCTGGTATTGTGGGTGATCAGCACGGCATTGTGAGCTCTGGTCACCGCTGCAATGAGCATGTCATTGGGGCCGATCAATCGGCCCCGGGCAGTCAGATCCGAACAGATAAGACCGTATTCGTCGGCGCAAAGATCATCAAACGGCAGGCTCTGGAGTGGTGCAAAAAAGAGCTTGAGCCGCTGCAAATTGGCATCCATCCGGAGGCTGTTCCTGGCACCGAAAAGCAGCTCCGCCTTGACGATACTGCAGATGGCAATCTGGGAGGGGGACAGGGTACGGAAATGGTTTTCAACTGAAGGAGACGTACCGTTCAGAAAATGAATGCAAACATTGGTGTCCAGTAGATACAATGTTATTCCAGCCCCTCTCTTTTTTCATAATCCAATGATTCCGGGCGCTGGAGCGGCTCTCCTTCCCATGATCCCACCAAATCAAAATAGTGATCCGGCCATTTTTCACTGGTCTCCTTTTTTACAAGAAGGGCCAGGTATTTCGACGTGGAAAGGCGTGCTTTTTCAGCCTTTTTTCTGAACAGATCTGCAATGTCATCCGGGACATAACAATGGAGCTGGGCCATCAATTCCTCCAAATATATGTGGTGTATTTACTAAGAAAAATAGAGCATGTTTACCCGGATGTCAAACAGAAGATATCGCTATTTACCCAAAATGTTAAAAATGGCAAAATGGGTAAACGGCGATTTTTTGACAGGTTTTACTGTCCCGAAAGATTCGAAAAATCACGTCTGGCAAGGATCTCTGGTTTTGTTACACCCGGTGGTAAATGCGGATGATTTCGACCGGTAACAGGCAGTTCAATGGAGAATTTGGATTTGACTTTACCTTGTCAAACCGAAATAGATTTGCAATCTGTTTCTTGATATCATCCCTGATTTTGCGGAGTTTTGCCAGCTTTTCGTCATGGGTGCCGGTCAGTTTTTCCGGATCCGGGAAGGGCCAGTTCTCGCGCTTCTGGATGCCCGGATAAATGGGGCAGTTGTCATCGGTTTCCTTTTGCCTCGCATGCCGCCACCAGGGCGGACAGGTTGTCCAGGGAAGTCTGGGTGTCGGGCAGATACCGGCTGCGCAGTTCCATGATCAACCGCCCGTCGTAATCGGGCAGCAGCAGGTTCAGGATCGCCTGGATGGGGATTTTCCCGAATCCCACGGGCATGTGGGAATCTCCTTTGCCAAAGGGCAGCTGGTGGGTCTGCTGTTTTTCCCAGTGGTGGACCACGCCGCCGAAATTGTCATGCACATGGGTGTGGACCACCAGGTCCTTAATTGGGGCCACGGTGGCCACCGGATCGAACTGGTAGAACCGGGACGCCATGAACAAATGGCCGAAATCCAGGTTGATTTTCACGTTGTCCCGGTGGATCCTCAGGATCTGTTCTTTCAGGGATTCCAGGCGTTCCGCATAGGTGTAGGGGCTCTGGCTCAGGTAGGGCCGGGCGTTTTCCAAAGCGATCCGGATGTCCGGATACTGTCTTGCGATCTCCTGAAGGCGCCGGGCTTCGTTTTCCAGCATCCGAATCTGTTCGGAAACGGTCAGGGACCGGGCCGGGGTTACGTTGAACTCCTCTTCCGGAATGAACCGGCCGCTGTGCACCACCACCACGGTTGCGTGAATCTGCCGGGCAAATTCCAGGGAAGCCAGGAGCACGGCCTTGTGCAGGCCCGGATCCCGGGTGTCCATCAGGTTCACGGGATTGGGGGAATGGATGGAATAACAAAAATCAAAGTCTGACAGCAGGGCCATCACCTGTCTTGTTCTGTCGGGGTTCAGGGTGCCGTTGAAAATGGCATCCAGGCCGTGAACCGGCAGTTCCACAGCTTGGAGGCCGATGGCTTGATAGGCCTGTAAATCCTGCTCCAGAAGAGTGAGAGATCCGTCGATGCGGACCGGGTCGATGCTTGCGCCGATTTTGTTCATGCCACTGCCTCATGAAGCTGGGTGTTGAAAACGGTACGGCCCTTCACCAGACTGTGGGTGATATGGGCCCAGGTATGGGACTGGTCCACAATGATGATATCTGCATCCGCACCCCGAGTCAATCGGCCGGGCCGGGCCGGGGCGCAAAGATAATCCCCGGGGCCGGCAGTCACCTGTCTGAGGGCCGATGCCGGAGATCCGGTGTGTTTTTTCCCCATAAGCGCGGCCTGGAGAAGGGATTCCGGGTAATAATCAGACACCAGACCGGTACACAGGTCCTGTCTGAGCACATCCGAGGCTTTGAGGCTGCCGCTGGTGGACTGGTCCCGCACCAGGTTGGGGGCCCCCATGAAAATGTGCATTCCAGCGTCCCCGGCTTTTCGGGCCGCTTCCAGGGTGATGGGAAATTCACAGGCCCCGATGCCCAGGGCCCGGATCAGATCGATCTTTTCCAGGGTGTCGTCATCATGGCTGAGCATGGGAATACCGGCGCTGCCCACGGTGTGGGCCAGGGTGCTCACCAGTTCCCAGTCCCGGGCGTTGCCGGCCTGTTTCTGCCTGGCTTTTTCAATGATCTGGTGTTCCGGCACCTGGTGTTCACAGGTCAGATACCGGACATAGGCGGCCATGGATTTGAACTGGCCCTGGCCCGGGGTGTGGTCCATGATGGAGAACAGGTCCACCAGCCCCTCTTCCACCAGCCGAGTCACGATCTGGAAGCTGCGTTCAGACCCCACCTCGTACCGGATATGAACCCGGTGCTTCACCAGGGCCTGGGGCGAGTCGTTGAACGCCTTGATGGCTCTCACGCAGTGTTCCGCCTCTTCAGGGGAGCGCAGCCCCAGCTCGTTGTCATCAAAACTGACGGCATGGCAGAACGTGGTGATGCCGCAGGCCGCAGCCTGGCGGTCCAGATTCAGGACGGCGAAATCGATGTCGAAAAACACGCCTTTGCGTTTCTCGATACTTCGTTCCAGGCTGTCGGAATGCAGGTCCACCAGGCCGGGCATGATGAGCCGGCCCTGGACGTCGATCACTTTTGTGTTGATCATATGGATGGTATCGGGATATACAGCCGCGATTTTCCGGTCTTCGATCAGGACCGTTCCCCGGGGGGACAGGGAAACCCCGTCAAACAGGGGGCCTCCCAAAATCAGTTTTTTTAAGGTCATGACGGCAAATTCTCCTGACAGGGTTGCGTTGAGAGATCGATCACCTGGTCGGCAAAGGACCGGTGATCCGCGGGGTCGTGAAACACCCCGATGACGCAGGTGTTGTTTTTCAGCGCTTCCATGATGAGCTGGATCACGGTTTCCCGGTTTTTCAGGTCCAGGGACGCGGTGGGTTCATCCAGCAGCAGAATGGGATATGGGGCGATGAATCCCCGGGCCAGGTTGATGCGCTGCTGTTCTCCGCCGGAAAAGGTGGTGGCGGACAAATGCCACATGGTGGACGGGATATGCAGCCGTTCCAGCAGGGTCCGGCCGGCGTCGGCCGCCTGTTCCGGGGCCACGCCCCGGGCCAGCAGCGGCTCGATGACCGTGTCCAGGGCCGACACCCGGGGCACCACCCGCAGAAACTGGCTCACATACCCGATGGTGTCCCGCCGGAGGGCATAGATCAAGGCCGGAGAGGCGCCTGCCACATCCACCTGCCGTCCCTGGTGTCGGACCCGGATATGACCGGATTCGGTTTTGTATGTGCCGTAAATCATGCGCAGCAAAGTGGATTTTCCCGATCCGGACGGACCGGACAAAATAGCGGCGTTTCCCGGATAAAACCGGTGGGAAAAGCCGTTGAACACCGTCATCCGGGTGCCTTGCTGGTGGTGAAACACAAAATCCTTTTCAATCTTCTCCAGATTCAGGATCCAGGATGGGGTGTCTGGGGTGTTGGGCATGGGTAGATCTTTCATGGTTTGAGTACAGAGGATACCAGCAGTTGGGTATAGGGCTTTCGGGGATCATCCAGGATCTGGTCGCTGAGTCCGGATTCCACGATCTCCCCCTGCTTCATCACGTACAGCCGGTGGCACAGCAGCCGGGCCACGGCCAGGTCATGGGTGACTAGGATCATGGACAGGTTCAGGCTGAACACCAGTTTTCGCAAGACGTCGATCAGCCGGGCCTGGACCGATACATCCAGCCCGGACGTGGGTTCGTCCATGAGCAGGATTTCAGGGGCCGTCACCAGGTTGGCCGCGATCTGGAGCCGCTGCTGCATGCCCCCGGAAAAGGTGGACGGCAGATCATCGATGCGCCCGGGATCGATCTCCACTTTATCCAGCCACATCAATGCCGCCTCCCGGATTTTTCCATAATGGCGGGTGCCGGCGGCCATGAGTTTTTCCCCGATGTTGCCCCCTGCACTGATGTGCATTTTAAGGCCCTGGGCCGCCTGCTGGGTCACATACCCGGTCCTTGTCCGGATGATCCGGCGCATCCGGGCCTCATCGCACCGGCACAGGTCCTCCATGCCGTCAGGGGTCCTGAACCAGACCGATCCGTTGGACGGCCGGATTCGGCCGGCAATGCAGTTGAGGAGGGTGGATTTGCCGGATCCGGATTCTCCCACCACCCCGATCACCTCTCCGGGGCAGACCTCGAAACTGATGTCATGGCATCCCATGTGCCGGCCGAAGAATTTGCACAGATGCGCCACTTTCATCAGGGGCGGGGGGCTCAGATCGGGGGCAGGTGTCATGGCCGGGACCTCCCGGCATTTTTCCGGCAGAATTCCGTGTCTGAACAGATCAGCACCCGGGTGCCGGTATCATCGGTGATGATTTCATCCAGAAAGCTTTGGGTGGACCCGCAGATGGCACAGGCCCCTTCCCATTGTTCCAGTTCAAAGGGATAATCCTCAAAATCCAGGCTCACCACGTCCGTGTAGGGAGGGACGGCATAGATGCGTTTTTCCCGGCCCGCGCCGAACAGAAGAACGGCCGGAGACCGGTGCAGTTTGGGATTGTCGTATTTGGGAATGGGAGAGGGGCTCATCAGATAGCGATGGTGGACCCGCACCGGATAGTCGAATGCCGTGGCGATGCGGCCGAACCGGGCGATATCTTCATACAGCTTGACATGCATGCTGCCGTATTCCTCGTATCCATGCATCTTCAGGGTCTGGGGCCGTTTGGGTTCGATGAACTGCAACGGTTCCGGGATGGGGACCTGGAACACCATGATCTGTCCTTTTTTCAGCGGGGTTTCCGGTATCCGGTGCCGGGTCTGGATGATGGTGGCGGTTTCCGTGTCTTCGGTGATGGCAATCCCGGCTGTTTTCCGGAAAAACTGTTTGATGCTGATGGCGTTGACCGTGTCATCGGATCCCTGGTCGATCACTTTGAGCCGGTCGTCCGTACCGATCACGGAGGCCGTCAGCTGGATCCCGCCCGTGCCCCACCCATAGGGCAGCGGCATCTCCCGGCCCCCGAACGGCACCTGGAACCCGGGGATGGCCAGGGCTTTCAGGATGGCCCGGCGGATCATTTTCTTGGACTGTTCATCCAGGTAGGCGAAATTGTATGTTACCGGCATCATTTCTCTCCTTGGGTCGTTGCCGGGTCGTTGCCGCGGCTGCAGATGAACACCAGTTCCGACTGAAAATCCACATAATGGGGCAGTTTGAGGTGCTGGACAAATCCGGAGGATTCCACGCTGTCGCAGTGGGACAGGATAAATTCCGGGTCCTGGGCCGGGTAAGCCGCTTTGCCCGTGTCGGCCTCCGCGTTTTTGTCCGTGTCGGAAAGCGAGCGGTCCAGAAGGGACATGGACATGGCTTTGCGCTCATTCTGGCCGAACACCAGGCCGTACCCCGTGTCAAATCCGGCGGTGTTGCCGTGGGTATCATCCTGCCGGCTGACCATGACGCATTCCGTGAGCCGGATCCGGCCGATGCAGATCTCGAATCCCAGTTCCGGCGGGGTGAAACAGACCGTGGCAATGCCCACCTTGAGTTCACCCAGAAACGGGTGCCGGTCCAGGCCGAACCCCCGCTGCAGCGAATAGGCCGAACCGAGCAGGAACCCTTCGTCTCCCCGGGCCAGGGCCTGGAGCCGAAGCGTTCTGGAAACGGGAAAAGTCAAAGGCTGCCGGGTCAGGTCTTCCCCGGATTTATGGCCGGTTTCCTGGCAACGGGCGGACGGGGCATCGGAAAGCAGCCCCTGTTTTTTCAGGATATCCATGACCCGGGGAAGTTTGTCCGGTAAAGGGGGAATGGCCTTATCCGGGCGTTGCCGGCCGGCAGGTCCTGACATGCCGGGTGCCGGGTGGCGGCGGTCGTCTGAATCGGCTGGATGTGTCCCGGCACTCACCCCGGTTCCATTCTCATCAGGGGCCGGACCCGTGTCGATGAGCCGGTGGGTATAGTCGTAGGTGGGGCCTAAAATCTGGCCGCCCGGAATGTCTTTGTAAATGCCGGAAACCCGCCTGAAAGAAGTCATTTCCGTGGTGTTTACGGGCCGGCTGGTGCCGAACCGTTTCAGGGTGGTGCGGAAGGCCCGCACCAGGAACACCGCTTCGGTCAGATCCCCCTGGGCCCGCTGAATGGCTTCGGCCGCGGCGGTTTCATCGTATAGAGATCCTTCCGCCATGACCCGGTCCAGTCCCAGTCCCAGCTGATTTCTGATCTGATCCGTGGACAGTTCCGGCACCCGGGTATCCCCCCGGCGTTGTTTCGCCACCAGTTTCTGGGAGTGTTTGACGGCTTTTTCTCCGCCTTTGACCGCCACATACATCAGGAAATCTCCGTGTGCACGGTTCGGGGCAGGGCGCAGAACCGGTTTTTGTGGACAAAAATCATGTCAATGCCTACAGGAAAGGACTGGTTGATCAGGGTCCGGTGTCCCCAGAAATCCGGAGCAATGCCAGTGAAGCTCAGGCCGGTCTGTTTCGGGATGCCGGGGCCGGTGAGTCGGAGTTGATTCCCTTCAGTCATGCTGTTCGTTTGGATCACCAGGGTGGTGGACCGGTCCGGAGCGATCACTGTGCCCGGGTTGAACCGGTTCAGGTCAATGGAAAGGGAGGTGTCCGTGATCAGGGAGAATGCGGCTTCAAACGGATCAAAGGTAACGGGGGCGCCGGTGTGAAATTTCAGCCATCGGACTTCGGGAGAATCCGGTACCAGGTCGGTCCAGAAAGGGGTTTCAAAATCCAGGAGTGTGAGCAGCAGGGCCCCGGTGCCGGGGTGGATCCGGTCCGGGCAGGCCAGGGTGATGCCCGGACCGGAGATGGTGCCGGGATACGCCGTGGCATTGAGCAGTTGCCGAAACACGGCCTGGCTGTCAAACACTTCGGAATCAAATCCTTTCATCAGAGATGTCATGGCTGTCATTCTCCGCGGGTCAGGGTGAAAAATTCAACCGTGGTGTCTGCCACGTCTCCGGCCAGGGCCTGGCGCTGCTGATCCGCTTTGGTTTCCAGTGTCCGGATCAGTGTGGTCATCAGGGGGTCATGAAATGCCGGGATTTGGAGCAGGGCGTCAAACAGGGCCGCCAGGCGGGCATGGTCGGGATCACTGCCCGGGACCATGGCATAGCCCTGGACCTGTTCCATAACCTGGACCATGCACCGGGTGACGGTCATCTCTCCGATGCAGAACGGGGTGTCGGTCCCGTCCGCTTTGCCCTGAACCATGACCATCCCGGTTTCAGGCTTGATCAGAAAGGTACTTGGGATCTTGGGATCCAGGCGGTCAAAAGCGGAGTGAAGATCCTGGGCTTCCGCTTCCGCCAGAAGCTGCATCCATCGTTGTCTGGAAGTCTGTGTCATGGACAGGGATATTACCCGGTTTCGGGTGAGAAATTGATTACCGGTTTGTTAAACTAAAGTTAGAATCAACATCATGTCGTTTTCTAAGTGTTGAGCTTATACTTTCATATTGAAAAAAATATTCTGGTCACGCAAAGTTCCCGTAAAAAAAATTCTTTGCCGTGAACCTGAAAATGTCTCTGAGAAAAAATAAACACATATTTATTTAGGTGAATTTAAATGACTGTTCGCGAAAATGTCAGCACTAAGATCGCCATTTGGGGAAAATGTCAATGTTAACAAAATCCCCAAATACGGATTTGTCCCAGGGATTAACGCACATATTCTTTCTGACTGGCGTGATTTTCAAAGTTGCCCGGCATTAAAAGAAGAAACACAGACCGCGAATGATCCCGCCCTCCGTCGAAACGGGTCTGTAAATTTGTGCAAGACAAATTTATACACCATACAAGGTAAGATTTTCGGTCGGATGGGTTTAATTGGGTCTATTTCAGTGGCTCTATACCAAGATCATTGCATATCTTTTTGGCTAAAATATCTTTAATCTCTGAATGTCGTGGAATTGCAGATCGTTTTTTTAATTTTGGATTATGCCACCATGAATGTTTTCCACCTTCTCTCAATAAGCCACATCCCTTACTGCGGAGATACTTGAGAAGTTCATTCCTCTTCATATCGCAATTTTTTCTTCCCTGTAGCCACTGCCCGCAGCAGTCAGTGCATCCTGGCGATTAAACTCCAAAGCTTCTTTTAGCGTAACCTCCAAAGTGTCTTTAAGTTCCTCGTAAGTTTTTTCCTGGCAATTTACTCCCGGGATTTCTTCAATCCATCCGACCCACCAACCGTCTTCCTGTTTCATTACTGCTGTATATTGGTTCTGCATTTTCAATACTTCCTTTCCGACAAATTGTTCACGCTTTCCATTTAAGAGTGTCATTTTTCAGCCATGCTGGAATTTTGCCAATTTATTGAAAAACCACATTTCTGATAATATCAGGTTTTAGATTGTAATGGTATCCTTTATCAAATACCACTTGAATAATTTTAGTTCAAAACGGGTTCAAGCACCTGTTCAAGACGTTCCTGGCAGTGCGAGATGGCCTCACCCGTGACCTCAGGCGACAGCGAACTGGAGGTCATGCGGCAGGCATCTATCACTTCTAAAAATTCCGGGGGCTTTTATCCAGGAATAATTGTCCTCGGTGTCGTATGTGACCTTCGCGGGTATGAGCCTGATATCACCCAGGCAGGCATATCAGGCTTCTACCATTCCCGGGTGATATCTATCATGGTCAGGGTATCCACAGGTTACCCATAGTGTATCCGTCCGAATACTTGATTTTGGGGTGACCGGACTTATAATTTTGTCGTTCAGTAAATGCAAACAACACCGAATTTTTACGAGGAGACTTATGGGAAACCATATCAAAACCGTTTTTCTGCTGACCGCCATGACCGGGCTGTTCCTGGTGCTGGGCTATGCCCTGGGCGGGCAGTCCGGCATGGTGATCGCCCTGATCATCGCTTTGGCCATGAACTTTTTTTCCTACTGGCAGTCCCATACCATTGTATTGAAAATGTACCGGGCCCAGCCCGTGGAGCGGTCCCAGGCACCGGGGCTGCATGATACCGTGGCAAGACTGGCCCAGCGGGCCGGTCTGCCCATGCCCAAATTGTACGTGATTCCCGAGCAGGCTCCTAACGCTTTTGCCACGGGCCGGGATCCGGAACACGGGGTGGTGGCGGTCACTGAAGGGCTGCTGCGCCTGATGGACCAGGAGGAACTGGAAGGGGTCCTGGCCCATGAACTGGGGCATATCAAGAACCGGGATATCCTGATCTCCACCATTGTGGCCACCCTGGCCGGGGCCATCATGTTTGTGGCATCCATGGCAAGGTTTACCGCGTTTTTCGGGGGCAGGGACAATGAGGAAGGGGGCCTGGGATTTGTGGGCGTGATGGTCATGTCCATTCTGGCACCCATGGCGGCCATGGTGGTGCAGATGGCCGTGTCCCGGTCCAGGGAATACCTGGCTGATGCCACGGCGGCCCAGGTCACGGGCCGGCCCCAGGGGCTGGCTTCGGCTCTGAACAAACTGGGAGAATATACACGCCGGGGTGCTGCCGTGAATGCCAATCCATCCACGGCCCATATGTTTATTGTGAACCCTTTGTCCGGCCGGCAGTTCGCCAGTCTGTTCTCCACACACCCGCCTCTGGAGGAGCGGATCAAGCGGCTGACCGGTGCGGGACCGTCCAATGATGCCGGACCCCGGGAATCACAGGGGCGGAAATCCACCATGACCGAGCAGAGCCGGAAGTTCTGGGATTCTTTGTCCTGAACAAGGTGGGTTAGAGACGGATCTTTTCGTTCAGGGATTCAGCTGAATCCCTGAACGATTTATTTCAGGGTTCGGTCCGGGAACCCAGAGACATGATTTCATTGACCAGGACACTGCCTTTCTGGCCTGAACTGAAAATTTCAAGTGCATTTTCATACAGCTCACTGTCTTCGGGCAGTTCATCCATCAGCAGTTCCGCCATGCCGGTGATGGGCAGCAGCAGATTATTGAAATCATGGGCGATTCTTTGGGAAAGAGTGCGGATAAATTCCATTTTTTTCGCGTGAATGATTCGCTCTTCTTCCTGTTTTTTTTCCGTGATATCTTGAAAAATACAATGGGTCTGCTGGAATGACTGATCCGGATGTTTACCTGCTTTCCCGTTGAAAGAGACCAGAATGAAAGACCCGTCCTTTTTTCTGATTTCAAATTCAACGCCAAGCACTTCCCCCACTGCCTTGAACCGGGGAAAGTTTGTTGCAAAATGATCTTTCCAGTCCGGATGCAGAAATTCGGCAAAGTTGCGGCCGATGACTTCATCGCGGGTATATCCCAGAACAGTGAGCCAGGTGTCGTTCACATCGATGAAGTTGCCGTTTTCATCCAGGGACTGATAGCTCAACGGGGCGTTTTCAAACAGGGCCCTGAATTTTTTTTCACTTTCCCGCAATGCCTGGATGTTTTGATTGTTTCGTTTGACATTTGCCAGCCATACCTCGATTTCATCCCTGGCTTTCTGCTTTTTAAAATGGATGTGAGGCGGCACATAATGGATGTTCTCAAGAAACAACTCATCATTGTGAAACAGGATGGGATGGGCGCTGATGGCGGTTTTGATGATTTCAGGCGGATACAGGCGTTTGTTATACACGCACAGGGACTTGAACGGATAAAATGGAAATAATACCTGATTGATGATGTTTTCATAATAGATCAGTTTGTCCGCCAGTTCGGGGCTGCTAAGGGAAAATGTCGCCTCTCCAACCACGCGAAGTGCCTCAAAGCCCTCATCAACCGCTTTTTTAGAGATTTTCTGCCAGATTTTTACAGTTTGATCCGGATCAAATCCGCCGTTGCCGGCATAGGATTCCTGTACATTGAAAATGACCAGCCGTTCATCTTCAAGATAGGGATCGATGTTTTCACGGGCAGCCCTAAAGTCGTCACGGATCATGGTTTCGGTATAATCATCAACGGCCATGATGCATTTTTCATTTTTGTTCAGTCCATCGAGGATATATTTACAGGCGATGTTTCGATAACTGGTCAGGTCATCAAAAATAATACAGGCATGGGGATGGGGACTGCCGCCAACCCGGGAAAATGCATGGTCAAAATCCACTGTGGACACCTCCCTGTCATAGTTTTTATAAAAAGCGTTGTTTATCCGGGATACCCGGGAAATCAGATGACGTAAATCAGCAGAACCTGATACAGACTTATCACGGGATGCAAAAATATGCCAGCAATCTTTCAATGGCAAGAACACGATAACAACGGCTTGCTGCATCAACTGCTTGACTCCTGCGGTACCACCCTTTATGGTATGATACCTGAAATCAACCGGTATCATGAACCGAATGGAGGAGTTAAAATGAATCTGCTGAAAAAGGTCAAGGGGTTCCGCCGGCAGATGCGCACGGAATATCCCTTTGGCTGGTCCATTGTCATGGGCAGTATTTTCATTTTTCTGGTGATCCTGTTCGGCACCTCCGGCTACATGTTGCTGGAAGGATGGAGTTTCATCGAAAGTGTGTACATGGTGATCATCACTCTTTCCACGGTGGGATTCATGGAAGTGAAGCCCTTGTCCGACATCGCCCGGATCATGACCATGCTGGTGATTTTCGGGGGCGTGGGCGCGTTTTTTTATCTGGGCGGATCTTTAGCCCAGATGCTTGTGGAAGGAAAGTTTCAAAATATTCTCGGGAGGCGCAGGGTGCAGAAAATCATCGATGAACTTACCGGCCACTATATTGTCTGCGGGTATGGCAGAATCGGCCGGGTGGTGGTACAGGGAATCAAAAATGAAGGGCTTGACGTGGTGGTGATTGAAAAAAAACCGGCAGCGCTGGCGCAGTTGGGGCATCAAAAGACGCTGTTCATTCCCGGGGATGCTACGATGGATGAGATCCTTCTTTCAGCAGGACTGGAAAAAGCAAAATGCCTGATTACGGTCCTGGCTGAAGATGCGGCCAATGTGTTTGTGACCCTGACTTCCCGGCAGTTGAACCCGGATATCACCATCGTCGCCCGTACGGACAATGAATCCCATGTTCCCCGGTTGAAGCAGGCCGGAGCGGAGCGGGTTTTCATGCCTTATAACATCGGGGGACTGAGTCTGGTTCAAAGTGTTTTAAGACCGACAGCCACCAGCCTGATGGACTTGGCCATCCGGAGGGATATCAAGCTTCAGCTGGAGGAACTGCCCATTTCAGATCGTTCCGAACTGGCGGGAAAGCAGGTGAAGGATTCCGGAATTCGCCCCCGATTTGACATTCTCATTGTCGGAATCAAAAAAATTTCCGGTGAGATGGTGTTCAACCCGGGTCCGGAAACGGTGATCGAAGCCGGGGATCTGCTCATTGCTTTAGGAAACCCGGAAAATCTGCAAAAATTGCAGAAGGTGTCTGATCCGGATGCAGGCTGACAATTTATTGTCGTGGCTGTCTATTTTTCTTTGATCACCTGCCCCCGGGAGGTAAAGGAGATGCCCTGCTGGGTCTGGGCGCCGATCATCACGGTTTCGATGATGGGCGGGGATACGGATTTGACTGTTTCCCATTCCACCAGAAAACTGGCCCCGGATCCCCCGGTCTTGTCTGATTCATGGACCACAAAGCGGGTGGCGGACATCTTTTCCAGGGTCACGGGCTGTTTCAGGTATTCTTCCAGACGCGTTCCTTCAGAATTGAAATACGATACTTTTGTTACGACAATCGCATCATCCGGATCCGTGTTCCGGATGCTCAGGGTCACGGCCAGCAGAAACGGCCGCTCCCTGTCACCGATGTAGATATGGGAGTAGACCGGGGCATAGACCACCTGGCCCCGGGACAGGGGAACGGTGTTTCCGTCTCCGGCAGCGGCAGTTGCCATTGTCAGGCTGACCAGGAGGATGATATAAATTATTGAACGAAAAATATGAATCGGCGGTGTCATTTTAGATCCTTTTTTTCTGCCTGATCGGTTGCCGGAGTGTGTGGACAATCCGGCCGAATCAGTGAGTGAAAAAACAATTTACCCAAAGGGGGTTATGCCATAAACTATGGCACCGAAAGAATTCATTGTCAACAACGGCGACCATGACGGGAGACACAAAAAAATGAAATATATCGGGGCCCATGTCAGTATCAGCGGGGGCGTGGAAAATGCGCCCGTCAATGCGGCAAAGATCGGAGCAAAAGCTTTTGCCATGTTCACCCGAAACCAGCGGCGATGGTCTTCCCCTCCCCTGACCGAAAAAAATATCACCGGATTCAAGGAGCAGTGCCGTCAGCACGGATTTGACACGTCGGTCATTCTTCCCCATGACAGCTATCTCATCAATCTGGGACACCCGGACCCGGCCGGGCTGGACAAATCACGCGCCGCTTTTTTCGAGGAGATGACGCGGTGTGAACAGCTGGGCCTTTGTTATCTGAATTTTCATCCGGGCAGCCATTTGAACAAACTCTCACCTGAACAGTGCCTGGACCGCATCGCCCAATCCATCAATCTGGCCCTGGACCGGACCACGGGTGTCACGGCGGTGATTGAGAATACCGCCGGCCAGGGCACCAACCTGGGGTTTCGGTTCGATCACCTGGCCCGGATCATCGAGCAGGTCACAGACAAAACCCGGGTGGGGGTCTGCCTGGATACCTGCCACCTGCACGGGGCCGGGTATGATATCAGAACCCTTGGTGCGTTTGAAAAAACCATGGATGAATTTGACCGGATTGTGGGGATGGGGTTTCTCAAGGCCCTGCACCTGAACGACTCCAAAAAAGATTTCAACTCCCGGGTGGACCGGCACGCGAGCATCGGCCAAGGGGAGCTGGGCATGACCCCGTTTGAGTTTATCATGAACGATGCCCGGTTCGACAACATGCCCCTGGTGCTGGAGACCCCGGATGACTCTTTGTGGGAAGCGGAAATCAGGCAGCTTTATGGGCTGATCCGGTAAAAACCGAAGTATTTTTTTAAATTGGATGAAATCAGGGCTGGCATCCGGAACCAAAAGTCAGTATAAAAAAAGTTTCATCAATTTTTGTGGAGGAAGATTCAAATGAAAAAAACAGGTATGGTTGGATGGCGGGGCATGGTGGGTTCCGTGCTCATGGAACGGATGATGGCACAAAATGATTTTGAAAAGATCACCCCGGTTTTTTTCACCACCTCCCAGGCCGGACAAAAAGCCCCGGATGTGGGAAAAGAGACGTCGGCCCTGATCGATGCCCATGATATCGACGCGCTTATGGAAATGGATATCATCATCTCCTGCCAGGGGGGCGGTTATACGGAAGCCGTGCGGCCGAAGCTGGCGGAAAATGGGTGGAAAGGATTCTGGATCGATGCGGCCTCCACCCTGCGCATGGCTGATGACAGCATCATTGTGCTGGATCCCGTGAACCGGAAAGTGATCGATGAGGCTCTGGACCGGGGTATTAAAAACTATATCGGCGGCAACTGCACCGTGTCTCTGATGCTCATGGCGCTGGGCGGGCTGTTTGAAAATGATGTGGTGGAATGGCTCACCTCCATGACCTACCAGGCGGCTTCAGGTGCCGGTGCCAAAAACATGACCGAACTGGTGGCCCAGATGCGGGCCATCGGGGATGCAGCCGCCCCGATTCTGGATGATCCGGCCGCAGCGATCCTGGATCTGGATAGAAAAGTCACGGAGACGCTTCGCTCGGATACCTTTCCCACGGCCAACTGGGGGGTGCCCCTGGGGGCCAGCCTGATCCCCTGGATCGACCGGGCCATGGAAAACGGCCAGACCCGGGAAGAGTGGAAAGGGTTTGTGGAAACCAACAAGATCCTGGGCCGGTCCGATCTTCCCGTGCCCATTGACGGCCAGTGCGTGCGCATCGGATCCATGCGGTGTCACAGCCAGGCTTTTACCATCAAGTTGAAAAAAGAGGTGCCCCTGGCGGAGATCGAAGCCATGCTGGCATCCAACAACGACTGGGTCAAAGTGATTCCCAACACCAAAGATCAGACCGTCACCGAACTGACCCCGGCAGCCGTCACCGGCACCCTGACCGTGCCCGTGGGCCGGATCCGCAAGATGACCCTGGGACAAGACTATCTCACGGCGTTTTCCGTGGGAGATCAGCTGCTCTGGGGCGCGGCTGAACCGTTGCGCCGGATTCTCAATATTATATTGTAAGTGAAAAGCAGGGGCCGGACGTTGCTGTGGTGTTCGGATGCAAAAATTTTTTGACTTAAAAAAGGTCAGCATTCAGCGTCTGACCCCGGTTTTCAGGCACAGCATCAGGACAAAGGCCACCGCGGCAATCAGTATCAAAGCGGTAAATGCGGCCGTGTAATTCAAGAACCGGTCGAACATGAGCCCGGTGACAAAAGGCCCCAACGCTCCGCCCGTGGTACCGAAACATACTACAATGCCGAACAGGCCGCCGTGGGACCGGATGCCGAACAGCTCCGCCACAATGGGGGAGATGGCCGTGAAAAATCCGCCGTGGGCAATGCCGTAAATAAAGGCGAAGGCATACAGCTCCCACCGGGTATCGGCCCGGGTCAGCCAGACCAGGGCAGTGAGGAGCAGAATGAAACTGATCACCATGATGCGCTTGCTGCCCGTGCGGTCGATGAGCAGGCCTCCGGCAAACCGCCCGGCCATGGACACGGCCCCGATGGCGGCCAGGATCCCGGCAGCCCAATGGGGAGAGATGCCCATGTCCCTGGCATAGGGGACAATATGGAGCATGATGCTCATCAGGCAGAACACCACCAGCAGATTGGACAGGCACAGGAGCCACAGTTTTGGGGATTTCAGGGCCTGAGAATAGTCGATGCCGGCGGTCTGGCGCGGCCGGATTCCGGGATCTGAAAACGGGGGAACCGGAACGGCCGGTCCGGTTTGACCGGCATCGTATATATCCGGGTCCCGGTACAGGAACCGGGCAATGATCATGAGCAGGGCAAACGCACAGATGCCCAGGATAATAAAGGCGTTCTGAAATCCGGTGGCGGCAATGAGCAGACTGGCCAGGATCGGGACAGTGAACTGGCCGGCACCCGTGCCCACCTTGACAATGCCCGTCATTTTTCCCCGGTTCAACGCAAACCACCGGGCAATGGTGCTCAACGCAATGACATCCACGGCAGACAACCCGATGCCGAACACCAGGCCGAACACCAGGTACAGTTGAAGCAATGTAGATACCTGGGACATCAGGGCGAACCCTAAGCCTAAAAAGACGGCAGCAACCCGCATGAGCATCCGGGGTCCGAACCGGTCGTTGAGCCGGCCCACCAGGATGCCGAACAGACCGGCAAAGAAAAACGCAGTGGATGACGCCCCGGAAATGGCAGCCCGGGACCAGCCAAACGCGTCCATCAAAGGATTGAAAAATACCCCAAAAGAGATGTACGTGCCGATTCCGAGCGCCTGGACACTGAAGCAGGCTGCTATAATGGTTCGGCTGTATCTGTCCCGGCTTTTCCCGTGCCCGGACCTCATGCCGGGATCGCTTTTTGGATCACCCGGTCCGGCCGGCCCGTGAGGGTGGCCTGAATCACCCGCTCCATGAAGATGGGGTCACCGGACGCGGTTTTCGGGGCCGTGTCTTTGATGGACAAGGTGACCGTGCGGCAGGAGGTGCCGGCGGCCCGCCCTGAATCCCGGACTTTCGCTACCAGGGTGTCTCTGGCAAAGGCATCGGCTGCGTCAAAATCCTTGAACTGACGGGTCCCGGAAATCCCTTCCACCATGAATCCGCCCTGGTGGCCCGGGGTGATGCGGATCTGGCGGTGCACCATCACATCCGAGGTGATGGCGCCGATGGCATTGGCCACATCCGCGTCTGTCGGCAGTATTGCTTTTGCACCCAGGGTCCGGGCCGCATCCGGCAGAAAAAAACCGATGGGGGCGCCGATGCCGATCACTGGCCGCTTCAGATCGATGCGCACCTGAAAATCCGGACTGCCGCCGGCCATGAGGTTGTCGATCAATGCCTGGCACACCGGGCAGGAAGTCAATCCATCCGGATCGATCTCATCATCTAACTGTCGTTTGAGCAGCTCCAGGGTCAGGCGCCGGATCCCTTTTTCCATGAGCAGATGGATCATCTTTTCCATGTCCATGCCGGCCAGAAAAGCCATGAATCCCCCATATGTTTTTGCCGCTTTCCGGTTCCACCGGGTGAATTTTTTCTGGATATGCAGCAGGTCCGTGAAGGTCAGGCCGCACCGCTGGATGGCAAAGCGTTCCTCCAGCCGGGCCAGGGGTAACCCGGCATCCGTGAGGACCCCGGTGTGGGTGACCAGCTCTTCAATGGAATAGGGGCGCTGAGTCACCAGTGACATCACCTTTGCTTCCATGGCGGAGAGATGGGACAGGTTCACTGATCCGGTGGCCGTGATGACCTGTATTTTTTTTGTGGCCGTGGTGAACCGGTTCAGATTGTGTTTGATAAAATCCAAGGCCGCATCCGTTCCGGGCCGGTGGTCGGCCAGCCAGGCAATGGGGGCCACCCGTCCCGGCCCGATTGAAAATTCGCCTTTTTCAAAAGCGATTAAGGAATCCCCCCCCAATCCCGTGGTGCGGATGTCCAAAGCCTGGACATGGGTGCGGCGGCCTCCGACTCTGGAGCCTTTTTCATTGAGGCGCACCCGATTATTTTTCAAGGCGGCCGTGTCCGTGGTGGTGCCGCCCATGTCCACCACCAAAGCATCGGTTCTGCCGGTCAGGTGCCGGGCCCCGGCCACAGACGCAGCCGGTCCCGACAAAATGGTTTCCACGGGCCGTTTTTTGGCCATGGCTGCATCCATGAGAGTCCCGTCCCCTTTGACCACCACAATGGGGGCGGCGATATCAAACCGGTCCAGAACCTGTTCCAGGTCGGCCAGCAGGTGTTTGAGCCGGGGGATGATCCGGGCGTTGAGCATGGCCGTGACGGCCCGGGTTTCAAAATTCAGGGTGTCGGACAGTTCATGGCCGCAGCTGACAAACAGACCGGTGTGATCCTGGAGGATTTGTTTCACGGCCAGTTCATGGGCCGGGTTCACGGCCCCGGCGTAACCGGATACGGCAAAGGCGGTTACGTTCTGACGGCGGATCATGTCATCGGCGATCTGCCGGATCTGGTCCGGATCCACGGGGGTCTTTTCCCGGCCGGCAATGTCCAGCCTGCCTTTGATCACGGCTTTGGGGGAATAGGCAATGGTGTGTTCATCCAGACCCGGTGACGGCATCAGGAGCATGCCCACGGTCTGGCCTTCGTTTTCCACAATGGCGTTGGTGGCCAGGGTGGTGGACAGGGCCACCAGCGATACTTCCGCCAGCGGGTCCGGGGCCAGCTGAGTGAGCGCGTTCTCAATGCCGAGGGTGAAATCCCACTTGGTGGTCAACGCCTTGGCCTTGCACAGGGTGGAACGGTTTTCCAGGTCATATACCACGGCATCTGTGTAGGTGCCGCCGGCATCGATGCCCAGGCCGGTTTGGATTTTCAGACCCTGGTCCGTGTCCGGACGGTCGGACGGGACCACCCAGTCGGTTTCCTGTGCAGCACTGCCCGCACCCGGATCCCACACGGGACTGGCAGTGAGCGTGGATCCCACCGGGTCAAACGCAATGGTATGGCCGGGAGGGACCACCAGAATCCCGGAGGTGGATTGGGTGGCCGTCAGCATCTGGCGGATCAGACCCTGGTCTCCTTTGATCCGTTCAAACCGCCATCCATATTCATCGGCCATATCCTTTGCCATCTGCTCATATCTGGCGGCCTGACCGGACCGGGTTTCGATGAATGCGGCCCGCTGGTAGTTTTTCTGCCAGGAGTTGAGAAACGCAAAGGTCTGGTCGGCCGCTGCCCGGCCATGGGCGTTTTTCACATCCTCATACACCAGCTGGCGGTTGCCGAACCAGGCCCGGCCCCGGCGCCGGGATACGGGCTCTGCTTTTTCCTCACACCAGCCGGCAGACAGATAATAGGTACCGGGATATTTTTTGAACTGTGCCTGATAGGCAGCATCTCCTCCCAGAAACAAAGAGATACAGTCGTGGACTTTGGGAATCACCAGGGTGACATTTTGGGAATTCAGCCCCACCGTGCCTTTGCCGCAGACCCCGTACCCGATGATGATGCGGTCCGCATCTTTTTGATCGGAAATGTGATCGATGGCTTTCTGGACCTGTTGGTTGAGCTTGTGGGGATTTTCGTGCAACCCGGCTTCCAGAAATTTGTATTCCAGTGCCAAACCCATTTCCCGGGCCACCTCTTTAATATCTCTGGCCAGCACGGCACAGGATATGACATAGATCTTTTTTTTCACAATGGATTCCTTGGGGTTGTTCATTTGTCCAACCCCATAAAATAAGCCGCTGTCCAACCGGGTGTCAACTGTTTTTCTCTGGGGAGGTTGGACTTGTGCGAAACTGTGGTATTATTTCAAAAAAGAATCCCCTTTTTCAAAATTTCCTTCCTCAAACCGGGTGTACCGCAACGGGTTGTCTTTGTTCGCCAGTTTTCCCGTGACCAGGTCGGCGATCCGTTTGCCGGCTCCGGGAGACAGCATGACCCCGGCCCAGTATCCGCAGTTGAGATAAAATCCCTCCACGGTGCCGGCAGGACCGATCAATGGTTTGTCATCCGGGGTGTACACATACTGGCCCGCAGACACGTTGACGTCTTCAGCTCTCAGGTTGTCGGACACCTTTTCCAAAAACGGGTTGAGCCGGGAAACGCGATGGATCGATTCCGCGGCAAAATCCCAGTCCGTGGGCAGTTCATCCGAAGGCGGGGATTCGGGTTCATCCGGGTCCACCCAGGCGCACAAAAGCCCGCCGGCCTCCGGGCGCCAGTACCCGTGGTTCACCAGGTCCACGGTAAAGGGGGCCGATGCCGGCAAATCCGGATGGCTGGTCTTGATGTAGGCTTTCTGGCGCCGGACCGTGCGAACCGGGAGATCCAGGCCCGCCATGTTGCCGATGATCCCGGCATAGGGGCCGGCGCAGTTCACCACCACTCGGGTGGAGATAGTGCCTTTATCCGTGTCCACGGCACACACCCCGTGACTGTCGGTCTGGATGCCGGTCACTTCGGTTTTCAAGAAAAACTGCGCATTCCCGGCCCCTTTGGCAAATCCATAGGTGGCCTCATGGGTGGACAGCCATCCGTCCCGTTCATTAAAGGTCGCCCCTAACGCTTTGGGCGCCAGAAACGGAAACCGCTGGTGCAGGTCGTCTTTGCCGATGTATTCCGCACCGGTCACGCCGTTGGCATGGAACCGGTCTACGGCTTTTTTCAGGTCCGGCAGCTGGGCCTCGTCATCCGTGACAAACAGGTATCCCCGCTGGGTCACATGAATATCGATGTGGGGCAGGCCCACCACGTCTTTAAAATTTTCAAACATGTCCACACTGGTCAGGGCCAGGTCGGCCATGGGTTTTTCCGTGAACTGGGTTCTGAAGCACTCGGCACTGGCCGCCGTGGTCAGGCTGGACAGGGCATCGCGTTTTTCCACCAGAATGGTGCTCAGGCCGGCTTTGGACAGCCAGAAGGCAGTTGCGGCTCCCACAATCCCGCCGCCGATGACCACGGCATCCGATGTGATGGTGCCAAATTGTTTTGGTAGGGTGATCTCACTCATGATGTTTTTCCTTATGTTTGTGTGTCAGAATTCTGCAGGTGTTTCATGCGTTGATGGCCGTTAATTGCTGCGGATCTTTTCCATGTATCTGTCCAGGTCTTTTTTGATGCCGGGATCCATGTCCGGGGTCTTAAAATTGGCCAGCATCTCCTTGTACCTGGCATTGGCCTGCTGGTCCATGGACAGACTGCCTTTGGCGGTCCAGGCATCGAAGTTGCGGCGTTCTTCCATCAACGGCCCGTACAGCTCGGATCTGAAATACTTGAATGTGTGGCGGTGGGTCAGATATTCTCCGCCGGGGCCCACCTGGTCGATGACATCCAGAGCCAGTTTTTCGGCGGTGATCTCCTCCCCTTTTTTGATGCGGCGGCACATGCCCATCATTTCCGCATCGATCATGAATTTTTCATAGGAAGCCGTCATATACCCTTCCAGGATGCCGGCGGCGTGCAGCACAAAGTTGATGCCCGAAAGACACGCCATCTGCAGGCTCATCATGGACTCGAAACCGGCCTGGGCATCCACGGTTTTGGCATCGGTCAACGCGCCGCCGCCCCGGGACGGCAGGTTGTAAAACCGGCCCATCTGGGCCGTGGCCGCCGTGTTCACGGCCATCTCCGGGGCCCCGATGCTCAAGGTGCCGTAATGCATGGCCGTGGCGGAGGAAGAGCCGGCAAAGATCACGGGCGCCCCTTCTCTCACCAGCTGGGCCAGGCAGATCCCCGCCAGCACTTCCGCGTTCTGGACCACCAGGGTCCCTTCCATGGTCACGGGCGTGGTGGCCCCGGCAATGGACAGAGAGGAGATCAGCTGGGGCATGGCCGCCTCGGCATAGGCCATGATGCCGGCACACATTTTGTCATCAAACCCCAGGGGTGTCAGGCTGGTGAGAATGGAGACAAAGGGCGGTTTTTCTGCCATCTCTTCTCTGGAACCGAACACCATGGATGCCATGTCCAGGGTCTGCACCGCGTCCGGCCCGTTGGTGCCGGCCCCCATGAACGGTTTGTCCGAAAGCGTCATGGCTGCGTATATCCGTTCGGCATTCCGGATTTCCACGGGGATATCGTTGGGCTCCACCATCATGCCGCCCGTGATATCAAAATAGGGAATGGCACAGGCCAGTTTGGCAAAGTTCTTGAAATCCGCCAGGGTGCCGGGCCGCCGGCCATGATCCAGGCAGTTGACAAACGGAGATCCATAGCAGGGCATGAATGCGATATTGTCCCCGCCGATCACCACATTGTTTTCCGGGTTTCTGGCATACAGCGTAACCTGGGACGGGGCTTTTTTGATCTGTTTTTCTATAAACTGCCGGGTGAAAAAAACCCGGACCCCATCCACTTTGCAGCCGGCTTTTTTAAACAGGTCCAGAGCCGGTTCATACTTGAAGTTCATGCCGGTTTTCTCCAGCACGGTCATGGTGGCGTCGTGGATCTGTTCGGTTTCCTCTGACGTGAAATATTCAAAAAAAGCCATAAAATATCCTTACACAGTAAAGGTTGATAAATGATTGAAAGCCAGTCTTTTAAATTAGAACCAATCCAGCATATTTTGTGCCAGCGTATTCCAGGTTCCTGGAGATGCCTGGAAATATGGTTCATACCGGATTGTTGGGTTGAATCTTTTGCGGTCGGAACCCGCCTGGATTCTGAACAAGGCAGAGAAAGATAAAAAATTTTTTATCTTTCTTGCTTTTTTTTTCAAATTCATGCATTTCTCTAAAGAACGGGGGAAAAATCAATTAAACATCAAAAAAATTTGGTTTTCTGTGAAGGGGTTATGGAGCGGATCAATTTTGAAGATATTGATATTTACAGTGTGCTGTCTTCCATGCATGAAGGCGTGGTGATTGCGGATATCACCGGGAAAGTGATATTTTTCAATCAGACCCAGGGACAGATCGATGATATCTCGCCGGCTGATGCAACGGGAAAAAATCTGCTGGATATTTATCAGTTGACCCCGGAAACCAGCCCGATCATGCGCTGTCTGACCACGGGTGATCCCATTATCAACGAACCCATGGTCTACCGCACCCGGTTGGGCCGGGTAAGCAATATCCTGTCCAATGCATTTCCTTTGTACAAGAGTGGACAGCTTATCGGAGCGATTACATTTTCCAAGGAATATCAGTTGCTTGAAAAAGTGATTTTATCCAGAACCGTGTCAGACCGGCCGGTTGCTAAAATTTCTTCCAACGGCACCCGGTTTTCCTTTAAAGACATCATTGCCTCGGATCCTCAGATGCGGTCGGCCATCCGCATGGCAAAAATGTCGGCCGGATCTCCGTCCCCCATCATGATTTCCGGAGAAACCGGGACCGGCAAAGAGCTGTTTGCCCAATCCATTCATAATTACAGTCCCAGAAAAAAGAAACCATTTATCCCGGTCAACTGTACCGCCATCCCTGAAAACCTGCTGGAAGGGATATTGTTCGGTACCTCCAAAGGGTCTTTCACCGGTGCCATCGATAAACCCGGGTTGTTTGAACAGGCCAATGGCGGCACCATTTTTCTGGATGAGCTGGATGCCATGCCGTTGACGCTTCAGGTCAAACTGCTTCGGGTCATCCAGGAAAAAAAAGTCAGAAAACTGGGATCTCTCAAGGAGATCGATCTGGATGTGAAGATTCTGTCTTCCGTGGGGCAGCCGCCGTTAAAGATTATTCAAAGCGGTTCCCTTCGCATGGATCTTTTTTACCGCATGGGGGTGGTCTCCATCATGCTGCCGCCATTAAAAGACAGACAGGGCGATATGGAGTCCCTGATTTCGCATTTTATTTCCAAATTCAACCGGGCGTTGAGCGAAAAAGTGGAAACCATTTCCCCGGAAGTCGCCGCCCTGTTTGCCGGATATCAATGGCCGGGAAATGTCCGGGAACTCGAACATATTATTGAAGCCGCCATGAATATGGTGGACGGGACCCGGGTCATTCATCTGGCCCACCTGCCGCCCCATATTTTCAGTTTTGCAGGCAGGGATGCGCCAAAACAGTTGCCCGTGGATCCGGGACATCCGCCAGAAAACGGCACCAGCCTGATGGAAACCCAGAAATCCCATGAACAGCAGATGCTTGTGAATGCGCTGATCCGGTCCCGGGGAAATGCAGCCAGCGCGGCCCGGTCTCTTGGTATTTCTCCCCAGTCGCTTCATTACAAGTTGAAAAAATATCGCCTCAATCGAAAAGCGTATGTGGATCAGAAATCCATGTAAATTTGTCAAAATATTTGACAGTAAAACGAAAAATTTTTTAATATTTTGTCAATAATTGCCTTTGGCGGTCAGACGTGATATTTGGTTTTTAGAAAAAAAACATTAAAATTTTATCAGAAATATCAAGGTTTCCTAAATTTAATAAGGCAATCAATGGGTTTTCCGAGAAATGTCATGAATAACTGGTACATAATCTGCATGCATTAAAACCAACGTTTGGCGGGTATGCGAAAGATCGCAAACAAAAAACCTTAATTTTTGGAGGAAATCGGTATGGGTACGAAAAAAATTCTACAGGTTGTCGCGTGTTTCATGGCCATGTTGTTTTTAGCAGGGGGGGTGGCATCTGCTGCTGACAAAGTATTGCCCGTAGGGGTGCTGGGGCCGTTTACCGGGCCGTCCGCCCAGAATGGAAAAGAGTTCCAGGCTTCTGTGGAAATGGCTATGGAAGCCATTGATTACACGGTGGGCGATTACACGATTGAAGTGGTGTGGGTGGATTCACAGTCTGACCCGGCAAGAGCGGCCAGTGCCTATGCAGAAGCCGTAGAAGGCAAAGGGATTCAGGCCGGCGTGCTCAACTGGCATTCGTCTGTGGCGGTTTCGGTGATGGATGTGGCGGCCCAGTACAAAGTGCCCCATATGTTCGGTTTCGGCGCATCGGAAGTGGTGAACGAAAAATGGCAGGCTGATCCGGAAAAATACTCCTATTGGGGCGGCAAAGGCTGGCCCGTACCTGCCAAACTGGAAGGCAACTACATTGAATGCATCAATGAAGTCATTGCAAACGGCACCTGGACGCCCAAAAAGAAACTGGCGGCCATCTACGGCGAAGACACCGACTGGGGCCGCAGTGCGGGCGGGGCTTACAAGGAAGCATTGCTGGCCAGTGGCTGGGAAATTTATTCGGAAGAATATTTTCCCATCACCCAGACCGATTTTTATCCCCTGCTGTCAAAATTCAAAAGTGCCGGTGTCGAGCTGCTGGCCGGCACATCCACGGCAGCACCGTCTTTGACTGCATTTGTCAAGCAGTATGCAGAAGTCGGCAACAAAGGGGTTCTCATTGCATCCGGCCTGGGATGGATCGGCGACTGGTACAAAATGACCGGTCCGGGGTCCGACTATGTGCTGGACTCCATTCCCCAGCTGACCACACCCGAAGCCAAGCAATGGGCCAAGGATGTCAAGGCCAAATACGGGTTCAATCCCAGCCCGTCCTCAGGCGGTCTGTCCTATGACGGTATCCGCATGTTCATCAAGATTCTCAACCGGGCCTATGAAGTGTATGGAAAACTGGACAAGGAAACCATTCATAACATCATGGTGGACGAAGTCAATACGGGCAAACTCACCTACAGCAAGGCAGACGGCGCCATCATCATGAATGAATACAAATATACGCCGGAAACCATGCCGGACATGGTCGTGGGTCCGGAGGCTTATTTTTTCCCCATCCTTCAGTACAAGGCGGGAAAAGGACACATCATTTTTCCGGAAGACTGGAAACAGAAGGACTTTGAAATGAAATAACCGGCAAGAATCCTGAAAACAGAGGATTGAAACAAGTTTCAATCCTCTGTTTGTTTCAACACGACTCAAATGTAAGGAATATAACGACGTGATTGTATTGGAAACCCAGAACCTGACCAAAAAATTCGGCGGACTGACCGCCGTGAATGCCGTCTCCATGACAATCAACCAGGGAGATATCGTCGGGTTGATCGGACCCAACGGTGCCGGGAAAACCACCTTCATCAATGCGATCTCCGGCCTGAATCCGCCCACATCAGGAATGGTAAAAATGTTCGGCAAGGAGACCACGGGTCTGACACCTGAAAAAATGTGCCGTCTGGGGTTGTCCCGCACGTTCCAGATTCCCAGCCCGTTTCCCAAAATGACGGCCATTGAGAGTGTGATGACCGCCACCATTTTCGGCAATCCTGCAGGAAAGATCACAGATCCCGTGGCCCATTCCAGGGAAATGCTCGAATTCGTGGAGTTTCCCATGAAAGAAACCGTGGTGGCGGAACAGTTGAATACGGTACAGCTCAAACGCCTGGATCTGGCCAGGGCACTTGCGTCCAATCCCCGGCTGCTGTTCATGGATGAACTGGCATCCGGGCTGAGCGAAGGGGAACTCAAGGATATCATGAGAATTATCGATAAAATCAGCAAAAAAGGGATCTCCATTCTCATGATCGAACATATCATGCAGCTGATTATGGCGGTCTGCAACCGGCTTCTGTGCATTCAGTTCGGCACCAAGATTGCCGAAGGCCCTACCCAGGAAGTGGCCAATGACCCAAAAGTGACGAAAGCCTATCTGGGCGAATAAGGCAGGCAAACAATTGTAACACAATTATCAATGGAGACCTTATGCTGTTAGAAGTCAAAAACCTGAATGCCGGGTACGGATACTTGCAGATTTTGCGGGATGTCTCTTTGCAGATTGACAAAGGAGAATACGTCGGCATTGTCGGCCCCAACGGTGCCGGGAAAAGTACCACCATGAAAACCATTGCCGGACTGATTTCTCCCATGAGCGGCAGTGTGGTTTTCAATGGGGAAGATATCACCGGCCTGTCAGGTTCGGCTGTGGCAAAAAAAGGCATCTCCTTTGTATCCGAAGAGATGAACCTGTTTGTCAACATGACGGTGCAGGAAAACCTGTACATGGGGGCCTACACCATTAAAGAAAAACACCTGAAGAATGAACGTCTGGATTTCGTATTCGAGCTGTTTCCCCGCCTGGCGGAAAGAAGAAAACAGCTGGCCGGCACCATGTCCGGGGGAGAACGCAAAATGCTGGCCATCGGCCGGGGCATGATGTCCAACCCGTCTCTCATGCTGGTGGATGAACCCTCTTTCGGACTGGCCCCTCAGTTGACCACCAGTGTGTTTGCCTCTTTGGATGTGTTGATCAAAAACGGGGTGACCATTTTGCTGGTGGAACAGAATGTGACCAAAACCCTGGCCGTGACAGGCCGCGGCTATGTTTTGGAAAACGGTAAAGTCGGTCTGGAAGGCAACAGTGCGGACCTGGCGGAAAACAGCTATGTGAAAAAGGTGTTCCTGGGTGTTTAATCAGATTTTGGAGAAATAGATTCATGTCAAAACATAATATGTCAGATACACTGACCTGGTTGAAATCAGCCCCGGGTTTGTCCATTGTCATCAGTGTTGTGGTGGCCGTGGCTGCCACGATCGATGCCGGCCCCTATCTTATGGTAAACATGGTTGTTACCGGCGGAATGCTGGCCCTGGTGGCCACCGGCCTGACCCTGATGCTGGGGGTGCTGAACATTCCCATGTTCGCCCATGGGGAGTATTTTATGATCGGCTCCCTCACAGCGTACTATATATTCACCCCCATCAGTGAATTTATCCTGGAACACCCGGACTCCTGGCTGGTGACATTCGGTCCTTTCATTGCCATCCTGGGCGCTCTCATCGGCGGGGCGATTGCCGGTGCCATTTCTGAAAAACTGGTTTTCGGCCCTTTGCGCCGCCGCTCCACAGACAACTGGGTCATGAACTCTTTTCTGCTCACCGTGGGTTTGAGTGTGCTGCTCGTCAACCTGCATCAGCTCATATTCGGGGCGGATTTTAAAGGCATTGTGGGATACTGGCAGGGCATGCCCATTTCCATCGCAGGGGCGTATATTTCCCTGGACCGGGCCCTGGCGTTTATCATATCTGCCGTGATCGTGGCCCTGTTTTATCTGTTCATGACCTACACCCGCACAGGCATGGCCATCCGGGCCGTTTCCCAGGATATTACCGGGGCCGAGATCGTGGGCATTGATATTGAAAAAATTGTGTTGCTCACCATCTCTCTGGCCTGTGCTCTGGCCGCCGTGGCCGGCGGCAGCTTGTTGTTCATGTACCCCTCCTATCCAACAGTGGGGCTGGAACCCCTTTATATGGCATGGTTTGTCGTCATTCTTTCGGGCCTGGGCAATATTCTGGGGGCCGTGGCAGGTGCCTTTATGGTGGCCCTGCTCAAGGTCATTACCATGGAATATGTGGGGGCCGGCTGGGATTTTGTCGTACCATCGGCATTGATCATGCTCATTCTGATTTTTAAACCCAGCGGGATCTTCGGATCTGACGTCCGCGGTGTTCTTGATAAATAGGCACGTGATACATAGGAGACAGTATGGAACCGACAACAAATGATCTGAACATGAATCTCTTTGACAGGGTGCTTGACAGGCTGTGTCTGACCCCCATCGGACTGGCGGGCCTGATACTGCTGCTGATACTCCCGTTTATCCCGCCGTTCAACCAGGAATACATGCTGAGATGGCTGATCTACTGCGGGTTTGTGGCGGCCATGAGCGTGGGGTTTGATTTGACGGCCGGATATATCAATATCGTCAATTTCGGGTACATGGCAGTGGCCGGCACCGGGGGATACACCTCTGCCCTGCTGGTGATCAATGCCGGGTTATCCCCCTGGATCGCCATGCTGGCCGGCGGGGTGTCATCCGCCATCCTGGGGTTGATCATCGGCATGATTTCGTTGCGGCTGCGGGGCATTTTTGCGGCATGCCTGTCCTGGTTTTTCGGCCTGGCCGTCATGGGGCTGGCCATCAAGATGGTCTGGCTCACCCGAGGGCCGTTGGGGCTCAGAACCCCGCGCCTGTTCGAGACAGAATCCAACTTCCCGTTTTATTTTTTGATCATCATTCTGGTGTACCTCACATACCTGGTATGTAAATGGGTGGTGCGGTCAAAAATGGGACTGGCATTCCAGGCCATTGCCCAGAACATGGATGCCGCCCGGACATCCGGCATAGACCCTGTGTTCTACCGGGTATTCAATTTCACCATGTCCTGTGCCATCGCAGGCGTTCTGGGTGGATTCTACGCCCACTTTTACGGCATTCTGACCCCGGATATGATGCATACCTCCAAGACCGTGGAGATTCTGGCAGTGGCGTATATCGGGGGCCGGGGCAGCCTGTGGGGGGGCGCTGTGGTGGCCTTTCCATTTATTTTTCTCATGGAAATCGTGAGATCCACCCTGTCCCATCTGCCCGGCTTGAATCTGGTCATTTATGCCCTGGTCCTTATTCTGGTGATGATCTATTACCCGGGCGGGTTTTCCTATTTTTACGACACCCATATCCGGCAGCCCAAAAACCGGGCGCTGCGGTATTTTTTAAATGGTAGAGAAGCAAAAGTATAGTGTACCAAAAAACAAAGGAGAGTGAAAACCAATGAAAACCAATGCAAGAGCAGTCGTGATCGGTGGCGGCGTCATCGGTGTATCCGTGGCGTATCACCTGGCAAAATATGGATGGAAAGATGATGTGGTGCTCCTGGAAAAACATGAGTTGACTTCCGGTTCCACCTGGATGGCGGCAGGAAATGTATCATTTTTCCATGGCAACTATTACGGTACCCAGGTGAACATGAAAAGTATCGAGATCTACAAGGAGCTGGAAAAAGCGACGGGTCAGCCGGCCGGCTGGCACACCACGGGCTCCATCCGCACGGCAGACAACCCGGGCCGGATGGATGAACTGGGGTATGCCTATTCCATGCACCAGTGTCTGGGTCTGGATGTGTCTTACGTCACGCCCGAGGAAATGAAAAAACTGCATCCCTACATGGAAATTGACGGGTTGATCGGTGGGTTGTACTGGCCGGATGACGGGGATGTGGATCCCAACTCCGTGACCCAGGCCATGGCCAAGGGGGCAAGGCAGAACGGGGTGGAGTTTAATTTGCACACCCGGGTCACCGGCATCTACCAGAAATCCAACGGTGAATGGGTGGTAAAAACCGATAAAGGCGACATCACCTGTGAACACGTGGTGAATGCCGCCGGGCTGTGGGCCCCGGAAGTGGCGAAGATGGTGGGACTGGAAATTCCCTCCATTGCCATTGCCCATACCCATATTCTGTATGAAAAAATTCAGGCCATTGACGAGGCCGAAGGATACCTGCCCCTGGTGCGGGACCCGGACAAATCCATCTACCTGCGCCAGGAAATGGATTCCCTGATTCTGGGGATGTATGAAGCCAACGGCCAGCAGTGGAAACGCAATGGTGTGCCCTGGGATTATGCCCAGGAGGAACTGAATCCGGATCTGGACAACATTGCCGACTGCATTCAGGCTGGTATCGACCGGTTTCCCATTCTGGGGGACACCGGGTTCAAGCACATCACCGCCGGTCCCATCACCTACACCCCCAACGGCGAACCCCTGGTGGGACCGGCCGCACCGTTGAAAAACTTTTATCATGCCTGCGGATACAGCTTCGGCATCACCCAGGCAGGGGGCATCGGTCATTACCTGGCCGGCTGGATCATGAACGGCGAGCCGGAAATCGATCTGTGGCCCATGGATTCAAGGCGGTATGGTTCTTTTGCCAACTGGGCCTACAACACGGAAAAGATCGCGGACACGTATGCGCGCCTGTATGCCACCATCTATCCCAATGAGTTCCGGGATGCGGCCCGTCCCAACCGGACCTCGCCTATCTATGAATACCAGAAACAGGCCAATGCCGTGTTCGGTGACTACTACGGCTGGGAATGCCCCAACTATTTTCCGCCCAAAGGAGAAGACGGGTATGAAGAACCCAACTGGAGACGGTCCAACGCGTTCAAGCATGTGGGAGCAGAATGCAAGCATGTGATGGAAAAAGTGGGCATCATCGATCTGACCCGGTTTGCCAAAACAAAGATTTCCGGACCCGGTGCCAAAGCCTGGCTCAACCACATGACCTGCCAGAAGGTACCTGAAAAAGACGGCCGCATTGCCCTGAGCCCCATGCTGGACCATAACGGAAATTTTAAGACGGACATGACCGTGAGCCGGGTCAATGAAAACGAGTTTTTCTGTGTGACCGCCTCTGTGGGAAAAAAGCACGACCAGCACTGGATGATCGAAAACCTGCCCGCAGACGGGTCTGTGTGCATGGAAGATCTGACCTATCAGATGGGATGTCTGGTTCTGGTGGGACCCAAATCCCGGGACGTGCTCGCCAAAGTGGCGTACGATGATGTGTCCAACGAGGTGTTCAAGTTCGGCACCTCCAAAGAGATTTTTGTGGGCCGGACCAAATGCCGGGTGAACCGCATGAATTATGTGGGGGAACTGGGGTTTGAGATTTTTCATCCCATTGAGCACCAGATCACGTTGTACCAAGACCTCATGAACGCGGGTGCGGATTTTGACATCCGGCTCATCGGCATGCATGCCATGGATTCCATGCGCCTGGAAAAAGGCTATCTGGCCTGGAAGAGTGAGATGAACGTGCATCACACCCCCCTGGAAACCAATGTGGCCTGGACCGTGAAAATGGACAAGGAGTTCATCGGTAAAACAGGCCTGGAAAAACAGAAAAATCAAGGCATTCCCCGGAAACTGGTGTGCCTGGTGGTGGATGTCAAGGATTCGGATGCGTTCGGGTACAACCCGATTTTCGCCGGAGAAGAGCGGGTCGGCATGACCTCGTCCGGTGGGTACGGCCACCGGGTGGAAAAAAGCATTGCCCTGGGCTATGTGCCGCCGGAGCACGCCAAAGAGGGAACCCGGCTGGGTGTGGAGATCCTGGGCCGCAAACGCAGCGCCGTTGTAGCAGCCATGCCTTTGTATGATCCCAAAAACGAAAAAATGAAAAGCTAACATCGATAGTTTGAGGTTTAAGATATGAAAATCTGTGTGTGTGTAAAACATGTGCCGGACACGGCCGCTACCATCAAAATTGAGGGAGACACCGGATTCAAGGATTCGGAAATCAAGTTTGTGGTCAACCCGTATGATGAATACGGGATTGAAGAAGCGGTCAAACTGGTGGAGAAAAACGGCGGTGAGGTGGTGATCGTTACTGTGGGTAAACCCGAGGCGGATGCCACCATCCGGTCGGGCCTGGCCATGGGCGCGGAAAGAGGCATCCTGGTGACCACGGACGGCCAGTTCCTGGATGCAACCCTGACGGCCAAAGCCCTGAAAGCGGCCATGGAAAAGGACGGACTCCCGGATCTCATTTTCACGGGCAAGGGGTCCGTGGATACGGAAACCTTTCAGACCCAGTACCGGCTGGCCGGATACCTGGGCCTGCCCGTGGTCAATGAGGTGAGCAAACTGACCGTGGACGGCGGCAAAGCCGTGGCGGAACTGGAAGTGGGCGGCGGTGACAAGCAGGTGATCGAAATGAACCTGCCCTGTGTGATCGGTGCCACCAAAGGCTTGAATGAGCCCAGATATCCCAAATTTCCGGATATCATGAAAGCCAAGAAAAAGAAAATTGATCAGATGAGCCTGGCGGATCTGGGAATCGATGCTGCGGCCGGTGCCGTGACCCTGGAAAAACTGGAGCCCGTGCCGGAAAGATCCGGCGCTAAAATGATTGAAGGATCCGTGGAAGAACAGGTCACTGAATTGATCCGGGTTCTCAAGGAAGATGAAAAGGTTTTATAAAACAAGGAGAGTGTTGTTATGGCCAGGACTGGCATATTAATCGAAACTGAAAACGGCGCGGTCAAAGACACCTCTTTGGGGGTGATGACCGCTGCAAAAGGCCAGGAAATCATTGCGCTGGTAACCGATGCCGACCCGGCAGGCCTGAAGGATAAACTGGCGGAATTCGGGGCGGCAAAAATAGTCAAACTGGCGGCATCCGGCGGTGATATCACTGCCGGCCCGGACCTGCTGGCCGGGGTACTGGCTGCGGCTGTCAAGGAATATGATCTGACCGCGCTGCTGGGAACGGCATCTGTTGCAGGCAAGGATCTGTTCGCACGCCTTGCAGCAGCCATGGACCTGCCTCTGGTGTCGGACTGTGTGGCCCTGGATGTTGAGGCGAAAACCGCCAAAAAATCCCATTTTTCCGGTAAGACCTTTGCCACCCTCAAGGTGGATGCTGCGGTGTTTCTGGCCACGGTACGGCCCAATGCCATTGAGGCGGAACCGGCCCCGGCCGCCGGAGAAACCGCAGAGTTCACAGCCGATGTGGCTGATCCCGGCAAAGTGGTGATCAAAGAGGTGAAAAAGGGAGATGCCGATAAGATCGATCTTACTGAAGCACCCATCATCATTACGGGGGGCCGGGCCATCAAAGCCGCGGAAAATTACAAGATGCTGGAAGCCTGTGCCGCCAAAATCGGTGCGGCTGTGGGCGCTTCCCGGGCTGCCGTGGATGCGGGGTATGCGCCCCATTCCATGCAGGTGGGCCAGACCGGAAAAACTGTGTCTCCGAGGCTGTATATTGCCTGCGGGGTATCCGGCGCAGTGCAGCATTTTGCCGGCATGAAAACCTCCAAGGTGATCGTGGCCATCAACGAGGACAAGGATGCGCCGATTTTTGCCAAATGCGACTACGGCATTGTGGGAGACATCTTTGAGGTGGTCCCTGTATTGACCGAAAAGTTATGATCTGATATCTGAAACGCCGGGGTCTTGAAAAAGACCCCGGCGTTTTTGTCAGGGGTCAGTTGCCGGAAGGCCGGGGCATTCAACCAATCAACAGAAGAGGAAACGTCATGAAGATACTTGTTGCCTACGACAAGAACACATCGACTTCCAAGGTGCTTGACAAAGCCTTGAAGCGGGCCAAAGAATCCAAAGCCTATGTGTATCTGATCAGAACCTGTGATTCAGATACCAGGGAACGGGAGATCCGGGAACTGGAACATCGCCTCAATGAAATCCGGGAGGAAGTGTTCCAGAAACACGGCATTGAAAGTGAGGTGCATATCCTGATCCGGGGACTGGCACCCGGAGAGGATATTGTCCAGTATGCCTACGAACAAGATGTGGATGAGATCATCATCGGGCTTAAAAAACGGTCCAAGGTGGAAAAGATGGTATTCGGGTCCACAGCCCAGTATGTCATTTTAGAGGCCCATTGCCCGGTGCTGACCGTAAAATAAAAATGACCGCTGTTCAACAATCATACGGATCTTGAAAATGGTACGGTTGGATTAACCATAAATTAAGAAAAGGGGAGTTGTTTTTATGAGAGACAGGTTTGATACCGATTATCAAGTCGGTCAGGACAATATAAAAAAATGGGGAATGGATGTTCACCCTGTTTTTTTTATTGTGGCCTCAATTGTTGTTGTTTTTATTATTTTAACCTTGTGGAACCCGGTGGAAGCCAAAAAAGTGTTTGACGGCTCCAAATCATGGACCATAGAAAATTTTGACTGGTTTTTCATGATTTCCGGGAACCTGTTCGTGCTTTACTGTCTGGCCCTGATTGTGCTGCCACACGGCAAAATGCGCCTGGGCGGCCCGGATGCGAGACCTGAATTCAGCCGAATGTCCTGGTTTGCCATGCTGTTTGCCGCCGGCATGGGCATTGGTCTGTGTTTCTGGAGTGTGGCCGAACCCGTGGCCTATTACACGGACTGGTGGGGTACGCCGTTGAACATACCGCCCAATACGCCGGAAGCGGCCCGGGCTGCCATGGGCGCCACCCTGTTTCACTGGGGAATCCATCCCTGGGCCATTTATGCGGTCACAGCCCTGGCTTTAGGGTTCTGTGCCTTTAACAAAGGGCTTCCCCTGACCATCCGTTCCACGTTTTTCCCGCTTCTGGGCGAAAAAACCTGGGGATGGCCCGGTCATATCGTGGACATCATTGCCGTCATTGCCACCATTTTCGGTCTGGCCACGTCTCTGGGGTTCGGGGCCCAGCAGGCGGCATCCGGGCTGCATTTTCTGTTCGGGTTTGAGAACACCCTGGGTCTGCAGCTGATCATCATTGCCGTGGTCACGGGTGTGGCCCTGTTTTCCGTGTACAGAGGACTTCACGGCGGTGTCAAGCTGCTGAGCAATATCAATATGGTCCTGGCGGTCATTCTGCTGGTGTTGGTGATTGTGACGGGTGCGACACTGCATGTTTTTGCAGGATTGTTCAAAAACACCGTTTCGTACGCGGAATGGATCATTCCTTTGAGCAACTGGATCGGCCGGCCGGATGAAAAATTCTACAAAGGCTGGACCGTGTTCTACTGGGCCTGGTGGATTTCCTGGGCACCGTTTGTGGGCATGTTCATCGCCCGTATTTCCAAAGGCCGCACCATCCGTGAATTCATCACCGCCGTGTTGTTGGTGCCCACAGTGGTCACCATCGTCTGGATGACGGCATTCGGGAGTAATGCCCTGTACCAGATCCAGAACGGCATTGGTCAGCTGGCGGAAAAAGGCCTGGGAGAAGTGTCTCTGGCCATGTTCCAGATGCTGGAAAACCTGCCTTTGACCGGGATCTCCTCGTTTCTGGGGATCTGTCTGGTGCTGATTTTCTTTGTCACCTCATCCGACTCCGGTTCCCTGGTGGTGGATTCCATCACTGCGGGCGGTAAAATGGATGCCCCCCGGTTCCAGCGGATGTTCTGGGCCACACTTCAGGGCCTGATTGCCGCCTGCCTGCTGGTGGGAGGCGGTTCGGACGCTCTGGGCGCCATTCAGGCGGTGGCCGTGACCGTGGGACTGCCGTTTACCGTGATCATGATTGTCATGATGGTCAGCCTGTATCTGGGCCTGCAGGGTGATTACAAAAATTATAAATTTTAAATCATTTAATATCTGATAGCAGATTTCTGAATGCAGCCCCTGTGAGCCTGTTTTTATGACAGATTTACAGGGGCTGCATTGGTTTTTAAGTATTGAAAAATATGTTTGTGGATATGTGGAAGGTCTTTTTCTTTTGGGCGGGGTGAGTGCCCTGGTATCCCGGCAGATCACTCCCTGGTGCTGCTGCCATTGCTGCCCAATAAGGGATATGGCCCCTGGGAAGCCCTGAACCCCTACTGGACCTGGTGGATGGTGGTGCTGATTTCCGGCATCTATGCACTTTCCGTGGTATCGGGTCTGATCGATGTGGATGCCATCGCCCTTTCTCTGTCCCGGGCCGCCAGACAGCACGGGTGCTTCTATAAATACGAGTTCTGAATTTTGATATCACAAACCCTTAGGAAGGGGGATGCTGCAGCAGATCGGCAACCGTGATGTTATCCAGGCATTCGAACATGGCCTGGCTGGCCTCCACCCACACCCATCGGGACAGACAGTCCCCTGCCTGGTTACAGATGCCGCACTGGCGGGCATCTGTTTCCGCACAATCCGTAATGGCCGTGCTTTCTTCCAGTGTGCGCACAATATCGCCCACTCTAATGTCGGATGGCGATTTGGCCAGGGAATGGCCGCCGTGGGGTCCCCGCTGACTTTTGATCATTCCGGCCTGCTTGAGTTTCCGGACCAGTTGTTCCAGATATTTGATGGAGATGTTCTGTCTCCGGGCGACCTCGCTGAGGGGAACGGATTTTTTTTTGCCGTATAAGGCCAGATCAATGACCAGACGGGTCCCGTAACGGCTTTTGGTGGTGAGTCTCATTCAGACATCATACCTTTTTTCATCGGACAATGGCAAAAATAATTTTTTATGGCAATTAATGACAATTTCTTTGGCTAAGACGGCAGGGGATTAACGCCATTTTCACCGATGCTGCCGGGGGGAATCCGGGGCAGGCAGATGATGAGCTTTGTGCCTTGATTCAAGGCGGACGTCACCTGAACCGTTCCCCCGTGCTGCTGAATCACCCGGTAGGCGATAAAAAGTCCCAAGCCCGTCCCCCGGGATCCTTTGGATGTAAAAAAAAGCGTGAACATTTTTTCCCGGGTCTCCTGGTCCATACCCACGCCGTTGTCCTGTATCCGGAAACAGACCCTTTCTTCGGGTTCGGTTGTTACAGTCAAAGATACCTTGTGAACCGGCTTTTCATGATCATAGGCACAGGCATCCACGGCGTTTTCCAGAAAATTCACCAGCGCGGATTCCATCCACACGGAGTCGATCTCGATGATGCCCGGTGCATCCGGCAGAAACACCTCGCAGATGACATTGCTTTTCAACGCGGCCGGCCGGATGTTTTTCATGACACTTTCCACCAGGTCCGTCACCGGGACCGGTGCATACTGCATCTGCCGGGACCTGGCATAATTGAGAATCTCCAGCACCATATCCCTGATTTTATCAGCCATGGTCTTGACCTGGTCGAACGCCCGGGCCACCCGGGCTTCATCCTTTTTTTGCAGGCCGGTTTCCAGCTGGTAAATCCCCCCGTCCAGGGCAGTGAGCATCCCTTTGACCCCATGGGACATGGATCCGAGCATCAGGCCCAAAGAGGTCAGATGGTCCTGCAGCTGCCGGATCTGGGTGATGTTGGTGGAAATTTCCATCACCTGGGTGATTTCGTCTTTTTCATCCGTGATGGGGGCCGTATGTGTCAGGACATGATACTGTCTTCCGGAAAGTGCGGTCACCACCTCTTCCGTACTGTGAATCTGACCGTCTTCAAAGGTCTGGATCACGGGACATTTTTCACAGGGAGATGTCCGGTGTTTATAGATCTGATAGCAGTACCCGCCCACAGAATTACCGAAATGTTGTTTAAACCATTTGTTGATGGCGGTGATCCGCAGGTTTCTGTCCTGAACTGAAATAAAACAGGGCACGGAGTCAAACAGCTGGAGAAAATGGTTCCGGGCGGTGTGCAGATCGGTGAGCCGCTGAACATACCGGTCGATTTTCCGGTTGTTCAAAGACAGGTTCCGGGCTCTGGCCATATTCAGCATCAACGCCTTGCTGTTGATGGGCAGATCCATATATGCCGCCGCATCCAGCCCGTACCGGTCCATGGCCCGATCCACCTGTTCGGATGTGCCGTAAACGATCAGCTGGACAGCGGGATCTTCCTTAATCAGATCGGCAATCCTGCCGGTGGCCGCTTCCTCATCGATCAGGGGATCGCCCAGCAGGATGTTCCATTTCTGATCTTTGAGCCGTTCCAGCGTCTCCTGCGCATCATCCGCCACCGTGACATCGTACTGATGACGCTGGAGATGGGTTTGGATCGCTTCTCCATGCTCCCGGTCACTATCCATTATTAAAACGGTTTCAGCCATGACACGCCCTTTTTTTTCAGTCCAGATCCGGTTTCATCGGCGCCATCAACCGATGGCTTCTTTGACAATACGAAGCAGTTCTTCCCTGTCAAAGGGTTTTTTCACAGCGGCAATGGCCTTGGGAATGGCATGTTCATTGCCTGACAGCCCGGAAATCACAATGACGGGCGTGTTTTTCAATTCCTTGATCTGCATCATCTGGCGGTAAAACCGCGGCCCCCACTCTCCGGGCATCTCAATATCCAGGGTGATCAGGTCCGGTTCAAACCGGCGGGCGGTTTCAAGCCCCTTTACGGCGTCGGGTGCCACCTGGGTATCATAGCCGTTGTCCGTGAACAATGCGGAAAGATAGTCCAGGATATTGGGATCATCATCTATGACCAGAATTTTTTTTGACATATTTTTTCTCCCTTTATCGATTGATACTGATTACCGGGCAGCCCGCCCTGACAATCACCTGTTCGACATTGCTGCCAAAGGCCCGGTCCTCTGTTTCCAGCTTTCTGGAGTGATGGGCCATGATGATGAGATCGGAATGCTTTTCCCTGGCATATTTGACGATCTCCAGATAAGGAATTCCTTCCCACACTTCCATGCTGTACTGCTTGAGTGCCTTGAGCCGGGATTCATACCGGGCACGGATCATCCGCATTTTTTCCCGGATTTTCTGTTCGATTTCATCCTGGGACAAAAGCCTCTCACCGGACGGATGGCCGATGGCAAGGGCATGAAAGATATTCAGCTCACACCCTAAGGCCTGGGCCATTTTCATGGCAAATTCAAATGCCTTGTCAGAGGCTTTTGAAAAATCGGTACCAAACGTGATGCTGGAAATGCCGCCCCAGAAAGAGGCGGCCGGTCGTGTGACCACCAGCACCGGACACCTGGCGGCCCGGGCCACTTTCTGGAGGGTGGTGCCGGCCACGGTTTTTTTATAAACCCCGTCATGTTCCTCTTCTGTGCTGCCGCCCAAAAGGATCAGGTCCGGTTCCGTTTCTCTGGCCCGACGCAGAATTTCCCTGGCAGGCAATCCCACGGCCACATGAATATCATAATCCAGGCCGTTTTTGAGATAATCCGCATAATAGGTGTTGATCTCATCCTGAACCCAGGCCATGTAATCATCATCCACATCCACCCGCTCCCGGGTTTTGATGTCTACCACCACCTGGCTGTATCCCCGGGAAGGGACCCCCAGCACATGAAAAATATCCAGACGGGCATGATATGCCCGGGCAATATTGAATGCCACCCGGGCCGCATGGTCACTGGCCCGGGTCGCGGATGTGGCAAACAGAATTTTCTTGAACATGATTCCCCCCCCTTTTTTGACGGTTTACTCTACCGGTTTCATATGATCCGGTACGATCAGCATTTTGATGATCAACGGCTTTAAAAAAGACCATCGGATGCCGATCTCATACTCTTCCTCCAGATCCCGGATGGCATCCCAGCAGTTGTGACAGGGGGCAATCACCAGTTTGGCACCCGTGGCCAGAATCTGGTCCCTTTTTGTGAGCAGGGCCCGGTTGCGCTGTTTGCGAAACACACCGATGCCGTTGAACCCCCCGCCCCCGCCGCAGCAGTAGTTGTGTTCCTTGTTGGGGGACATTTCGATAAAATACCCAGGCGCCACAATGTGCTGCATGATGGTACGGGTTGCTTTTTTCAATCCATGATTCCGGATATAGTTGCAGGAATCCTGGAGCGTGACCGGTTCCTGGATCCGCTTGTCCGGATCGATTTTCAGTTTACCGGTTTCCAGGGCTTCGGCCAGCCATTCCACATAATGGATCGATTCCACCGGGGGCCGCCCGTCCGGACGTCCGGCCCAGTAAGGCCCTTCGATCACGGTGGCCCGATGGGCATGGCCGCATTCGGTTCCCACCATCCGTTTGGGCTTGAGCCGTTCCATGGCGCCATAGACTGATTCCACCTGCATCTTGCAGGCAGCCCAGTCCCCGGCAAACATGGCCAGGCTGGTCTGCTCCCAGCCTTTGGATGCAATGGTCCAGTTTTCCCCGGCCGCATGAAACAGCACGGCCGCTTCGGCCAGATCTTCCGGGTAATGCTTGACTTCCCGGGCGTTGACCGTATAAAAAATATCCGCATCCGCAACATCCACGGGCACGGTCAGTCCGGGATAATCATCTTCATACTCCTCCACCATCCACTCGAAGGTTTCCACGAAATCCGCATCCGTGACATCCATCTGGGCCCGATACGCCCGGTGCATGCCGGCGCCGATTTTCAGCTCCCAGGGCACGAATCCCTGCTGGTAGAGCAGTCCTCTCAGATAGCCGAACATGATGCCCGTATCGATGCCGTGGGGGCAGTACATGCCGCAGCGGTTGCAGCAGGTGCACTGGGCCCAGGCCACCTCCATGGCGTGGCGCATGAATGCGTTGGTCACTTTTCCCTTGCGCTTGACGATTTCCCCTAAAGTGGACTGAATCTTATACGCAGGCACCTGTTTCGGATCTTTGCCGTTCACCTGATACAGAAAACAGGAGTCCGCGCACATGCCGCAGTGGGCGCAAATCTCCAGCCAGGTTTTCAACCGGGTTTTCATGGTTTTTTCAATCGTGGATGCCAGCAGCTCGGAGTCCACGTCCAAATGTTTCATCTCTTCATAATATTTGGTACCACTGGAGTCGGACAGCAGAAAATTCACTTCCTCAGGGGTGTTGATCGGTTTTTTATTACAATATGTTCCTTCCGGCATGAATTGATTTCTCCTTCACATGGGTTGCCAGTCTTCTTGTCTGGTTGCCTGGTTACCAGGCCATTTTGGTGCCTTTCATGCCCCCGCGCTTGATGCCGAAATCCATTCCCAGCTGGGCCCGGGATGCAAAGAACAGAAACACATGGGACATTTTGGTGAACGGGATGGCGATCAGCAGCAGTTCCCCGCACAAAATGTGCAGATTCAGCCAGAACCCATAAGACCCCACCTGATACCTTGCCACAAGCCCCGTGACAAAAGGGGCCAGGGCAATAAGCCAGATGAAATAATCGTTCCAGGTGGTCAATATGCGCACTTCGGGCAGCACTAAGCGCCGCAGGATCAGAAACGCGCCGCACCCCACGGCCAGCCAGGAAAGGAAATCCGCCAGGACCGGTCCCAGTGTAATCAGAGAAAATCCGATTTTGCTTTCCAGAAACAGGTTGTGCCCGGCCAGAAAAAGGGGCACTGCCACGGCACTGACATGAAACCCGAAAAACGCCGCCGTCATCACCGGCTGGGTGCGCCAGCCACGGGTTCCGTAAGGGATCAGCCATTTATAGATGGATCTTGCAGCGCCTTTGATTCCCGCAGCCGGATGGGCCCGGTAGGCCACCCGGTCCAGCTGCCAGTTCAGGCCCAGAAAATAGCGCACAAACCGCACGGCCATGCCGATAACACACACACCCACGGCAATCCAGAAAAATATACCTGTCAAAAACTCATGCATCAGTCATTATCTCCATGTTTCGTTATCATCTGAAACCGTTCTCATCGTCTCTGTCTGTCAGAAACCACCAGAAAAGCGGCAGGGCCGCCAGAATGCCGCCCATGATCAGATAGGTGATTCCTTTGGTGTGTACCATGAAATCCTGAAGCGTGAAAAACAGGGTATCCATTGTTGTTTTCTCCATATCATTTCAGTTTAAATACGTTTCTGTTCCGGGGAATGGGCTGAATAATCCGGATGCTCATGAAGTATCGGCATCCGGGTGGTGATAAACCGGTAAATCACAATGCCCAGGGTCACGATAAAGACGGATGTGCCGATTTCCATCAGGCTGGGGACATAGCGTTCATGGGACGGCAGGTGATAGTTGAAGGCGATCACAGAAATATTCAGCCGGTTCAGGACAATTCCCAGCACGGTCCAGGCCGCGGCCCACCGCACGAACTTCAGGTTTTTCTCCCTCACACCCATGGCAAACAACAAGGCGGGAAAAGCCACAAACCCGATGACTTCCACCAGATACCACATGCCCCATCCGGTGGCCAGAAGGCGCCAGTGATCATCAATGGCGATGCCGATCAATTTAATGCCCAGATACCCCGCCATCACAAACGCGGCCGCTTTGGCAAAGCCTAAGGCCACGCCCGGGGCTTCCCGGTGATGGGTGTCATCCATATGACGGCTCAGATACCGGTGTGCCAGGGTGCTTTCAAAAATCACCATGGACATGCCGGCAAACATGCTGGAAATAAAGAAATAAACCGGCAGATAACCGGAATACCACAAGGGATGGAGCTTGGATGGGGCGATCATGAACAAGGCACCCAGTGACGACTGGTGCAGGGTGGACAGCACCACACCGAAAATGGTGAGTATCAGGGTCAGCTTCACCACCAGTGCCCGGATTTTTTTCAGCCCCAGCCATTCAAAGGCCGCGGGCGTGAATTCAATGAACAGGACCGTCAGGTAAAGAAATACGCACAGCCCCACTTCAAACAGCAGCGAAGAGGTCCCCTGGGAGACGAAAATGGGGTATGGCAGCCGCCATGGACGTCCCACATCATAGTGCAGGGCCAGCACCACCAGGGCGTATCCTAAAAATGCCGTGAGAATGGCCGGCCGGACAGCGGAATGATACCGCTTTAATCCAAAGATGTAACAGGCGGCCGACGTGACATATCCCCCGGCGGCCAGGGCCACACCGCACAGCAGATCAAATCCGATCCACAGCCCCCAGGCATTGTTGTTATCCAGGTTGGTCACGGCCCCGATACCCTGGGTGAACCGCATCACGGTCAATACTGCACCGGTTGCCAGTATGATGCCGACAATGACATTAAAAGGGGTCCACCACTTACGGTCGGCGTGAGTGCCGTTGTCTGTCATGTTATTCATCCTCCTTGCTCTGGCCCGGTTCCGGGTCTTTGGCAGCAGCCTCTTCAAGTGCTTTTTTCACCTCGAAATTGATGGCGGACTGTTTTTCCTGATCCCATTTTTTCCTGAGTGTTTCCATCCGGGCCTGGGCTTCTTTTTTACTCTGATCCACGGCTTCGGCCACTGCTGCCTGTTTTTCCTGTTCAGCGATTTTTTCCTTGCGTTTCGAGATGGCATAAACCCCTGTCAGCAGTACGGGCCACAGTCCCACGACAATGGGTACGGCGGACAACGGGCCGGCCGTCAGTTCCGGTGCGGACTTCGTGCCTAAATCCTCTCTCATTCCCACCTGGCCGAAGGGAAGACCGGAAAGGTACAGCCAGCTGGTACCGCCCATCTCATGCTCGCCATAGACATGGGATACATACCGCTCCGGATACGTCCGGATCCGATCCCAGGCATGGGCGAGTAATTCATCGCGTGTGCCGGATATCAATGCGCCGGTCGGGCAGTCCGCAACACAGCCGGGGCGCTTGCCTTCAAGAATCCGCGGATGGCACATGGTACATTTGGTCACCCGGGGAGCCAGGGCTTTATGATATTCATAGGCCGGAATATTGAAAGGACAGGCCACCATGCAGTACCGGCATCCCACACATAATTTTTCATGATAGACCACGGCCCCTTCCGGGGTTTTTTTCAGTGCCTTGACAAAGCATGCGGATGCGCAGGCAGGCTCCAGGCAGTGATTGCACTGGGTTTTGACAAACACGGGCGAAGTGTTGTCAACGCGGTTGACCACGGTGAAGACATCCGCATCGGTCCGGCGTTTCTGATCCAGCACCTTTAAATCCTCAAAGGATGTTTCCGGGTCAGGAAGCTGGTTGACCCGGTGACAGGCGCTTTCGCATTTACGGCACCCGATGCATTTTGTGATATCATGCAGCACGCTCTGGCTGCCGGGCCATCCGGCAAACTCCTTGTTGGCAGCACCCCGGGCCGTGCCCGGAATACCCATGGCCGGTCCCAATGCCAGCGCGCCCAGGCAGCCGATAAATTTTCTTCGCGAGATACCCATAATCATTCCTCTGTCTGTTTCATATCGCTAAAACAAGTTCCTTATTTTTTCTCATGACAAATCTGGCAGTCCGTGGACGGTACGGCCGCAATTTCCATTTTTTCATGACAGCCCATGCACTGGCCATGGTATGCGGTTTTCAAATCCGGAATGCCCAGGGCCGATGTCGGCCTGCCATCACCGGGAACGGCATGGCAGGCCGCACAGTCGGGCGGGGTCAAAGATGACGGGCTGTTGTGATGGCAGCCCATGCACAGGGTCTGCTGATTTTTGTGGAATGTGTTGGCCAGATCACTGTCCTCCACCCGCCGGGCAATGCCGTCCATGACTTTTTTGTGCGGAAAACGGCTGGGCTGATACGCGTCGGATAATACACCGATGGTGACAGTCTCCGGGATATCTTTTGGCATCACGGGCTGATATTGATCGGATGCCGCAGCAACAAACGTATCAGCTCGCATTTTTTTCATTTCAGGATCATGCACCACCGTCCGGTCCGGGTCATTGTGGCAGACCTGGCAGGAATTCTCCGTCATCCGGGCCCGGGGCATGACATCATGACAACCGGCACAGTCGGTTTTACGGGTTTCCTGGGTGTGGCATCCCACACAGCTGGCGGAGTCGGTCTGGGCGTGCATGGCCTGTTCCAGCCGGACAAACCCGCCTTTTTCATCTCCGGCCGGCGTGTGGCACTGACTGCACGATTCCAGGGATTCATGATGGCAGACCCGGCAGGAGGCGGCCGCAGTTTCATGCTGTTTGTGATCAAAAACAACCGGTGACATCCGGTAAACGGCTTTGTCTTTTCCGGTGGTTCCCCCGGTCATGAACACCGCATCCGGCTGATTGCGTTTCATGCGGGGCGCATCCGGTACCACGGGCATTTCTGCCCGGACATCCGCCCTGTGGCATCCGGAACACTCAACGGGCCCGGCTTTCACGTCCTGATTTTTTTGGGTCAGATGGCAGGCCACACACGCATCATGGGATGCGTCCCGTATCGATCGGACCCCGTCGTCGGTCTGAACTTCTTTGTGACAGTAAATGCAGGCGCTTTCGGTCCCTCTTTCCGTCACGATCCGCTGTTTTGCCTCATCGTACCGGTGATGGCAGGCATTGCAGTTGTCAGGGTCAGATGGGTTGTCCGGAGAAACGATATGATCGGATACTTCATGGATGTAATGCAAAGACCGGTCAAAATCAATTTTTTCCCACTGGGTGCCGGGGGCGGGGTCCGGTACGATGGCCCCATGACACGACCGGCATTGGGCCGTGGTCGGGCCGGCGGGTTGACCGGCATCTTTTTGCTGTTCATGGCACACAATACAGTTGTCATGGTAAAGATCCATGGATGCCGGCTGGTCTGTGCGTTGAAATTTGAAAACCACGGTCTGGTCTTTTTGAACGTGACATCGGGTGCAATCGCCTTCCACCGATTCATTGTGGCGGGCATGCATAAACGCCACCGCCGGCATTTCATTCCCATCTGATTCCTGGGGCAGGTTGATCATGATCCGGTCCGGGGGAACTGCCGGGCCGGCTGCCTTTTCAAAGGCGGTCTGCCCCGGAAAAGGAAACAGGAAAAAAATGATCCCCGCTGCCACGATCCATAAACATGCGATCCGTTTTGCCATCTTCACTATCCTTACAAATACCGTTGTGTTGAAACATCAAAATAAACCAACCAATTTAATATGAATTTTTCCTACTGTTTTAGTATGAATATGTCAATAAAAATTTGGATTCTAAAAAAAATTATCTGCCATTGACCCGGAAAATTGGATGGGATAAGGTGCCCTCAGCAAAAATCGGGAAGGTGGGTGGGAATGATGCACATAGCGGTCCCGGGACCGGGGATCTTATCTTTCATGGGAACACAGGTGAAGCGGCTGATGAGCCGGTTTTCACTGAGTTATCTCAGAGAAGACACGTGTGTGGAATATTTTCTGCACGACATGGACAACCGGGCCATGGTTTCTTTGAATCTGATTCTGTCCCATGACCGGTTCGCCAAGGGGCTGTATGTTTCCAAATTCTATCCTCAGTTGTATCAGACCCAGAATTCCCGGTTTCTTTCCGCCGCCTGTTTTTATCTGATGATCCATCACAGTGCCGGTATGTTCGGCTTGGCAGATCACTGCCGGGTATCTCTTGAAACCGACGCACACGTGTTTGACGATTTTTATTCCCGGCTCCCGGAATTTCATTTCAAAATCGCTCATCCCCGCCCGTGCCGGCGGGTATGTCTTTACGGCAGCTATCAAAGCCTGCCCATCGATACCACACCCATACAGGAAAACCAAAAATTGTTTCTGTAATCCGAATTTTAATGTGATATAATCATTTTTTGCCCGGCAACCTGATCGCACCGGGCAGAAAAAATATGAAATAAAAACACCTGACAATAATTTCTGATCCCGAGGAGATCTATGATCAGTGTCGCTCAAATGCCGCTGCCCGGGACATCCCGGGTGCTGTTCAGAGGGGATTGTCTCAGGTTCACCCTGACGTTGAATAAAAAAGCGTCCGGGAATGCCTGGGTGCGGACCAACCTGGGAACCGCTGCCATTGCCCGGCAGGAAATCATCGACCGGGTGGAAAAAAATGAGATCAAGCTGGATGAAGGCTGGTATGATATCCAGATGACCCGGCAGGATGAGGTTACGTTCACCCTGTTGCTGCCGCTGCATCAGACCGGATATTTTCAGGCCAAATGCTTTTTTATGCCTGAAAACCAGACCGTTCCCATCTGGCCGGAAGGAGACAACTGCATTTTAAATGTGGAACCGGCCGGTACCTGCTGTGCCAATATCATTTACAATGCCTTTGTCCGGCAGTTCGGCCCGTCGAAGAACGCGCCGGGTCCCGGTCTGGAGCGGTCTCTGGTACCGTTGATGGAAACCCTGGATGCCAGCGGTTTCACCGTGATCCCGGAATCCGGGAAATTCCGGGATCTCCGGGATCAGATCGGGTTTATCTTTTCCGCACTGGGGTGCCGGGCCCTGCATCTTCTGCCCATTCATCCCACCCCCACCACCTATGCCCGCATGGGCCGGTTCGGAAGCCCTTATGCAGCCCTGAACTTCACGGATGTGGACCCGGCCCTGGCCCGGTTCGACCCGGCAGCCACCCCGCTGGAACAGTTCATGGAACTGGTGGATGCCGTGCATTATCACAACGGGTACCTGATTTTAGACATTGCCATCAACCATACGGGGTGGGCCGCAGCCATCCATGAAACCCACCCGGAATGGCTGGTACGGGGGGAGGACGGCCAGATCAAGGCCCCGGGCGCGTGGGGTGTGGTATGGGCGGATCTGACCAAACTGGATTATTCCCACACCGATCTATGGCAGTACATGGCGGAAATTTTTCTGCTCTGGTGCCACCGGGGTGTGGACGGGTTCCGGTGTGATGCCGGCTACATGGTACCCATCGACGCCTGGGAATATATGGTGGCCAAGGTCAGACAGGAATATCCGGACACCCTGTTTCTTCTGGAAGGACTGGGCGGGCCCTTGAAAACCACCCAGGCGATTCTGGGTCGCGGTAATTTCAACTGGGCCTATTCCGAGCTGTTTCAGCACTACACCCGGGAAGAGATCGCTGAATACCTGCCCTTTGCCGTTGACATATCCGACACCTGCGGTCATATGATTCATTATGCAGAGACCCATGACAACAACCGGCTGGCCTCTGTATCCTCCACCTATGCGAAAATGCGGACGGCTTTGTGCGCTTTGTTTTCCGTATGCGGCGGTTTCGGGTTTGCCAACGGGATGGAATGGTTTGCAAAAGAAAAGATCAATGTCCACGAATCTCCGGGCCTGAACTGGGGGGCCAAAGACAATCAGGTGGATTTTATTTTCCGGCTCAACTGGATTTTGAAAAACCACCCGACCTTTTTTCATACCACCCGGCTGACATTGATACAGAAAAATGAGACCCAGGCCCTGGCCTTGTTACGAAGCCATCCGGAAACCGGCAAAACGCTACTGGTACTGGTGAATCTGGATTGCGAAGAGCCGTCTCCGGTTTTCTGGCATCGATCGGATGTGGGTTCTGATCAGAATGAATGGATGGACCTGTTGACTGAAACCCGGGTTTCCCTGCTGCAGGATGGTCCCGTGGCCGGTATCACACTGGCTCCCGGTGAAGCCATGGCCCTGACCCCGGATCCGGGCGATGTTCAGGCCCTGGCCGCAGACCTGCTTCGGGATGAACAGGCACCGGCCCCTGTTCCGAATCAGGTGCTGGACCAGAAATTCAGGGCCGGGGTTCTGGCGGTGAAAACCGCGCTGGACGGATACACGGATGTGAGCGGCCTGGACCTGAATCATGCAGCCCGGCATCTGTCTGAAGACCCCATGGAATTCATCCGTTCGTTTTTTCCCGATACCCTGGAAAGCCGGGTGATTCCCTTTGACGTCACCCAAGACTTGAAACGTCAGGTCATGGTGCCGCCGGGATTTTTTCTGCTGGTGAAAAGCCCGGTGGGGTTCCGGGCGGAAATTCTGGATGCCCGGGATACGGACCGGCGTTCCCTGGGATATGAAGAAGGACTGCCCTTGAAAACCGGCGGCTTTTTTGCCCTGTTCATGCCCAAAACCTTCAGAAAGCTCCATAAGCCCTGCCGTCTGAATCTGCGGTTGTTCCATCCGGACAAAATTCAGAAGGCAAGTGCGTTTCTTTTGTACCTCGCGTCCTTTGATACCCTGAATCTGCAGACCACCTTCACCCGGCGGAAAATTGCGGGGGATCCCGGCCTCACTCTTTTGGCAGCCACCCGCACCGGCGGCATGATGCGGGCCGCCGGAGACTGGGGACAATTGCACAGCCGGTATGACACCCTTCTGGGGGCGAACCTGAATCCCGATATGCCTGAAAACCGATGGATGACCCTGGCCCGGTGCCGCATCTGGGCGATTTTTCAGGGCTATTCCAGGGAACTGGCCAAAGACTGTCTTCAAAACTTTACGTTTTCCTATGACAATGCCGGCCGCTGGCGGTTCCATGTCCCGACCTCCGAAGGAAAATATTATGTACTGGAACTGACCCTGATGTTGTCGCCACACACCAATCAGGTCCGGCTGTCCATTACGCGGCCCGGGACGAAAAACAACCGGTCACGGATCCTGCCTGATGACGCGCCCGTGACCCTGATTATCCGGCCGGATATGGAAGACCGCGGTTTTCATGACACCATCAAGGCATTCACCGGGCCGGAGACCGACTGGCCGGCCCGGGTCCGTTCCCGGGATACGGGGGTTGATTTTTCCCTGTCAAACGGTCACACCCTGTCCATGGATATTCAGCCCCCCGGTCGGTTTGTTCCTGAACCGGAATGGCAGTACATGGTCCATCGGCCCCTGGAAGCCACCCGGGGCCTGGATCCGGCATCCGACCTGTTCAGCCCGGGGTATTTTTCCTTTGAATGTATTGGCGGCCACACGGCTGAGCTGATGACCCGGGTGGACCATGGCCAGCGATTTGAACCGGATGCTTGGCCGATCCCGGCCTTTGAATCGGGCTTGACCATGGAACAGGCCCTGGTCCGGGCATTGGACGCGTTTCTGGTGGACCGGGGGCAAGACAAAAGCGTCATCGCCGGATATCCCTGGTTTCTGGACTGGGGCAGGGACAGCCTGATTTTCTGCCGAAGTCTGGTGGAACTGGGCCGGCTTTCCGAAGCCCGGGCCATTTTACACCTGTTCGGCCGGTTTGAGCGCAACGGGACCCTTCCCAACATGATCTGCGGGCAGGATGCCGCAAACATTGAAACATCGGATGCGCCGTTGTGGTTTTTTGCCTGCTGTCGGGATATATTGGAGAAAACCAAAGATTCCGGTTTTCTGGACCAGGATCTGGGAAAACGGACCCTCAGGCAGGTGCTTCTGGATATGGCCCATTCCCTTGAAACCGGCACCCCGACAGGGGTAAAAATGGATCCAAAAACCCGGCTGCTGTACAGCCCGTCCCATTTCACCTGGATGGACACCAATTTTCCGGCCGGTTCTCCCCGTCAGGGATACCCCGTGGAGATTCAGGCCCTGTGGCACAATGCCCTGATGTTTCTGGAGAAAATCGATCCGGGCGGGGAATGGAAACAAAAAGCGGATCAGGTCAAACAATCGGTTGAAACATGGTTCTGGAACGAGACGGCCGGATACTTCAGTGATTGCCTGCATGGGAACGGGCCGGCGGCCAAGGCCGTGCCGGATGATGCCCTGCGGCCCAATCAGCTGCTGCTGATCACCTTAGGCGTGATCCCGTCTGGCGAGAAAGCCCGCAAAACTGTGGAAACCTGCCTGGAGTTGCTGGTGCCCGGCGGGATTCGAAGTCTGGCCGATCGAAAAGTGGCCGTCCCGTTGCCCGTTGTTCATAACAAAAAATTGGTGAATGATCCGGATCATCCGTATGCCGGTGTGTATCAGGGAGATGAAGACACAAACAGAAAACCCGCCTATCACAACGGCACCGCCTGGACCTGGCCGTTCCCTGTATTCTGTGAGGCCTGGGCAAAGGTGTTCGGACAAAACAGCCATGCCGCCGGCCTGGCCTGGCTGGGCAGCATGAAACATTTGATGAGAACCGGCGCCGCCGGATATATCCCCGAGATACTGGACGGGGATTTTCCCCACACCCCCCGGGGGTGTGATGCCCAGGCCTGGGGCGTGAGCGAGGCGGCCCGGGTGGTACATAAATTATCCGCAAGGAGACCCTGACGTTCATGAGAGACATGCAGATTTACAAAGTATATCCGGCCATTCCCGAATCGTTGGTATTTCTGGGTGACCTGGCCAGAAACCTATGGTGGTGCTGGAACGATGATGCCATTGATCTGTTCCGCCGGATCCATCCGGGGCTCTGGGAAAAAGTGGGAAAAAATCCCGTGGTTTTTCTGGCCCGGATTTCCACACACCGGTATGAAGCCCTTTCCAGAGATGAAAGTTTCCTGGGCCATTTGGGCCGGGTGAAAACCAGGTTTGAAACCATGTCATCTGAAATATCCCGGGTGCCGGATCTGACCCTTGATTCCGGCGAAACCGTGGCTTATTTTTCCATGGAGTTCGGCCTGCATGAATCATTGCCTTTTTTTGCCGGTGGGCTAGGGATTCTGGCGGGGGATCATCTCAAAGCATCTTCCGCACTGGGGCTTCCTTTGACCGGCATCGGACTGTTGTTCCGGGAAGGCTATTTCCGCCAGTATCTGGATCATAACGGCTGGCAGCAGGAAACCTATCCCGTCATTGATGTGTTTGATCTGCCGACCCGGAAAGTCACCCGGACATCCGGGGAAGATCTGGTGATCGATATCCCGGGACCGCACGGCATCATTCATGCCTGTGTCTGGGAGATTCGCGTGGGAAAAATCCGACTGTTGCTTTTGGACACCAACCTGCCTGAAAACCCGGAACATATCCGGAATATCACCTCCCGGTTGTATGCCAGCCATGGGGATATCCGGGTGGCCCAGGAAGCACTGCTGGGTATCGGCGGCACCCGGGCCCTCAAAGCCATGGGACTGTTTCCTTCGGTCTGCCATATGAACGAAGGGCATTGTACCTTTGCCGGGCTGGAACGGATCTGTCAGATCATGGAACGGTATGACTTGAATTTTCAGAGTGCGTCCCAGGTCTGCCGCCGCAGTACCGTGTTCACCACCCATACCCCGGTGGCTGCCGGACATGACGAGTTCGACAAACATCAGGTCCGCCCGTATATTGCGCCTTATGCGGAAAAATTTGATATTTCCGTGGAAGAACTTCTGTCCTGGGGAGAGGTTCCCGGGGATGACAAAAACGGAAGATTTTCCATGTTCTGTTTCGGGGTTCAATTTTCCGGATACATCAACGGGGTCAGTCAGCTTCACGGAAAGGTGGCCCGGCGGATGTGGCAGGGATTGTGGCCACGGCGTCAGAAAGAGGAAATCCCCATTTTTCATGTTACCAACGGGGTGCACATCAATTCCTATATTTCCCGCCACAAAAACGGACTTTTGGAGCGGTATCTGGCTGCGGACTGGATAGAACGGCAGTCGGAGCCGGCACTGGTATCGCGCATTGACAACATCGATGATGCCGACCTGTGGCATGTCCATGAAATGGACCGGTCCAACCTGATCCGAAAGTGCCGGCAACTGCTGATGAGTCAGTATGAACGGCGCAATGCCGCCCGAACCCTGCTGGATGACGTCACCACCGCTCTGGATCACCGGGTGCTGACCATCTGTTTTGCCAGGCGGTTCGCTACATATAAACGGGCCGGTCTGCTGCTCAAGGACCCCCAGCGGCTGACCCGGTTGATCACCAATACGGACCACCCGGTCCAGCTGGTGTTTGCTGGAAAAGCCCATCCCAATGACAACGAAGGTAAAGATTTGATCCGGCGGATTGTTGAATTTGCCCGGCAGCCGGCGGTCCGGCACCGGATCGTTTTTCTGGAAAACTATGATATCAATATCGCCCGGTATATGGTCCAGGGATGTGATGTGTGGCTCAATACCCCGAGACGTCCTTATGAGGCCTGCGGCACATCCGGGATGAAGGCGGCTGCCAACGGCGGGCTTAATTTATCCATTCTGGACGGCTGGTGGTGTGAGGGGTATGATGATACCCGGGGCTGGCGGATCGGTAACGGCACGGATTATGACGATCCCGGGTATCAGGATGAAGTGGAAAGTCAGTCCTTGTTCAATGTGCTGGAAAATGATGTGATTCCCGTGTTTTATGATCGAATCCGGGGCAATCCGCCCCAAAAATGGGTCCGGATGATGAAAGCGGCCATGAAAATGGCTATTACGGATTTTTCCAGTGACCGGATGGTGAGAGAGTACACGTCCCGGTTTTATATTCCTTCCGTCGGAAATTTACGGGACCTGACTCAGGATTCAGGCAGAAAAGCCAAGGAGATGGCCCTGACACAATCCCGGCTCAATGCCCTGTGGTCTCATATCCGGGTATCAAAGCCCCGAATAAAACCGGCAGAGGATTTTGCCGTAGGCGATACGTTCAGTGTGGTGCTTGAGGTGTTTTTAGGGGAATTGAGCCCGGATGAAGTGGAGGTTCAGATTTACCACGGCAGGCTTCTGGGAACCGGGGAGCTGGAGAAGAGCCGGGCGGAAACCATGAAACTGCAGAGCACCATTGCCCCGGGGACGCATCTATACGGGTGCCGGGTGGTGTGCTCAGATTCCGGCCGCTTCGGATATACGGCCCGGGTGATTCCCAGAGGCGATGACGTGCTTCGCAATATTCCGGGCCTGATTACCTGGGCCATGCCGGATGAGTGATCCGTCAGATTTTTTTATAAATAATTCCACAGGAGACGGCAAATGGCACAAAAACCCCGAATTCTGATTGTGACACCGGAAGTCACCTATCTGCCCGAAGATATGGGAACCCGGTCCAACTATTCTGCCAAGGCCGGTGGGCTGGCGGATGTGTCTGCGGCCCTTATTTCCGCTTTGTTCGACCTGGGGTGCGATGTGCATGTGGCCCTGCCGGATTACCGGTCCATCTTTGACGGGGCCACCACCAAGACCCACAGCCGGGAACTGGCCAAGATCCGCAAACGCCTGGATGAAGAGCGGATCCATCTGGCCGCGGACCGGGCATTTTATTATCTGAACAATGTGTATTCCGGATATTCCGATATGGATCTGAAAGTATCTCTGGCATTCCAGCGGGAGGTGATCAACAACATCATTCCCAGAGTGGAACCCGACATCATTCACTGCAATGACTGGATGACCGGGCTGATTCCGGCCATGTCCCGGAAAATGGAGATCCCCTGCCTGTTCACCATTCACAACATCCATACCATGACTTCCACTCTGGCGGAGATCGAGGACCGGGGCATTGATGCGGCCTCGTTCTGGCAGTGGCTGTACTTTAAAACGCCGCCGGAAAACTATGAAGAAAGCCGGGCGTGGAACCGGGTGGATTTTCTCTCCTCCGGGGTGTTTGCGGCCCATTACGTGAACACGGTAAGTCCCACTTTTTTAAAAGAGATCGTGGAGGACCGTCATTCGTTTGTGGAACCCTGCCTTAAAAACGAATTGTCCAACAAGTATTATTCCGGATGTGCCACGGGCATTCTCAACGCGCCGGAGCCGGAATTCAACCCGGCCGTGGATGATCTGGTCCGATACAATTATGGACCTAAAAACCACAAACCGTTCAAGGCGGCCAACAAAGCCTATCTGCAAAAAATTCTGGATCTGGAGGAAAACGAGAATGCGCCGTTGTTTTTCTGGCCCTCCCGGCTGGATCCCGTGCAGAAAGGGTGCCAGCTGCTGGCCGACATCATGTATCAGATGGTGGACCGGTACTGGGATCAGGGGCTGCAGATCGTGTCCGTGGCATCCGGGGCCTATGAAAAATATTTTCACGAAATCGTCCGGTTCCACGGCCTGGGCCGGCGTGTCAGCATTTGCGGATTCAACGAGGGGTTGTCCCACCAGGCCTTTGCCGCAGCTGATTTCGTGCTCATGCCTTCGGCGTTCGAACCCTGCGGCCTGCCCCAGATGATCGGCGGCATTTACGGCTCTTTGCCCATCGTATTTGACACCGGCGGGCTGCATGACACCGTGACCCAGCTGGACCCGGCAGCAGACACGGGCAACGGATTTCTGTTCAATGTCCATGATGCCCAGGGGCTTTTTTGGGCCATGGACCGGGCCATGGATTTTTACATGATGGATGAACAGATCAGAGAACACCAGATCCACCGGATCATGATCGACAGCGTGCTAAGGTTCAACCACTCCCGGTGTGCCGAATTGTATATCAATCTGTATGAAAAAATGCTCCAGAGGCCCTTCCTTGTCTGATCCCGGAATATTCAACGACCCGGGTCTGCTGGCATATGCTGACATTATCCAGTCCCGGCACCGGGCCGCCCAGGATCTGGAACAAACGATCCGGACCGGGCATGACGGGGCTTTGACCGGGTTTGCCGATTATCATTTGCGGTTCGGCCTGCATGTTGATCCTTCCCGGCAGCAGTGGGTGTTCACGGAATGGGCTCCTTATGCCACGGACATGTTTATCCTGTGTGACAGAAACCACTGGCAGTGTGTGCCGGAATTTCAGGTGCCTAAAATTAATGACACCGTGTTTGAAGCCCGGTTTGATGCCGATCAATTCGCCCACCAGGACCTGTTCCGCCTGAAAGTGATCTGGCCCGGAGGGCAGGGAGACCGGATTCCCACGGCAGCCCGGCGGGCGGTCCAGGATCCGGGCACCCTGATTTTCAACGCCCAGGTGTGGGACCCGCCGGATTCCTATGTGTGGCAGGCCCCGATCCCGGGAACCCCCTCCGGCCCGGCCCTGATTTACGAAGCCCATCCCGGCATGGCCCTGGAAGCCGAGCGCGTCGGCACCTGGACCGAATTTGAGCAGCATATCCTGCCCAAAATCATTGATGCCGGATACAACATCCTCCAGTTGATGGCCGTGCAGGAGCATCCCTATTACGGATCTTTCGGATATCATGTGTCTTCGTTTTTTGCCCCGTCCTCCCGGTTCGGCACACCCGAAGATCTCAAGGCGCTCATTGATGCGGCCCACACAAACGGCATCCGGGTGCTCATGGACATCGTCCATTCCCACAGCGTGAAAAACGAGGTGGAAGGCCTGTCCCGGTTTGACGGTACGTTGTACCAGTTTTTCCATGACGGTCCCAAAGGCATGCACCGGTTATGGGATTCCCGGTGTTTTGACTATGGAAAACCCATGGTGAGAAAATTTCTGCTGTCCAACCTGCGGTACTGGATTGAAGAGTTTCATGTGGACGGGTTCCGGTTTGACGGGGTCACTTCCATGGTGTTTACCGACCACGGCCTGGACCGGGCGTTTGTGAGTTATGACGATTATTTCGGTCCGGACGTGGATTTGGATGCCTTGAATTATCTGTACACTGCCAACCGGCTGGTGCATGACCTCAATCCTTTTGCTGTGACCATTGCCGAGGATGTGAGCGGCTATCCCGGGCTGGCGGCCGGAACCAATGTCGGCGGATACGGGTTTGACTTCCGGTTTGCCATGGGAATCGCTGATTTCTGGATTAAGATGGTCAAGGAAATCCGGGATGAGGACTGGCCCATGGGACTTCTGTGGCATGAACTCACCAACCACCGGGCCGAAGAAGCCACCATCTCCTATGCTGAATGCCATGATCAGGCCCTGGTGGGAGATCAGACGCTGATGATGCGCCTGATGGGTCCCCGGATCTACACGGATATGCATAAAGACCATGCCGGCATTGACACTTTCCGGGCTGTGGCCCTGCACAAGATGATCCGCCTTGTCACTTTAGCCACGTCCCATGCCGGATATCTCAATTTCATGGGCAACGAGTTCGGCCATCCCGAATGGGTGGATTTCCCGTCTGATCAGAACCATTTTTCATTCAAATACGCCCGGCGCCAGTGGTCATTGAAATATGACCCGGAACTTTTTTACAATCATTTATATCAGTTCGACCGGCACATGATCTGCCTGGCCAAAGAAACCGGGTTGTTTGAATCCGGGCATCCGGATCTTTATTATATTCATGAAGATCACAAGATCATCGCCTTTGCCAGGAAAGACCTGTTTTTTGTTTTCAACTTCCATCCGTCCCATTCTTTTTTCGACTATCAGGTGGATGCACGGCCGGGCAGATACCGGTTGATCCTGGACACGGACCCGTCCCGGTTCGGGGGCCATGACCGGGTGGTACCGGACCAGATTTTTTTTAGTGTTTCCAAGCCTTTCACGTCTTCCGGGCAGGGCCGATTATCCCTGTACCTGCCCTCCCGCACGGCCCTGGTGCTCAAACAGATGTCCTGACCCCCGCCCTTTTTTATCACCAGAGATCTTTTTCCCGGATCTGGGCCCGAATTCCCCAGATCTCATCGGCATAGGCTTTGATGGTACGGTCGCTGGAAAAAAATCCGGTGCGGGCCGTGTTCATCAGGGCCCGGGTACTCCATTTTTCAGGCTGTTGATAATCATTGGCAATGGCCTGGTGGGCCGCGACATAGGGGATGAAATCAGCAAAATTCAGGTATGAATCTCCCGGAGACATGAGACTGTTGTACAGGGAACGGAAAATACCCGGTTCCGACGGGCTGAACCGGTCGGACCGCAGGGCGTAGATGACCCGTTTAAGCCGGTCGTCTTTTTCGATATACTCCTTGGGCTGGTAGTTGGGGCGCAAAGCCGCCACTTCATCCACGTCCAGACCGAAAATATACATGTTTTCTTTACCCACCTGCTCGAGAATTTCAATATTGGCTCCGTCCAGGGTGCCGATGGTCAAGGCCCCGTTCATGGCGAATTTCATGTTCCCCGTACCGGACGCTTCCATACCGGCCGTGGAGATCTGTTCACTGACATCGGCTGCCGGTATGAGCCGTTCCGCCAGAGAAACCCGGTAGTCCGGCAGAAATATCACCTTGAGCTGTCGGTTCACGGCCGGATCCGTGTTCACGGCATGTGCCACATTGTGGATCAGCTTGATGATCAGTTTGGCCGTATGATAACCTGGGGCGGCTTTGCCTGAAAAAATAAACGTCCGGGGAGGGCCGATATCTTTTTTGTCTTCTTTGACCGTCAGATATAAATGCATAATATGCAGGAGGTTGAGCAACTGGCGTTTGTACTCATGGATCCGTTTGGCCTGAATATCAAAAATTGACAATGGATCTACGGTTTCAGACACGGTGTCCCGGATGTAATCTGCCAGTGCCTGTTTATTGGCCTGCTTCACGGCCCCGTACCGTTCCAGAAACCCGGGATCGTTCTGAAATGCCTCCAGTTCCCAGATCAAATCCAGGTCAGCGATCCAGCGCCGGCCGATGGCATCGGTGATCAGTTTTGCCAGTTCCGGATTGCACGCCACGATCCACCGCCGGGGGGTGACCCCGTTGGTCTTGTTATTGAATTTTTCCGGCCACATGGAATAAAATTCCGGCACCAGCTGTTTTTTGACCAGATCAGAATGGATTTTCGCCACCCCGTTCACGGAATGGCTCCCGATGATGGCCAGATTGGCCATGCGCACCTTTTGTTCATCTCCTTCCTGGATGATGGACATTTTAGCGATCATCTCATGATTGTCCGGGCCGAACCGTTCCTTGACCCGGGCGATGAACCGCTGGTTGATTTCAAAAATGATCTGAAGGTGCCGGGGAACCACCTTGTTTAAAATATAGACGGACCAGGTTTCCAGGGCTTCGGGTAAAAGGGTATGGTTGGTGAATGCCAGGGTTTTGACCGTCACATCCCAGGCCGTCTCCCATACCAGTTTTTTTTCATCCACCAGTATGCGCATCAACTCTGCGACCGCTAAAGCCGGATGGGTGTCGTTGAGCTGGATGGCCACATGGTCATGGAACGTCTCAAAATCGCTGTGCTGTTTTTCAAATTTACGGATAATGTCCCGGATGGCACAGGCCACCAGAAAATATTCCTGGATGAACCGCAATTCTTTGCCCGTTTCCTTGGAGTCGGATGGATACAGGATTTTGGTGACACTTTCTGACTGGATTTTCCGCTTGACCGCCTTGATATAATCCCCGTCATTGAAAATATCGATGTCAAAATCCTTGGATGCGGCGGCGGAAAAAAGCCGGAGCCGGTTCACCGTACGCCCCCGGTGTCCGGCGATCATGATGTCGTGGGGTCGGCCGATAAACAGTTTCTTGCGGGTCCACATCGGTTTGTAATGCCCGTTTTTATCCTGGCGCTCTTCAATTTTGCCGTAAATGGGCAGCACATATTTTTCTTCCGAACGCCGGATCAGCCAGGGCGAAGACCGGTTGGGCCAGTAATCCGGCCGTTCCTGCTGATATCCGTTGACTATGGTCTGGCGGAACAGCCCATAGTCATAGTTGATGCCATATCCATATCCCGGCATATCCAGGCTGGCCAAAGAATCCAGAAAACAGGCGGCCAGCCGTCCCAGGCCCCCGTTGCCCAGGGCCGGGTCCTGCTCTTCCTCCACCAGTGTTTCCAGATCAATGCCCTGTTTTTTCAAAAATCGGGCACAGGGATCGAAAATGCCCAGATTCAACAGGTTGTTGGACAAAAGTCGGCCGATGAGAAATTCCATGGACAGGTAATACACCTGTTTGGCCTTGTTTTTTTCATACCGTTTCCGGGTATCGAAATGAATATCCATCAGATATTTGCCCACGGCATAGCACACGGCATTGAGCTGGTCTTTTTTTGTGGCTTCGTCCAGGGGTTTGCCCAATACATATTTCACATACTGCTGAAACGATACTTCAAAACTGGTGAAGTCAAAATACGCCATAACTGTCTCCCTTCTGGCGGGGGGGATAAAAATCAAAAACCGGCCGAACCCCGGGTGAAGGCAGAAAAATACCCGGATCAGGCATCAGATGCCAGGGTTTTAAGGACATCTTCCTTGCCGATGATGCCCACCAGTTTTTTGTTCTCCACCACGGGGATGGTATGAAAATGTTTTTCCACCATGAGGCTGGCGATTTCACTGAGCGGCGTGTCCGCCGTCACCGTCACCACATCCTTGATCATGGCCTGGGCCACGGTGGCGGCAGCTATCTTCTGAATTTCATCATCCATTTTTTTAGACGAAAACAACGGAAAAATGGAATCCAGGATGGTGAAAATGGGGGGGATGGGCACCTCTTTCTGTTGAAAGATCAGATCACTCTGGCACAGAATACCGACCAGCTCTTCCCGGTCATTGACCACGGGCACGCCGTTGATATGGTTGTTGAGCAGTATTTTGACGGCACTGGCAATATCGGTATCCGGGGTGACACTGATGATGCTGGTTTGCATAATATCACGGGCGTTGATCATGAACATCTCCTTTTCAGACGATAACGGCGGCATAAACAGTTGATACCTATTATACAGTAATCTTTGATTCACAACAAGCACAGAAAATTGCCGGAAAAATTTGACTTTGCTGGGATTGGTGGCCATTATCTGTTAAGATGAATGCGGTGTTTCAATCAACCCTCATACAAGGAGGACTTATGCAGCTTGCCATAAATTTTAAGCAGATGGAATCCTCAGACGCCCTGAAATCTTATGCCCAGGAAAAACTGGACAAACTGGACAAAATGCTGGATGCCCCGGGGGAGGCAAATCTGGTGTTGTCGATTGAAAAAATTCGTCATATTGCGGAAGTGAATCTGGTCAGTGATAAACTCAGAATCAATGCCAAAGAAGAAGCGGAAACCATGTATTCCGCCCTTGACGGTCTGTCGGACAAAGTCCAGGCCCAGATCAAAAAGAACAAGGAAAAAGCCAGACGTCACCTGGCCGGTGACAAGCAGACCATCAAAACCACGCCCGAACTGGAATCTTTGGAAAAATAAGTGAAAAAAGCTTTGCCGCAGTTTTTTGTGTTGCGGATTTAAAACAGACCGATACCGCCGGGGTATGAAACCGTAAACCGCCCCGGCGGTTATTTTTTTGGGGGATCCCCATCCGGGGTCCCGGAAATATCTACGATTTTTCCGTTCAGATAGTCTTTGGTCCGGTACCGGGAGATCTGCATCATTTTTTTAGTGATACCGGCCATTCTTTCCAGCTGGACCTGGATTTTTTTGATTCTGGGATAATTGGGATCATCCTCAGACATATTGAGCATCATCAGTTCAAAATAACCGGATATGCTCATCAGCGGCTGATTCATTTCATGGCATACCGCCCCCGAGAGCTCCAGCACGCCCTGTAGCCGGTCTTTTTCCCTGCGAATGATGTCTGCTTCTTTTCTTTGGGTGATGTCGGTCAACACGGAAATTTTTTTATCTGCCATATAAGAAGACCTGAATTCAATGTCTTTGCCTTGCCCGTCTTTGCACATGATTTTAAATTCACGGATATGAACCGGTCCTTCGATGGGCGTATCGTTTTTCCAGGCATCAAGCACCAGCTTTCGATACGCCGGATCCGGATACGCTTTTTGAAACCACGTCTGTTTGTCCGGAATATCTGCCAGGGTATATCCGGTTATTTTGGTGAAATACGGATTGACGTAAAGGTATTTATCATCCCTGTCAATCAGGGTGATCCCGTGGGGGGTGCTTTCCAGGATCAGAGCCAGGGTCTGTTTTTCTTTTTGAGCGGCGCGCTCAGCGGTTATTTTCTTGTTGCGGATACGAATGGTCTGCCAGGTGATGTAGATGGACAAGGCAAATATCACCAAAAAAACGGCCATAAACACTTGATTTATTTTGTTAACCAACAGACGGATCTCTTTTTGTACATCCTCGACATACAGGCCGGTTCCCACAATCCATCCCCAGGGATCGAACAGTTTGACGTAGGAAATTTTTGGAACGATTTTATGGGGCGCATCTTTCCACTGCCAGTAATAATTGACATATCCTTCTCCCTGGTTCAAGGCGATTTCCACCATGTCGATAAAAGGGAAGTTGTTTTGTTCATCAGAAAGTGAGGACAGGTCCCGGCCTTCCATATCCGGGCGGTACGGGTGCATGATCATGTACGGATGCCGGTCGATAATCCAGAAATAATCTTTGGCCTCAGCGCCGTACCGCAGGTATCGTATCCGCTCTCTGGCTCTGGATTTGGCCTGGGTTTTTGTCAACTCACCGGATAAAACCCTTTCGTGGTATTCAGACAAAAGACTGACGGCACTGTGTGTCAGAGACTGGATCAACTCTTTTTTCTGATCGGTCAGGCTGTTTTTAAAAGAAGGAATAAAAATCAGACAGACGCTCAGGGTAAATATCACGAACACCGCCCAGATGGGAACGATAATAGTGAAGATTTCTTTGAATAAATCGGATTTCAGGCATTTTTTAAAAATCGGGATCATGTGCATTCAAATGATCGCTTTAAATGGGGACACGCGCCTGCCGGGCTCGATTCCGACATATTTCCCGGCAAACGCGTGATGTATTACGCCTTGATTTTTTTCAAAAATCCGGTCAACTGGGCGATGTGCAGTTTTTCTTCCTTGATGATATGATCCAGCTTGTCATGGCCGTATTTGGCAGGGACCAGGTCCTTGAGTCCCAGATAGAATAAAATGGATTCTTTTTCCAGGCCGATGGCTGTGGTGATGATCTCTTCAATGGGTTCTTCACCCGTGAAAGCGTCGACAATATCCGGGTCTCCTTCGCCACCATGATTGTCTGCCATGGCTTTCAGATACATGGACAGTTCATCGGCCGGATCAAACACGGTTTCCTGCTTTTCCCCCTCGGAAACCTCTTTCTGCATGGATTCAAACGTGGTTTTGTGTTTGTCTTCCATGCGGGCCAGTTTTTCCAGAAACGCTTTGTTGTCCGGATCTTTCTGCATTCCAGCGGCTTTTCTGTAAAAATTGGCGCCATTGGCTTCGATCTGAATTGCCATTTCAAATACTTCGTTCACATTAAAATCATATGCCATGAGTTATCTCCTTAAATGTTGGGTCCATGATGCGGCTTTGATTCCATAAAATACTTTCCATTCACATGTCAAGGGAAATCAAGGGATGAAAAATTTTGTTAAATGTGCCCTTGACCAATGTCCAAAAAAAGGGTATCAGATATGCGTACAAAATAAAATGATTTCCAATGGGCGGTTAACTCAGCGGGAGAGTGCTACCTTCACACGGTAGAAGTCACAAGTTCAATCCTTGTACCGCCCACCATTTTTCATTTCTTATGCGCCATCCTTTGCCATTGTCAGAAAAAATCCAAATCAGACAGCTCTTGTTTGCCCTTGATCCGGGTGAATGTAAAAAAAAGTTTAAACTTGTGCCATAATGCAATAAGATGCGTAAAAAATCCATGGGAGATTTATCATGTGCAGCAGATGGTTCAAATGGGGAATGGTTGTCTGGGTGTGGATAGTATTGGCAGGGATATCGGGAATACCGGTTCGTTCGGCCATCTCCGGAGAAATGCCGTTGTTCCGTATCGGTACGGGTGGATTGATGGGGGTTTATTATCCCATCGGCCGGGCCCTGGGCATGGGATTTTCATCCACGGGGACCGCCGATGGCCGGGTGGCCGTTGCCCAGACCTCAGGCGGGTCCGTGGCCAATGTACGGGCGTTGGCCAAAAAAGAGATCGAAGCGGCCCTGGTTCAGGCGGATGTGGCTTTCCGTGCCCTGAAAGGGACAGGGCCTTTTTCAGGAGAAAAAACACCCTCTTTGCAGGCCATTGCCAGCCTGTACCCGGAACGGCTGCAAATGATGGTCCGAAAAGATGCCGGCATTCATGGTGTCAGGGACATGAAAAACAAAACCGTGTCTCTGGACGAGTCCGGATCCGGCACACTCGCTGTCATGCGCATTGTCCTTGACGCGTATGGATTAAGGGAAACAGATCTTAATCCCGTGTATCTCAAACCGGAATTTACCATTGAAAGCCTGGCGCAACGCCGACTTGACGGCATTTCTCTCATGTCAGGAACGCCCGCCCCGGCCATTGCGCAAATCATGAGTCCCCAATTTTCTCTGGTCCCCGTGGACCCGGAAATTGCCGCAACCATTCATCAGCGCCATCCGTATCTTCTGCCGGGAGTGATTCCGGCGGACACTTACCCGGGCGTCCCTGAGATTCCGACGCTGGAAGTGTATGCCCTGTTGGTGGTTCGGGAAGATGTCGATGAGGCACTGGTGTATGAACTGACCAAAACCCTCTGGAATGCTGAAACCCAGCGGCTGCTCCAGGCGGCCCATCCGCTGGGCCATGCCATTACCATGCAATCCGCCCTGCATGGCCTCACCCTGGCCCTTCATCCCGGGGCCGTTCAATTCTACCGTCAACACCACGCATTGCCGGAAGGGGATGCCATACCATGAGGCTTCCCTTTCGAAGCGCAGTATCCATCGGCTGGATCACCGTCATTATCGTATTGGCCATGGTATTGTCCGCCGGATTTTATACCCGGATAACCCTGCGGTCTGTGGAACGGATCCTGCCGACCATTCTGCTGGACCAGCTCCAGGCGTTGAGCCGGGTTTCAGAAGAACTCAGTGAAGTGATCATTCAATCGGCGTTGATCCAGAAAGACCCGACCCCGGAAACGGTTGCCGATTTAGTCCGCCAGGTGGATGCGGTGTACACCTCCCTGGTGGCATTGCGTAACACCTATGTGTTTGATAACCTTGTCCAGGCCTCCACATTTCATGATGCCGTGGCACCTGCTCTGGTGGATGCCCGACAATGGCTGACGCTGGGTGTGTCCGGTCATCCCCCGCACAGTGACTTGTCCCTGAGCGTTGTCCATTCCCGGCTGCGCTTTGCCCAGGCCAAGGCGTGGAACATCCGCAATGATTCCCATGCATCCGCCCAGATCATTCTTGACCGGCAGCGGGAACGCCTGGAAAAATTTTTAACGGGTGTCAATATTTTCATGTGGTTGAGCAGTCTTGTCTTTTTGCTGGTTCTGGTGTTGATGTTCCGCCACCGCAAGTTGCTGAAAAGTGAAGCCGCTGCCCAGTCCGAGCGCCGGCAGGCGGAAAAGAGTCTGCGCCACAGCGAAGAGCGCGCCGTGAGACAGCGAAAAGCCATTGCCGATCTGGCGCTGGACCCTGTGGTTCATTCAGAAGACAAAGAAGCGGCGTTTGCCCGGCTTGTGGAAACGGCCTGCAAAACCATTCATGTGTCCCGGGCCAATGTCTGGCAGTTTTCCAACGACGACACCGTGCTGGAATGTGTGGCGTTTTTCGGCGTTGATCCCGATGGGAACACACCGGGAATGCAGATCAAGACAGCCGATTTTCCCCGTTATTTTGAGCAGTTTCAAAAACAGGGGCGAATATTTGTCGACGATGCGTTAAAAGATGAGCGCATGCGTGAATTCGTGGATTTTTATCTCGTTCCCATGGGAATCACTTCCACTTTGGATGCCGGTATTATTTCCCAGGGGAAGCTGGTCGGGATTTTTACCATGGCCCACACAGGTGAAAAACGGACATGGCATCCGGACGAGGAAGCTTTTGCCGGCACCCTGGCCGGTATGGCGGCCCAGGTCATCTTCAATGCCGAGCACCGCCGCCTGACTTCCCAGCTCAGGCAGGCTCAGAAAATGGAGTCCGTGGGCCGGCTGGCCGGCGGAGTGGCCCATGATTTCAATAACATGCTGGGGGTGATTCTGGGGCATGTGGAATTGGCAATGGGACGGATCGGTTCTATGGGGCCGGTACATAAAGATCTGGAACGAATCCGGGAATCCGCCATGCGTTCCGCGGATCTGACCAAACAACTACTGACATTTGCCAGAAAGCAGATCATCTCCCCCCGGGTCCTGGATCTGAACGACACTGTGGACAGCATGCTCAGTATGTTACGTCGATTGATCGGTGAAAATATCCGTCTGGTCTGGCAGCCGGGCAACGATCTGTGGCCCGTTAAAATGGATCCCTCCCAGATCGATCAGATCCTGGCCAATCTGTGTGTCAATGCCAGAGATGCCATCAGCGGTGTGGGCACTATCACCATTCAAACAGATAGAAAAATATTTGATCAAATGTATTGCGACCATCACTCGGGTGCTGTTCCGGGAGAGTATGTCCTGCTGTCCGTGGGTGATGACGGGGCCGGTATGGACAAAGCAGTCTTAAAAAATCTGTTCGAGCCGTTTTTTACCACCAAAGATATCGGTAAAGGCACCGGCCTTGGCCTTGCAACGGTCTACGGGATTGTCAAACAGAACAACGGCTATATCAATGTTTACAGTGAGCCGGGTCTTGGGTCTGTTTTCAGAATATATCTGCCCCGGCATATCATCACGGACCCGGACCCGGAGTTATTGTCTGATATTCATGAACCCGATCCCATCATGCCGGCCGGTAATGAAACCATTTTGCTGGTGGAAGATGAACCGGCCATACTGGAAGTCGCCGGGCTGATGCTTCAAGGCCTGGGATATACGGTTTTATCGGCGGACACCCCGAAAAAAGCCATCACTCTGGCGAAAACCCATGATAAAAAGATTCACCTGCTTTTGACGGATGTGGTGATGCCGGAGATGAACGGCAAGGATCTGGCCGGCTACCTCTCAACGGTGCATCCGGATCTCAAGTGTGTGTTCATGTCCGGGTATACGGCAGATGTCATTGCCCATCACGAGGTGGGCCACAAAGGGATTCAGTTTATTCAGAAACCGTTTTCTAAAAATGAACTGGCAATCCGAATCAGAACCGCCCTGGACAGGTAAAAATGATATGGGGTTGATCTTGTCGACAAATGCCCCGATAAACTGAAAAAAAGGTCACCGACCGAATCAGGGTTGAGATGAATCCGGTGAATCCACAAGACCTTCTCCATGTTTGCTGTGCCGGGCAAACTGGCGGTTCACACTGTGTCGGGATGTGTTGGCATAGCAATAGACACAGAAATGCGGGCAGGTATCGTACATCCCGATATCTTTGCTGGAGATGCAGCCGCAGGCTTTGCGCTGGCCCTTGTCCTTGAGATTGACTTTTCTGGGGGTGGCAAACATTTCCAGTTGCCCGACAGTGTCTGGATCGGTTTCACCATAATCCACAAACCGCATCAATTTCTGATCATGGGAGAATACCCTGCGGATCAGATCATCATCGATGCATTTGTTTTTGACAATGCCGTAATCCGTTTTCAGGTCCATGGATTCTCCGCAGGTGGCCACGGTGATATCCCAGCCCTGTTTGTACCAGCGTGTTTTCAATTGTTCAAGTCCCCGGGCGATCTGACGGATCTGCGATTCTGACGGCTCAGCAGAAAACACGGAAGCCCTGTCAAAACAATCCAGTTCCCGAATCAGGTTGTTCTGAACCTTTTGATATGCGGCAACATCCACGAAACTGACCACCAGTTTATCGGTTTTATGCATCAACCGGCTGCCGATGGATGCGATTTTTTCCAGCAGATGTTCCACAGACAGCCCGGGGGTGACGATCAATGGATCGAACCGCCAGATCACACGGTGTCTGCCGATTTTGTCGGACAGTTCCCTGAATGTGCGGATCCGCTCTTTCAGCGGCGGCAGACGGGGTTCCAGTTTTTCGGACTCATAATCGTTGAGCGTAAACTGAAAATAATAATTGATCTCTCTTTTTTCAAATTCATCCAGACGGGCCATCAGGGGCCTGGGGTTTTTGGTCCAGAACACAAACAGGCGGGCCGCTTCAAAAGAAATATAACTGGGCTTCCGGTTGAACGGGTTGACCCACACGGCATATCCGGCTTCAAGTCGATGAATCAGCCAGTCAGCGTAAAATGCGGGAATATCCGTGGCCCGGCTGGCGGAAATAATGACCGGTGCCCGGGCCGGGACCCTTTTTTGATCTGCCCGGATCACGGTTGTTTTTTTCCATTGCAGGCCTTTTGCACCACGCAATCGATTTCGCTGCGCCGGAGTTGCCATTTTGATGGCTGTTTTGCTGTCTTTTCCCCTCATAATCTTTTCAAAGCCGGCCAGTACCTGAAACCCATGCTTTGTGCCGGGTCAGATGACAAGACCGCTCAATTGGGTGGCGGCGAAGCATTGAAAAAGGTGTCGTGCAGTGCCTGAATGGTGGGATCCAGGCTGTCTTCATGCACCAGAAAATACATGGCCGCATCCGAGGCCCCGAAAGAGATCATTTCAATGTTGACATCTGCTTTGGAAACCGCAGTAAAACATCGGGCCGCAATGCCCCGGCTCAGGTGCAGTCCTTCTCCCACAATACTGACCAGAGCCACCCGGGTTCTGCAGGCCGATTCCCGGAAAGGCCGCGGGTGAATGGCACGGATACAGTCATGGGCGGTTTGGGCGTCGTTTTTGGAAACCAGCAGGCTGATACAGGTCTGGGAGGTTACCACGGATTTGATGTTGATGCCGCTGCCGGAAACAGCCCCCGTGATCAGGGAAAGAATGCCCTGCCGGACCCCCACGCCCGAGGCATGGATTTTTAAAATAGCGACATCGCTTGTGTAGGAAACGCTTTTGATAATGGTGTCGGCTTCTCTGGCCTGGCGGGTGATCCGGCTGCCCCGGGCATCCGGGTCATAGGTGTTTTTGATGGCAATGTCAATACCTGCCTGCCGTACCGGTTCCACTGTGCGGGGATGCAGAATTCCGGCACCCGTATAGGCCAGTTCCGCAGCTTCCTCATAGGTCAGCTCAGGAATCAGCCGGCACTCGGGGATATTGTCCGGGTCCGCCGTCATGAATCCAGGGGTGTCTTTCCAGATTTCCAGGAGGTCGGCATCGACCCCGGCAGCAACCACGGCTGCGGAATAATCAGACCCGCCTCTGCCGAATGTGGTGATTTCTCCGGTGTCACTGACACCATAGAATCCGGGAACAAACAAAATTTTGTTTTTCGTGACCTGTCTGCCCAGGCGCAGGGACAGATTTTCCCGGGTGGGAGCGATCAGGGCCGTGGCATCCATGAATTTGCCGTCCGTGATGATGCCGGCCTCTTCCGGCAGGGCCACGCCGCTGTCAATTCCCCGGGATGCCATGGCCGCTGCCAGGATCATGGCGGACATCTTTTCCCCAAAGACACAGATGATATCCCGCATCCTCGGCGTGGCTTCCCGGGTGAAACTGATGCCGAAATAGTACCGTTCCAGTTTGCCGAGCAGTTTATCCAGTTTCTGAAGTGCCCGTTTTTTTTCTTCAGGCGGTTTCATCAGACAGTCAACAATGATCTGATGACGGTTTCTCAGGTCCCGGATTACCCCTTCAATGGTGTCTTCAGATGCCAGTGCCGCCTCAATGCCGGAAATCAGGGCGTTGGTAATTCCGTAAAACGCGGACACCACAAAGATATTTCCTTTTCCCCGGACTGCCGCCAGATCCAGAATAATGTTTGTCGTGGGCCCGTCTTTTAGGCATCCGCCGCCGATTTTAATGACTTTCATGCCAGAACCTCTGGGTTGACAATGTGCGGGACCCGGCCTGTTTTGTAGAATGCAATGATGTTTTCAGCCGCCAGAACAGACATCTGATCCCGGGCTTCCATGGTGCCGGAGCCTATGTGGGGCAGTACACACACATTTTCCATGGACAAAAGTAAATTGTCTGGTGCCATGGGTTCAGGATCCGTGACATCCAGGCCGGCGCCCCAGATCTGTTTTTGATTCAAAGCCTGGATCAGGTCGGGTTCATGGTGAATGGGACCTCTGGCCGTGTTGATGAACACGGCGGAAGGCTTCATTTGTTTAAAAGCCTGAGCATCGAAAATGTGCCGGGTCTCCGGGGTCAAAGCGCAGTGGACCGACAGGATATCGCTTTGTTTAAGCAGTTGGTCAAAGGATACCCATCTGGCATCGAGTGGTTTTTCAGCCGAAAGGTTCCGGTTGCGGTTGTGGTAGATAATGGTCATGCCATAGGCGGATTTACACCGTTCAGCCATTTTGACACCGATACGTCCGAGGCCTAAAATGCCCAGGGTTTTACCCTTGAGTTCAAACCCCAGGTGGCCCGTGGGGTTGAAATACCCCCACTCACCCGTGAGAATGGTTTTGTGCAGGAAAAAAAAATTGCGGGCCGCAGCGATCATCAGACCAAAGGCGATGTCGGCCGTGGCCTCGCTCATGGCATCCGGGGTAAAGCCCACAGGAATTTTTTTCCGGGTGGCTTCCGGAATATCGATGTTGTCGTATCCCACGGCAAATTGGGAAATGATTTCCAGATGGGAGCACCGGGCCAGAAACGGTTGGTCAATGCGGTCGGTGAGGGTGCACAGCAACGCATCATGATTCTTTGCCTGTGCTGCCAGCTCCGCCGGGGTCATGGGCCGGTCCTTTTCCCAGAAGGTGAGCTGGAACGGTTCCTTTTTGAGCAGGTCCATGCCGGCAGCCGGATATTTGCGTGTGATGAGTATTTTCTGTCCGTCAATCATGATAAAAATCAGATTAAGCAAGTATAAACCCGGTGTCAAGCCCGAAAGAAAGGGACGAGAAAGGGACGTAGTTAACTTATCAACTTATCAATGTTGATTTCTTTTTCTTCAACTATTCGACGTCCCCGGGTGACTGACTTGCTTACCGCCGCCGTGGAAATGCCGAAACGCCGGGCCAGGGATCGCATGGTTACGCCAATCTCGCGAACGGCAACGTAGCACACCAGGCTTCGTGCCTCTACCGTACGCTTGTAGCGCCCCGGCAGCCATACCTCCTTTACCGGCATGGCGAGAAGTGCCGCAACCTTTTCAGCAACGGTATCCACGGTTATTCCCCGTGCCTTCAAGGTGTGCCGCCGTTCAAACTCATCTTCCGCAGCGGTAAGCATTCGTTCAACAAAGTCGCTGTCGCCCAGAATGCGTTCATCACCGGTAGCACGCAGACCCGCTTCATGAAGATCTCTCACGGAAGTCCATCCGCCGTGGCTGCGAACAAGACCGCCGCCGGTCAAATCTGTCCGACAGCCCTGCTCGATCCCCTGGGCGATAAAGTCCCGGTATCTCATTCGCGCCTGTCCCTGCTGCTTACCGAAACAGGATAGAACCTTATCCACATGCTGCCAGGATTGCGTGGCCGTTCCCATGACAACGGCATGCCCTGAGAAGGGATACCTGTCAAGGCGATCCATGTCATTCACCAGGCCGGCCCGTAGCGGATTCAGATGAATATAGCGCACCAGCTCAAGAAAATAGGCATCCTCCTGGCAGAGGATTGACTTGTAGCGATTCTGAAATAGATGCCCCTTGCGACTATGACGCAGGTTGAAGCTGACCGCATGGCCCGTCATCAATCGTCGCATGACCCTGGAAAGGGGAGCTGCGCCGGTTCGTAACAGTAGGTGAAAATGGTTGGACAGCAGTGCCCAGGCGTAACAGACAGTATCCGTTTCTTTGAAAATGACGTCCAGCCGTTCCAGGAACGATTTTCGGTCCTTTTCATCCCTGAATATCGCCGTTCCATCAATACCCCTGGCGATAACATGGTGAAGCGCCCCCGGCGCGTCTATGCGTGGCTGTCGCGGCATGATAAAGGGACATTAGCAGGGAGATGGTGTCGTGTCAAGTTGATAAGTTAACTACGTCCCCGCGTCCTGATCTCATTTGACAAACCCGCAAAAATACATAATAATTCTAACTTTTTAAATTGATGATAGATAAACAGGGCAGACATATAGTGGCATCCATCGAAATTGATGAGGATCAGGACACGCTGACGGCCATACGGCACTGCATACCCGTGCTGGAACAAATTGCTGAGCGGTCGGAACTTCTGGCAAAATTATCAGAAAATGACCGCGTTGCCCTGCTTTCTGCGGCAGGGAAAATTGCCCGGCCTGGTCCTGAAGAGATACGAAAACGCAAAAAGGACAAACAACAGCGTAAGCGCAGGGCCATTGTTGAAAAGGAAAAGCGGCTGAGGGCTGCCACGGGTATCCGCAAGGCCAGGGAAGCCACTGTGTTTACCGCGCCGCTGAAGATTTCAGGTCCTGTTTCGGTGACAAAAGAGACCGGACAGACGCTGGAATCCCCCCGGAACTGCTATGTATGCAAGGCCGCGTTTAAACAGATCCATCACTTCTACGATGCCATGTGCCCGGAATGCGCGGAATTCAACTATCAGAAGCGCTTTCAGACCGCGTCCCTGAAGGGTCAGGTGGCATTGATCACAGGGTCCCGTCTTAAAATCGGATACCAGGCCACCCTGATGATGCTCAGGGCCGGGGCAAAGGTGATTGCCACGACCCGGTTTCCCAGGGATTCCGCCCTCCGGTTTTCAAAGGAGGATGATTTTTCCGACTGGGGCCACAGGCTCCAGATTTACGGTCTGGATCTGCGGCATACCCCGAGTGTGGAGCTGTTCTGTGATTATATCAAGGATACGTATCAGCGGCTGGATATCCTGATCAATAATGCGGCCCAGACCGTCCGCCGGCCCCCTGGATTTTACGCCCATCTCATGGAGACTGAGACCGGGGATACAGGACTGCTGCCTGAGGATGCTCAGACCCTTCTGGGGCAGTATGGCAAATGCATCTCCCGGCTGACGTCCGGCCGGCCGGAAAATATCGGGGAGGAAAAGGCCCTGCCCGTGACCTGGAACGGATCAGCACCCGGGATAGGGCTGCGCATGTCGGCACAACTGTCCCAGATTCCCTACTCCTATGACCATTCTTTAGATGTGCCCGAGGTGTTCCCTGCAGGCAGACTGGATGCAGACCGCCAGCAGGTGGATCTGCGCAAGACCAACTCCTGGCGGTTGCGGCTGGGGGAAATTCAGACATCTGAAATGCTGGAGATCCAGCTGGTCAACGCCGTGGCACCCTTTGTGCTGTGCAACCGCCTGGCAGAGCTGATGAAGCAGGACAACACAGGGCAGAAGCATATTGTGAATGTCTCGGCAATGGAGGGCAAGTTCCTGCGGTTTAAGAAGGGCAGCCGCCATCCCCACACCAACATGGCCAAGGCCTCCTTGAACATGCTCACCCATACGGCGGCCAGTGACCTGGCCAGGCACGGCATTTACATGAATGCCGTGGATACGGGCTGGGTAACGGATGAGGATCCGGCGGTCCTGGCAAAGCAAAAACTAGCTGATCATGATTTCCAGCCCCCGCTGGATATTGTGGACGGGGCAGCCAGGATCTGCGACCCGTTTTTCCACGGGATCATCACGGGAAAACACTGGTGCGGTAAATTTCTAAAGGATTATTTCCCCATTGACTGGTAGGAGGTCGGAGGTCTTTCGGAGCTAAAATCGCCGCATCGCATATTGCACCGCCTTTTGTGCATGAATGGCCGTGGTGTCAAAGAGTTTTACGGGTGTATCCTTCTGGCCCACCAGCATCCCGATTTCCGTGCAGCCCAGGATGATGGCTTCAGCCCCCTGTTTTGCCAGGGTATCGATGATCCGAAGATATTTTTCCCTGGTTTCGTGTTTTGCGATTCCCAGGCACAGTGATCAACAGCCCTTACTTAGAAAAACAGCTGTTATGTGGCGGATTCATTCAAGAAAGTACAATTTCAAACTTTTTTCTTCCTTTAATCCTGTAAACTGTAAAATCACGATCAATAGTTGCAATGGTATTTATGTTGAGTTGTTCAGCTATATAAACAAGACATGAATCGGCAAAATCCATTGGTAAGTCACGATATTTTTCTGTTAGCTCTTTTAATCGATGAAAGTCTTTATTTTGGATATCATGAATCTCAACTCCTCCTCTGCCAATCCAGTCTAAAAAATCTATCTGCGCATTTCGGTTGAAATCCAATAAGTGAAGTGTCTCTGTTATGGAGGCTATCGTTGTAATGAGAGGATATTTATTTAGCTTGATAAAATCAACCGATTCTTGATGGTATCTATCGGATGAATCGAACAACGCAATTAAAGGGCCAGAGTCTATTAGAATTTTTTTCATTTTCTTTTAGCCCGAATTTTTTCTTTTAAAATCGTTTTTCGATCGACCGACAAATTTTTCAGGCCGCTTGAATATTTTCCAAAATAATCTTTACCCAATTCCCAAGCATCCGGACTTTCAAGTTTTCCGAGATATTCAATTACACTTTTACGAATCAAATCGGATTTTGTTAGACCAAGATTTTTGGCAACGGTACTAATCTCTTTTTCTAAATTCGGATCGAGTCTTAATGTGATCATATTGCCACCTCCGTATTACAAAATGTAATACAAATGCGTTGTTGTGTCAAGTTGCTTCTGCCACAGGGGGATAACACAAAAATGATGCGGTTCGCCCGCATTATTTTGATTGTTGGCATTACAGATGGTACCTTTTCGTCATGATCAAAATCCGGGTGCGCCCTGATGCTGTCTGCAATGTGGATGAATTTGATCCGCTGTTCTTCCGGCGTGGCGCTCCACCCCTGAAACCACGGTTCATTAAAGCAGCGGACAATATCATCCAAAGGATCGTGGGCCTCCTCAAGTGTCTTCAAGTTTCGTGTTCAAACCGGACATCCACCTGTGTCTCCCCGTCCGGGCTCTGGTAAATCTGTATGCAGCTGTCATCTGTCATCGGTTCATACCTTATTTTTATATCACTTCTTTGGCTTTTCAAGGTCCACCAAGTCAATAGGGCTTAATATGTTTTTAATGCATGTAACGACGAACGTTGCGGTCCTGTGCACTGCATGGTTAACCGCCAATTATTTCATTCAACCCCTCAATGATGAGCGTCAACTCTTCGTCGGATGCTTTTGATATCTTTTTGCCGATTCGCTTTGTAGACAGGATTCGAATCTGGCTGATCTTTACCCACGATTTTTTGGGAAGCTTGGTGTCCACAAGTTCCATAGTTAGTGGATAGCCTGCCTTTTGCCGCTGGCTGGTGATCGCGACGGCAATTACAGTGCCCGATCTCTCGTTAAATACATTGTGACTTAAAATGAGAACAGGGCGTAAGCCGCCCTGTTCGCTTCCAATGACTGGATTTAAATCTGCCCAGTGAATGTTACCCCTTAATATTGCGGCCATTCTTCCAACTCCGATGAGAAGCCTTCCTCAGCTAAAGACTGTTCGAATTCAGGGTCAAGCTTGGAGCACTCCTGCGCAAGACGGCTTTTCTCAATGCGCATAAGCTTTTCAGCAACGGCCTGTTGAATGGCGTTGCTACGGCTTGAAAAAAATTTTGATTTGACAAGAATATCAAGCTGTTTAAGTGTCTTGTCGTCAATTGTAATTGCAATTTTTGATGCCGGCATTTTTATCACCTCCGGGTATGATAATAAATCATACCCTATGTTTTTTCAAGCTAAACTTTTCTGACGGTTAACGCGTTTCTCAGCGGCGAGGGAACCGAGTCCGCTGAAGAAAAATGTTGGGCTCGCCGCCTTATTTAATCAACATCTCTAGGTTCAGTAAGCAGTTTAATACCCTGAAGAACCTGGAAGATACGATCTTTTGACAAAGTTCCTATTTTTTCCGATAAATCGCTTTTGTTCACTGTGAAAATTTGCGAAATATTCACGACGCTTTTTTTGGATAAGTTCGCTTCGCCCTTCTTTAAGGTTACGCTGCCGGGCGCACTGGCTCTTTTCATATTGGACGTGAGAGTACAAACAACAACCGTGTTTATTCGGCTGCGATTAAAGAGGTTGTTTTGAAGGACGAGATGAGGATGACGATAGCCAGGCTCTGATCCATTAGGGGCTCTGAAATCAATCCAAAAAATATCCCCTTGGTTGATTACCATTGATCTTTTACCATTCCATAGTGTTTTGAATGCATCATAGTAACCATCGGTTCAGTTTCAGTTGTATCTTTGTATGCCTCATTAATCAGTTTGAGAAGCTCGATATTATTATGGCGCTGTATGAATTCCCGAGCAGCCATCGTAAAAAGCCGACTTCTTGAAACATTTAAATTTTTAGCCAGGATATCCATCTGTTCAAAAACAGGTTTTTCAATTGATATTGCTGTTTTTACATTTGGCATGGTTAACACCTCCATTAAATACCAAAGTATAACTATTGGTATTGCTGTTGTCAATACCATTTCGGCTTTAGAAACCCAACATGGAGTTCACTGGAGCTGTATTATTCCAATCCCTGTTGATTCAAGATGATCACATACCTGCTGGTAATGCCCAGGATGCCTTTTTTCTGCATGGCAGAAACCACGACCGGGCTGAAGCGCTGGGACGACAGGGGCCACGAACCAAATCGGCATTTATTAGATTTGGCAATGTTGCCATTTTTAATAAATGGTTGTGGATGGATGCCTGATTTATCCCCATTTGTTCTCCAATAAAAAAAAGTGTGTGGTAAAATGTTGTCCTATCTCAAATTGCGTCGCTGAAGTATTTCCGAGATATTCCGTCTGCCGTCGAGAATGCAATGGATAAAAACATCTGATCTTATGATCTCGTAAAGAATGCGGTAAACTTTTACATGGATTTCGCGATAGTCATACACATCAATTCGTTGAAGCTCAGGGGGATAATGACCTTTTTCCGGATTAAATGACAGATTGCGGCAGGCTGTTTCTATTTCTGAAAAAATTGTTTTCGCGTTTTGCGGGGATCCGGCTTTTTTTATATAATCATAGATTTCAAAAAGGTCTTTTTCCGCATCTAAGATAATATGAACTGTGTATTTCATTCAGATTGGTCTTCTCGGATTTTCTTTTTCAAATTGCTGAAAACATCGGCAACAGGTTTGTGATCCCCATTTTTAAGGCTATTTCTACTTTGGGCCAACATTTTCAGCATGGCAAGGCTTTCCTGTGTCTGCTCATATTGAACAATATCCTGGAGAATCGCTTTGGCTTCCCCATTCTGAGTGATAACCATGGGTTGCTGGCGATCAGCGATTTGCCGGACAATTTCTGAAGCATGCGCTTTAAAATAGCTAATGGGTTTTACAGATTCGCTTAGTTTCATCTTGGCCTCCATAATTAATGATATTGATCTTAATTTAGTCCATATTGAGATCAAAGTCAAGATGAGACCGCTGAACGCGGCGCAGCCGCCGTGAACGTCAAGGCTCACAGTCGCCGGGCGACATAGGCCAGCACATGGTCCGGGCACGCTATCTGTCAACGATCTGTCTAAGGCTTTGCTGCATTGCTGATTTGAATGCAGCGGGGTGCGGACCGGTTCAACCGGGACAGGGCCTTTTCATTGGCTTGGCTGACCATGGGCCGCCTCAAGTGTCTTCAAGTTTCGTGTTCACACAACAAATTCATTATCAGTTTAATCAGGGTCTCTTTTTGTTTTGGATCAGACTCGGCCACCAGCAGGGTTAACGCCGCAAGACCGGTATCATTGATCACAGGCACACCATTCTGCCTTATCAGACGGCCGTTGCGGTGTAAAAAATCCACAAACAAAAACGCACCGCTGCGCTTGTTACCGTCAGTAAACGGATGGTTTTTCACCACAAAATACAAAAGATGGGCAGCCTTGCTTTCAACCGTGGGATAGGCAGGTTCTCCGAATACAGTTTGTTCGAGATTGCCGAAAATAGCGCCCAGGCTGTCGGGCCGGGACATATTGGCGAAAAGTTCTGAGGCTTCATCTTTTGCCATCAACTGCTGTTTCAACGCCAGGATGGATGCCATGGCCGCTTTGGGCGTGGGAAGGATGCCGCCGGGAAAACCGCCCGGTTCTTTGAGCAATCCTTCGTCATACTGCTGGAGCCATAAAAAGGTGGTGGTATACCGGCCCATGATATCCACCAGGCCCCGCCCCATGTCTGTGGCAAGGGCAGGCGATCTGGCCGCCTTCTGAATCAGGGCAAGGGCCTGCTTTAATTCTGCTGCATTTTCTTCAAAGCGTTTCTGGTTGAGGGCATAGCCCTGAATCAAATAGTCTCGTAACCGCTGTGTGGCCCACCTGCGAAATTGAACACCCTGGGGAGACTTCACCCGGTATCCCACAGAGATCACCACATCCAGGTCATAGAGGGTAACCGGCTTGTCGGAACGGGCAATTTGCATTTTTTGCAAATTGCTTTTCTCGTTGATCTCCCCCTCCTGTACTGCATTTTTGATATGACGTGAAATAACCGACACATCTCGGTGGAACAACTCTACCATCTGGGCTTGTGTCAACCAGGCAGTCTCGTGTTCAAACCGGACATCCACCTGTGTTTCCCCGTCCGGGCTCTGGTAAATCTGTATGCGGCTGTCATCTGTCATCGGTTCATACCTTATTTTTATACCACTTCTTTGGTTTCTCCAGTCTGCGGCACCTTGATTTTTCCGGTGACGGCTGAATTGATCAGCACGTCCTTGGCTGCCATGTGGCGGATCTGTGTTTTGAGGTTGAATTTTTCAATAATCTCTTTGACATTGGCTGAATTTGCCTGAAATTTCTTGCATCTTCCCAAGCCTTTTCAAGTTCTTGAAAAGGCATATCAATCCATTCTCTTACAAGTTTTGTTGCTGTCCGGGAATTCTAAAATATTTGTTCATTTTCATGGGATATCCGTTAAGCGGATACTCTTTGTTTCATCAGGGACTGTTATTTGATATTTTTTATTTAGGATTCCATTGGCTGCAACCTGTCGTTTCCCTTTTCCCAGATCAATATTTTTTATATCCAGCTTCTGAAACCAGGGCATACTATATGTGTCCGCAAAATAGAGGAATAACCGTTTTGCTTTTATTGAACTGCATGCTTCAAGAAGGGTTTGTACATATTCACATCGCAAGGTTAAAAGACTTTCCATAAAATGACCAGCCTCTTCAAACGAATGATAATTTGGAATCAGAGCACACAATTCAAACATGGCGCGCTCGGGCGCAGAACCTTTTATTTCAAAATTGCCCGTATTAAAATGCATTAATCCAAAATCAGGTCGCGATTGGAAAATATTTAGCTGCTTAAAACACAATTGATCTTCCCATGGATGTTTTATGAACCATTTCGGTAATTGAATTTTTTCAGATGCAAAAAGATATACTTTTGCTGTTTGCCCCAATTGAAGATTATGTCCGAATCCAGATAATTCTAGAGCAGTTTTCCCGCCAGCATGAACAAAAAGATTTAACTGATTCTGAACTGCATACAATCCCCCTCGCCAATCAACAGTATCTCCGTGTTGAATATATGCACCACTTCCTATTTTAGTTACCCAAGGCGCTTTCTGGTAATAGTCTAGTAACTGCTGATATCCGCCATACTCGCGGAACCATGCCAATGTACCCACTGTCCCTTTAGGCCAATTCCGGAGGATTTGGTTTAATATATTTCTTTTTTCACCAGTCATGTTTGTGATTATAAGCTAAAATCAAACTAAATTCAAGAAGTTAGTTTAAAATTATTATTATTTAACAAGTTAAACTTGTGATTTTTTAACGCCGCTTAACACACGTGGCTACGAAATGGAGGTGAAGCCACAATGTAGTAGCCCTCGTCATGATCATGATCCGGGCATGCTATCTGTCAACGATCTGTCTAAGGCTTTGCTGCATTGCCGATTTGAAGGCAGCATCGCTGGCCAGCAGCTTGTATAGTTCCAGCTCATTGCGCCGTTTTTTGAGCATGACATCTTCAAATATCTTTTGAAACGCCAGAACCCGGTTATGGGTATCCTGGTTGTTTTTGTACTTTTGATCAAAATCCGGGTGTGCCCTGATGCTGTCTGCAATGTGGATGAATTTGATCCGCTGTTCTTCCGGGGTGGCGCTCCATCCCTGAAACCACCGTTCATTAAATCGGCGGACAATATCATCCAGGGGGTCGTGGGCCTCATCACCGCCGTGGGCACCCCGGGGATTCGGGTTTTGCGGGTCCAGTTCGGTCTCATCCTCATTCAGCCGGATACGGTGATTCAGTTTCACCCGCTGCAACCCATAGGAGGACAGATCCACCGCGTTCAGCAATTCATCAATCTCATCTGCCTTCGGGTCTTTTACGATCAGTTTGGGGATCAGAAATTTTAAAAACCAGAACAGCTTTTCCCATGCCACAATTTCATAGGGCATAATCGATGCCATTTGCCCGTATATTTTGACAAACTGCTTGGCCTTGATTTTCAGATCAGCCTTGTCCTGGTCTTCCAGTGCCAGCCCTGTATTGAATCTGGCTGCCGCAGTATCAATGAAAGGGCTTAAATCCTGTGCATCCGCATCATTGAAATAATGTTCCACAAAATCTTCCACCTCCTGCCATTCATATATGCCTTCTGCATCCAGGGTTTCTTTGAGATCATGCAGGACATTCACATCCGTGGCTCTGGACAGGCTGGTGGCCGTGTAAAAATCATCGAACGCGGTCTGGATCTCTTCCACCCGATTGAAAAAATCCAGGATAAACAAATCTTCGGTTTTTTTGCCCAGATGGGGTGCGGACCGGTTCAACCGGGACAGGGCCTGGACCGCCATCACCCCCTGCAGTTTTTTATCCACATACATCGCTGCCAGTTTGGGCTGATCAAAACCGGTCAAATATTTGTTGGCCACCACCAGCAGCCGGTAATCATCTGTATCGAACCGCTCTTTGGTCTCGCTTTCGGCAAACCCGTTCATATCGCTTTCCGTATAATCAATGCCGTCCACCTGCTTTTGCCCGGAAAATGCAATCAATGCCTTGAACTGGTTCCCCCTTTTTGCCAGGAGCCGGGATATGGCCTGAAAATACCGGATGGCGGTTTCAATATTCTGGGTAATAACCATTGCTTTGGCTTTGCCCTTGAGTTTTTTCTGGTTCACCACATGGGGGATAAAGTGCTCCAGGATAATGTCCGCTTTTATGGCAATGGTCTGCCGGTGCCGCTCCACATAGGCCCGCAGTTTTTTCTGGGCTTTTTTGCTGTCAAACAGGGGGTTGTCCTGTATGGATTTCTGAATTTCATAATAGCTTTTATAGGTGGTGTAATTGGCCAGGACATCCAGGATAAACCCTTCTTCAATGGCCTGTTTCATTGAATACAGATGAAACGGCGTATACCGGCCGTCGGGCTGCCTGATGCCGAATTTTTCCAGAGTGGTGTTCTTAGGGGTAGCGGTAAAGGCAAAATAGGACGCGTTTTCCCGCATTTTGCGCTCTGCCATGGCCTTGAGAATTTTATCCTGGGCATCCAGGCTGTCTGCGTCTTCCTGATCATCCCTTCCCATGACCCGGTTCATGGTGTCATGGGCAGTGCCGCTCTGGGAGCTGTGGGCCTCGTCAATCACCACGGCAAAGTTCTTTTTCCGCAAATCACTGATACCGTCCAGAATAAAGGGAAATTTCTGTATGGTGGTGATAATGATCTTTTTGCCCTGCTCCAGGGCCGTTTTCAGGTCCTGGGACCGGTATGCCGGTGCAATAATGTTTTTGACTTCGGAAAATTCCCTGATGGTTTCCCGTAGCTGCTTGTCCAGCAGGCGCCGGTCCGTGACCACGATGACCGAATCAAACAGTGGCTGCTCCAGGCCTTTTGCACCCCGGATGTCTGCTGCGGCAGGATAGGTCTCGACCAACCGGTACGCGGCCCAGGTAATGGAGTTTGATTTTCCGGACCCTGCCGAATGCTGCACAAGACAGGTATGTCCCATCCCGTTTTGTGCGGCATGCCCGGCAAGTTTCCGGACCACATCCATCTGGTGATACCGCGGAAAAAACAGTCTTCTTTTGTTCAAAGGATCTTTGGGCCTGCCGGAAAGCCGGATAAAGTGTTGGACAATATCTGCGATGCTCTCTTTTTTGAAAACCTCTTCCCATAAATAAGCGGATTTATGCCCGCTTTTATTGGGGGGATTTCCCGCACCCAGATTGTGCCCCTTGTTGAACGGCAGGAAAAAGGTGGATTTTCCGGCAAGCTTTGTGGTCATATACACCTCATCCGTATCCACTGCCATGTGGACAAGACACCGGCCGAACTGCAGCAAAGGCTGGCGGCTGTCCCTTTTGGTCCTGTACTGCTTTTGCCCGTGAAACCTGGCGGTCTGTCCGGTCCAGGGATTTTTCAGTTCCAGGGTGGCAAAGGCAAGCCCGTTGATAAACAGCACCAGATCAATGGATTCGCCGGGATTATCCAGGGAATAGTGCACCTGCCGGGTGGAACTGAAAATATTGTTCTCAAAATTGGTTTTTACCTGTTGTGCACTGCTGGCAAGGGGGGCCGGATACATCAGAACAAGGTGGACGTCATCCAGGCTCAGGCCTTTTTTCAAAAGATGCAGCAGGCCGTTTTTTCTGGCCATGCGGTCCAGGCGCTCCAGGATCTTTCGCTGCCATTCATCTGTGTCCCGGCTGTTGCGCTTAAGTTTTTCCAGTTCCTTTCCCTGGGTTTTTGTCAGAAAGGCCCAGAACTTTTCCGTATCAATGGCGAATCTCGGGTTGAAATGCTGGGGATACCCCTGCTCATACCCATGATGGATGCCAAACGGCATCCTGGTTTCCGCCACTGTGTGATCATCTGCCGCCGCCTGTAATTCTTCCAGGCAGGTGCCGGTCAATTTTTTTTCAATGGCAGCTTCCAGGGCCTGTTCATTGGTTTGGCTGACCATGGGCCTCCTTACTTTTTTTCTTTCCTGTATCCGGCACCTTGATTTTTCCGGTGACGGCTGAATTGATCAGCGTGGCCTTGTATTCCTTTAGCTTTTCGATCATCTGCTCCTGAATGGTGATGGCCTTGTCGATTTTGGTGGATTGGGTCTGGATGTGGTTATAAATGGCTAACTGCTCTTTTAGGGGTGGTAATAGGACTGGTAAAGCTTTTAGCAATTCTTGGCTCAATGATGCACGAGTAACTATATTCATTTCCCCAACGAAATAAGCCCGGAGCATGTTAGAACAAAAATAATATTTTGAAAAACCTGGTTCTAAATAATTTGGTTTTGGGCGAAATCGGATTAAGAAACCTGCAAATGTTGAGTTTTCAATAGTTTTCATGCAAACAGAAGGAAAACCAATTTCTTCTGCTGTTTCCGATGTTCTTGTAAAAAGGACGTCTCCTCTCTTAACAGAGTATTGAAGCCTGTCACGGGTTGAAGATTTTGCTAAACCTTTCACCAAACAAGGTAACTCTCGGCAATTATAAACATCGCTGTAACTGACAAATGGATGGCCAGAACCAAAATAGTCTGCCTCGGCACTAATACCATTCTGTGTTGTACCGATAAGTCTAAGCCGTTTCACTTCCCAATGATATGGTATCTTCCCAATCCATTCCACCCCTGAATCACGCATGGGAACATCAGGATCAAGGCCCTTGGTAATGGCATTCTGGATCAGGATCTGTTTGCGTTCTTTAAGGAGAAGGATCTGTTTTTCCTTGATGGCGATGGTCTGGTCAATTTTAGTGATTTTGCAGTCGAGGAAGTTGGCGATGGCAGTTTGTTCTCCAGACGATGGTATCAAAAATGGAATGGTCTTCATTCTCGTTTTGGATAAATCCCATTGTCCAATACGCACACCATCTGATGCACATCCAAAAAACGAAATATAAAGTCTACTTCGTATTGCAATGTTGAAATAGTTTGGATCAATTTCTTTGTTGAAAGAAAATACGTAATATGCAGGACTGATGATACCTGTATATTCAGAAACACCATACGAACCCTGCCATGCCTTCATTTTGTTCATACCAAATTGACCTTTTTGGAGGCATTTATAATTGCTCAAATCATCCGGGATATAATTATGATTTTCTTCTTGGTTATCCATATCCCGTTCAATAACGCCTTTTTCACGGGTTATCGAAAGTAAGGATAAATGAGGCTTGTTTTTGATTGAAATTGGCTTTAATAAAGCGCCAAGATTGACAATTTCCCAATGCGCCGGAATCTCCCCAATCCATTCTACCCCGGAATCGTTATAAACCTCATATCCGGGCATCAATGTCATTATCTCAGTCATTGTCCACCGCGGATACAGTTGCCACATCTACGCCCAGGATATCGGCGATCAGTCCTTCCGCCTGTTGTTCCAGATCCAGGATGTCGGTTGCCACCGCTTCCATGGACCGCAGGGGTTTGTGGCGGTAGAAATACTTGTTGAAGCTGACTTCATAGCCGATCTTGACCGAATCCAGATTAATCCAGGCGTCAGGAACATGGGGGGTTACTTCTTTTTTGAAAAAACCGTGGATGTCATCTTTGAGGGGGACGGATTCATGGTCCCGAAGATCTGTGCAGGGCTCATAGGTGAGATACTCCCCTGTTTTGTCTGTGGGATAATATCCGAAGTCGGGCAGGGCGGATTCTTCGCATCCCAGATGCTCCAGCAGCCTGTCCAGTTTGTCGCCGGAGAGTTTGACCTTCTTTTTAATGACCCTGCGGGCGGTTTCATCATACCAGGACACGGCATTGAGGATAGCCTTTTTTTCCGTGGCCGACAGTCTTATTTTCTGTACTTTCAGGGCGCTGTCCACGGCTTTTTCAAACCGGTTGAAATCGTCCCATTCATCCGGCCCGATCTTCTCCATGAGTTTCTGGGACGCTGCCACCAGTTTCAATTGTCTGGTCCAGGTATCGAGGCTGAACAGTTTTTTGCGGTTTCTGCCGTTCAGGGCAATGCCGCTGTCCTCACAAAAACCCAGAATCAGTTTTTCATTTTCAGCCAGGGTGCCGGGGGTGTAGACTGCATCCCCTAACTGTTCGTAGATCCATTGCATGGGTTCTGCCAGGGTTCTGTCAAACCGCAGGGGTGCTGTCCGGTCAGGTGAAATCCGCGCCTTTCTGCGGTCCGGCCGCTCAATGGCCACCTTGTAATATCCGAAATCACTGTTTTCAAACACTTTGGCGGCAATGCCGGTATTGTTTTTGTTTTCATCCTGTTCCGGTTCTTTGATCTCCATGGCAAGAAAGCAGGTGACAATCTCCCGGATATGATCCGGGGAGAATTCACAGTTCTTGTTGCCCAGGTTTTTTCTCAGTTTCTTGAAAACGCGGGAGGCATCAATGAGCTGGACCTTTCCCTTTCGATGGGGCTGCTTGTTGTTGGACAGCAGCCAGATATAGGTGGTGATGCCGGTGTTGTAGAACAGGTTGTTTGGAAGCTGGATAATGGCTTCCAGAAGATCATTTTCAATGATGTGCCGGCGGATATTGCTTTCGCCGGAACCGGCATCCCCGGTAAACAGGCTGGAGCCGTTGTGGACCGATGCAACCCGGGAGCCTGCCGTACTTTCGGAAAAGACCTTCATCTTGCTGATCATTTCCATCAGAAACAAAAGCTGCCCGTCGCTTGTGCGCGGAACAGCATCCACAGGCTGCGGCTGATGCCAATAATCTTTGAGAACCACCTTGAACCGCGGATCAATGACAGCTGCCCCGTCCTTGATAAATTTTACTTCACTGGCCCAGCTTTTCCCGTAGGGCGGATTGGACAACATGAAATCAAACCGGTTGGAAGCAAATTCATCCGTGGACAGGGTGGACCCCGGGCGGATATTTTTGGGGTCATTTCCCTTGATCATCATATCGGATTTGCAGATGGCATAGGTTTCATCGTTGATCTCTTTGCCGTAAAGATACACATCCCCCGTGGCCCGGATCTGTCCTTTTTTATCAGCAATAAAATTCTGGGATTCAGTGAGCATGCCGCCGGACCCGCAGGCTGGATCATAGATGGTCATGACAACGGGAAGTCTGTCTTTTACCGGTTCAAACACCAGCCGGGTCATCAGCTCGATCACCTCTCTGGGTGTGAAATGCTCGCCTGCCTCTTCATTGTTTTCTTCGTTGAATTTCCTGATCAGCTCTTCAAAGACGTATCCCATGCCCAGGTTGGTTAAGGCGGGCATCAGATTGCCGTCCGGGTCCAGCTTGTCATGGGGGGTCAGGTTCAGGTAAGGGGAGGTGAATTTTTCCAGGACATCCAGCAGTACGTCCTTGGCCGCCATGTGGCGGATCTGGGTTTTGAGGTTGAATTTTTCAATGATCTCTTTGACATTGGCTGAAAAACCGGCCAGGTAATCCTCCACATTGGCCTGGAGGATCTGCTGGTTATTGGTGGCCGTGGCAAAAAGGCTTTTCAAGGTCCACTTGCTGATATTGTAGAATACATAACCCGCCGCATCCTGCAGCCCTTTTTCATCCAGTTCCACCAGCCCCATGTCATCTTTCTGAAAAGCCACCTCCTCGAGCACCTTTTCTTTGGTGGGCTCCAAAAGGCTGTCCAGCCTTCGTAAGACCACCATGGGCAAAATAACATCCCGGTATTTGCCCCGGACATAAATATCTCTCAGGCAGTCGTCAGCAATGGACCAGATAAATGATACGTTCTTATTGTGCACAGCTTGGTTCATATTCGTTGGCTCTTTGTTTTTTAAGCAGGGTTGCGGTTTTTAAACATGGGATAATGCCAAGGCTCACAGATGCCACCCTCGAAGAGTAGCGGAAAAGTTGGCATCCTTGAGCACCCGTTGGGAAGTATCTCTACTTTCGACTTATTAACTTACTCAACACTTCCTCCATTTCACGCAACTGTGGGTTGTTTGGATAGTCCTTTTTTAAAACTCCAATCAAATCAGAAAGACTGCATTTACCCCCATTAGCTGCTACTCTTGCTGCATGTTGCCAACGAGAAAATACCGTTCCTTTGCTTTCAAGATCTTTTCGTTTCCCACCAGCTCGCTCCCAGACCTCATCCAGGCTATCAGGGGCCAGCTCACTGCCAATGTCGGCGACGCTCTCGATTAGCGCAGACTTGTAATCTGATAAGCTACTTTCCGTGTTCTGAGGAATTGAAAATCCCAGAAGTATTCGATCCCATATTGGAAGCAATTCCTTGCATAGTTCCAAGGCAGGTATAGCTTCCGGGGTGCGTCGTCTGATCTCGTTTAGCCTCTTCGCAGCATTGGCCCACTTCTTCCCCAAAAGAACCTGCCCGATTCGAGTCCCATACTTTTGCCAATCTAAACGTGAAAAGTAATGCATCCAATCGATCAATTCATTCTCTCTAATGGGTACATCCCATGTGAGAAGAGCTAATATTGCACGTATGGAAGGCCTACCAGACCGCAAAAGCTCGATAATCTTGTTTAGCAATACTGGTTCAGGTTGAATAATTGATTGCCTTGAATTGATTTGCTCAATTAATTCAGCAATTCTCGGTGAAGGTCTAAAATTCCCAGAAAAATGTCAATCCACCAAAATTCAGTCCGATGTCAGCTGAGAATTAGGATTTTTCAGCCCAAATCGCAGGCATTTATGTATCAGGTTTGTGGAAAATGTCAAGAAAACCGGATAGAAGCCAATAGAGATCCATTGACCTGAAACGGCCTTGATGAATCAGAATCATTTGTTGACCGGGCGAAGCAAATTTTCATGGAGCACGAATATCGGTTGGTGGGGAGATCACAAAACCAAGCAGTGATTCCCAATTTTCGAATATTATGACCCGGATTGTACAACGCAACTGGTTCCAGAATTCTTTTTTGCACTGAATTTGGCCCTGGCTATTTGTACAAAGGGTCTTTGAGTTCAATGATTTGATGCATAAAAAAAGCCAGCAGGGTAAACAGGAAAAAATTGAATGATAAGTTCTTTTTTCCATGGCCATAGTTGTGCTCAGCATGATAACCAAGATTTTTCAGGGTATTGAAATTTTCGTTTTCAATTTTCCATTTTGCCCGACCTGCCTTGACAAGCTTTTTCACATTGTTGCCAGTGACCCGGATATCAGTGACCCAGCTGTTTTTATAGGTGATTTTATCTCCATCCCGGATGATGCTGTATTCAAAAAAATTGACCAGCGGTGCTGATTTGTTTCCATTCAACCTGATATCATTGATCCATTCATATCTATGAATGGCGCCCTCGTTATCCTGCCACTCCAAAAGGTGAGCCTGGTCCAGATCCTCTTTTTCTATGAGTTGATCGAATAAAACCTTATGGCTGCTGGGCTTTGCTATCAGAATATATGACATTTTGTTTTGATTGAGAGCCTCAATAAACGGCTGCCTTGAATACAGATCATCGGCTGTAATCACGATCTCCAGTTTTGGATGCTCTTGTCGAATCCGGTTTAAAAAGCGCTTGCCGGCGTTGATCTCACAATCCTGTTTTTTTGAACCATCACTGTTTTTGATTGGTTCCGGTGCCAACGGGACCACCTGTTTTTTTTCTGGATGCACAATAGACGCGCCCAAAACTTTATGGGAGTAATTAATGGTTCCATTTTTGTAACCCTTTGTTAAACATGAGGGGCAGTTGATAGTTTCTGAACTGAAATACTGTGTACCATCAATGGGCAGGAGATACCCCTCATCCAGAAATTGAAAAGGTTGCAACTGATTTCCCCGTTGCAGCAGTCGGAAAAAATCGTTGAAAATTGGAAGCAGCTTTTGAGAAGGTATGGCATCAATGATGTCTCTTAATTGGTTGTCTTTGGGAATCGTTTCAACTTGAAACAACGTCTGCAGATTATTCATTTGCGTCTGTTCCTGCAGACGTCTTTGAAATTCGAGCATTGAAGCATCTTGAAAATACATCATGGCAAGGGCGCTCAGACAGGCATCATGCATGGAATGCTTGATTTTTCCAACCTGCCGCATCTCAATCTCAGCGATTTCATTGACGCGGGCTGAGACCGACTTTCTGAGGTTTGAAAAACCAAGTTTTGTTCCAGTATTCAAGCTGATAGCTCCCAAGTATTGTGCATTTGGATAAAGCTATCATAAAATGATAAAAAAGTCTAGTTTATATTTTCAATTATTTCAATTAGTTATAAAATATTTAAATTTCCCGTCAAGGAGATTACGGCTTTGTGATGCCTCAGGCAATGCCAGTGAGATTGGAAAAAATATTACGAAGTAAAAAAAATATCTGATGCATGAAAAGCCGATTTTACAGCATTTTTAGGTTCACCGAGAATTGCTGCAATTAATTGTTTTGCCACAAGCGGAAGCAAATTGTTCAATTCGGTTGCGCTTAAATTACTCCACAACTCCTTACGCCGCGGGTTGTCTACTGCAACCTGTACCAAGTTGACTCCAACAGCTTCAACCAAATTATATGAATTCTTTCCACTGATTACGACCTCAAGCAGTTTGTTACCGTGATCCTCTGATTGTAATGTTTTAGGCCAAGCTTCTCCTCCCAATTGAATATGAGTTGCCCAGAGTAACCTGTTAGAGGCTTTCGATACGTCAATCAACCTCAGCAAACTTGGTTGCTGTACGGTAAGTCGTGCAGCTAACCTGCACAGGCCTGCGTCGGCTCCCTTCACGATCGTTTTCACCACAGCATCAGAAGGGAGGTTGTGAATCAAGTACTCTAAACCAGGGGATGCGTCACCAGTAAAGGCCTGCTGTTTTATGAAAGCGTCGGCAACAGAAAGCTTCGAGGAAACCAAGCACCATGCATGTAGAACTGACCATTTCCGTTTTTGTGCTTGTTTGAGTATTTGGTTGAGTTGAGGCGCACTCCATCGTTCTCTATTAGCGGCTCTGACCAAAGAGCTTTCAATATCTTTATCGTTTTTGACAAAGTCGTTAATAACTGATTCTATCTCAGGGATTGCCAACCACCTGATAGCAGCACGCAACCAAATCTCATTAAGCGAATCAAAACCGCGCTGAATAACTGATTTTACGTTCGTTTGCCACCAAACTTGAGCTTTATCCAGCTTTAATTTAGTCAAAAATGGAATCGATTTTTCTGTTGACAATATTGGGACAATATCAACCAGTCGACTACGCAGGGAATCTTCCAGTATTTTTGAATCCGGCACAGCTGATAAATCGATATTGGCAAGCAATTCGACCTGGTCTGAAGACAGCGATGGCAGATGCGTTAGCAGTTTTGAAAGGGCAACATTCTTATATTTAACGCCCTTAGTATTGGTGGGCGCCATAACAATTAGGGTTCTTAGCAAAGCAAGAGCATCGCTGAAATCACCTGCAATATTGAGCCGTTCAATATTATCAGCGACGCGAGCAGCTTGCTTGAGATGCATCAAATCAGAATCGTTAGGTGGAATTTTCTGAAGAACTTCTGAAAGGATAGGGTCTTGATGGCCAGCTATATACTTTGCCGCTCGACTTATCTGAACACTTACATAAGGATTTGATAGATCAATTCTTACAAAAGGCTGTTGCCATTGTTGCCCCCGGGATGAAGGCGTAGCAATAATCCATGGGAAATTAGTAGTGGCGCCGCTTTGGGGTGGAATGAGGGCAAGACGAGCAGAAAAGTCCATACGGGCAGCAGGCCAGAGCTGTCGCCAAATCCCGACAATGATATCCGGCCAAATATCTAGTGGATTACAGATGATGACAGGACGACCTTGTGTGCACAACAATGCATTTGCCACTATTTCAAGATGATTTTGAGGAGCTAGTGTAATTGTTTTTTTACCTGAAAGAGCAGCTAATACCTGACTTAAATCTTCAACAAGACCTACCTGTTCACGTGGCCATAACGCTACTTCGCTCCGCACCATCCCAGCACGGGTTGCCGTCAATTCTGGTGTGGTCCACCAGATACACCACCAATCGTCAACTGGACCACAACCAACCGAAGGCCACCATATATCCCCAGGTGAAATATCTCCAGGAGGCCGATCTGTTAATCCTTCAAGTTCTCGCGGAAGGTTTACTTGAGGTTCATTACATTTCAGTAGCTTATGTGAATTATCAAGGGCACCGTATGTGGCAAGGACATAATTCATTATGTAATTCCATCCAATAACCATTTGAGAGGCAAACTTAAATCTTGGTTCCTCTCATCACCCTTTGGCATGACAATCCAGCCTTGGTGTTCAGGACCTTCATCAATAAACACGTCTACTCCGCTATTGCCAGTTAGCTCCTGCCCGAGGGAAGAAAGTCCCCATATACTTACTTCATCCTTATGCCAGTTATTTCGAATAAATGACGCGACCAGTGGGAGTTTGCAAGCAAGCTCTTCCGCTGGTTGAGTTATTGATTCACCCAACTCATCATAGCAAGAGAGAAGAACAGCTAGACGAGGTCTTTTCAGAGGTTTCACGGTACCCAGACCTGCGACATGAAGAAGTATCTGGAGGTTTTCTACCCAATAGGCGTTAGCGTCCCACGTACTTACCCTGTTTACAGATTGCTCTCCACAATGAGGGTGCTCGGTAAGTTTTTCTAAAGCAACAGGAAATATCACCTCTGCTTTCAAGCGAATCAGGAGGAGCCACCCATTCGCTTTTGATAGTCTCTCGTGCCATTGAAAATCAACAGAGCGAGTCGCCTGTACCTGTGTTAATTGTTCACCTCCGTAATCAGGCCAGTTTAAATCCATGGCTCTGCCGGTCTTATCTTGCAACGGTAAGCAAACCTCTGTCCAAGTGCTATGTGGCGTATGCGAAGCCGCATTGCCGTTCTCTATGCATCTCAAAACTTCCTGAAATGCCGACAGATCAGCAGGAGCCCCACGCAAACTCAGTGCCCCAGGATTTCTTTGCAACCGGCCATAAAGCTGCCCCGCATAGTGGGTCTTTCCGCTATTTGGTCCTCCAAGAAGTACAATCTCAGGTGTTAGCATTTTCTACCTCTGAATGCCGAAAATGGCTGATGATGTAATACAGGTTCAGAAAGAGGACTGCATCTGGCCGGAGTCCATGCGCAATCCAAAACACTAGAGAGTGCTTCGGTTAACGACTCGGGACGGCAAACCGTCGTTTCTGATTCAGTGGCGTGGGGAATTGACTCTTTTAATGCCCTTTGTATCGAATCCCGAATCCCAGGAGTTAACTCCGACAACGCCTTTTTGTCTGTCTTCGTCCAAACCAGGACGACTGGTCGCTTGCCGACATGCCCACCCAATCGTTCCAACAACTGGCGAAGATCTGCGCGGGCAGAACCTCGATCTGGCCCGCTTAATCTATCACAATCGGCCATTACCAGAAACGTATCGGCATGCTCGACTGTCCATCGCGCACCTTCTGCATCAGGTGCATTATCATGGACTGCCCATCGGGTAAACCATTCACCTGGGGCATCTCCCAACAAAACATCGCGAAGGGATTGATCCGCACGACGAAGTGCAAGATGCAAGAGCCCAGGGGCTCTAATTGTGCCTCGTGGTGTGTGCGGTGGAAAATGGGGCGTTCTTGCCGCATCATCAAATCGCGACCAAGCAGCTAACGCTTCCCATGCTCCTAGAGTCCAGGATCCACAAAATTCCCCTTGTGCAATTGAACTGCCCCGGAGACAATTCAAGTAATTCCCCAATAACAAAGTAGTTTTGCCTGCATCATGAGCACCCAACACTCCTACAAGAATGGAACGACTGCGGGGCAGCAAGGTTATCAAGTCCGCCAGCCCCAACGTTGCTCCAGACCATGGGACACGTGCAGCTGACTCAATTATTGTGGTTGGGCCCGCTTTTGTTTTTGATTCAGTACCCCCAGAGCGAAAATGCTTGCAATCAGTCAAATTCAAATGGCCATCAACACAGCTCTCACCTTCGTGGACAAAACAGTTAGGATTTGAACATTTGCTATTCATTGTTTAACTCCAGCTAACCTGACAGCCTGCTCTTGACGATAGATTGCCTGAGCAAGACGTGGAAGGCTAATTGAAAAGCCTGGCTCCATATTGGCTTGATGCAAGAGTTTTTGAGTGTCCTTTTCCCCTTGTAGAATAGCAACTACCATATCTCGTATGCTTAACCGTCCTTCTTTTGGCGGCGATGATAGGGCTTGTGACCATGCTTCCGGCAATTCTGAGCATTTGTCTTGAATGGTATTGAGCAGACCAAGAATATTATAGTTCTTGACAAACTCGGCTTCAGGTAATTTGGCGACAGTTTCAGAAAGTGCATAAGTCACACTAGCGGGGGTCGGTGTCTGAACCTCATTGAGTAGATCAAACGGCATTACCACCCCAGCGAGAACGGTCGGCAGTTCTCTATAGCTGCAGGTCAAAGATGAAGAGTAAAGCGCTTCACACCACCAGAGTGTGTTTAATCTCAAATGATCCGCTTTCCTCTGTTCTTCGCTTTGTTTGACATTTTCTTGCAACCAACTGCGTTGAGCGCTTAAAAGCTCTTTTACAGACTCAAGTTGGTGCGTTTCGTGTTGTCCTAGTTGCGAAATCAATTCATTTTGTTTTTTTGCAATTTCAGCCATAGCTGAATCTAATTGGTCGGCGAGAAGTTCTGTCATTCTATCAGTAAATTCCCAAGACCAAGTTTGAGGCTGGTTAGTCCAGTGTGGATTAGGATTTTCACCGGCATTGCCCCGATAATTTGGACCTGAAGCTGCCGCAACCTTATTTAACAGTGCATCACTGTTCACTCTAAAAGCTTTTGCCTTTTCAAAAACGAGCGGTTCAATTTTCTTTGTTGAAGGGGCACGTTTAGATTTGGTGTTCTCAGGAACTATTAGTGAAACAAACTCCGTCTTTCTCGCCCACTCTGTCAGTATACACCTAACGCTGACTTCCTCACGCCCCAAGCCTACCAAAGAAAGGGTATCGGTTGCGGTGTACGACAGCACTACAGCGTGTAAACCTTCTGCGACCTGATTACATGCATCAAGTAAAATTGCGCGATAAAGAAAGATCGGCGGATCGGTATGAACCGAGCGCACCGAAGTCCAGACCTCGAATAAAGCGTCCGCAGCTATCGTAATTGCCGGATCATCGGAAGGAATGTCTGGGTCAAGCCCTGCCAGCACGGCACGGATCATATTGAGCGGTGATTCTTTAAGTTTCTCAGCTACTTTGTTTGCAGCCAATTCGATCTTGGCAAATCTCTCGTCATTGCCATCCAATTTTTCGATAAGACCTGCTTTGTTGAGACGTTTCAGTAGATCCGACATCAATGGCCTCCATTCCTATGATATTATTGAGCATGGAATTGTTTTAAATATTTTTGGAAGATTTTATTATTTGGAAAATCCGAAAGAACTGCCTGTAATAGCGCTTTCGGTGTAACTATTGCGCCCTGCTCGCATCGTATCCAAATCCTCTGCCACAAATCGACGGGTCGCGAAATGCTTTCAACATCTCTACGCTTCCCCCCCGCGCGCTCCCAAAGGGCACGGGCTTCCAACGTTTCAGGATAATTATCCGCAAGCAGTTCAATCAAATCCAGTGGTAGTGTTTGCCCACCAAAAGAGTAGACTGGTCTTGTCGAGGCATACGCGACTTGAACAGGAATTTCATATTGAGATGGTAACAGATGACTAGAATTGCGAAAGAGCAATATCAATGCTTCAGCAGATGCACGTGCGGCAAATTTGCGATACCGGTCATCCTTGAATTTATCACCGAAATCTGAAACGCCTTTGGCGATGATTGCCGGAATTTTATGAGCCTCGGCAAGAGCTGCTAAGCCACTGGCCTCCATTTCTACTCCCAATACTTTTCTCATCGACTCAGATAGCCTTACAAAAAGTTGATCATCCTCTTTTACTGCGCCTCCTGTAGCTATCGGCGCAACATGGATTTGAAAATTTGCAGGCTTTGGTAGCTGTGTCGGAAAATGAGCACATAAATCTTCAATGTAGGATTTTCCTTGGTCAGTTAGAGTTAGCGGATTTTGAATCCATCCTTTTTGCGTGAGTCGCTTGAGGATTTCTGACCAACCCGGGCATTCATTTTCGAAATCCGCTTGTAACTTAGGATCATTTCCGTTCAACAAGCATTTCAAGACCCAATTCTCCTGACATTCATATGAAAGTCGTGGGCGCTCTCCCATCCAGGAGGGGGCTGTCGCAAAACTGACAGCCTGCATCTGTTGCACCCATAATTCAGAAGGTCGATACTGGAGCATGTCATATTCAAAAATTTCATGTCCTGATTCCACTCTTGATTTACCAGAATCATAAGACCATAGTCGCTCTCCAAAGATGACATCACCCAACTCAACTTTACCGCGTCTGCCTGCACATATGCCACTCATTGCGAGACATTTCACTTGAGTGTTGCAAATTATGCTACTGGCAACCGCCTGGGTTTGTTCACGTCCCATGTAGCCTGCCCAAGTTGCACGTATGCTTATCGAGACACCATTTTTAGCAGCAAACTGAGCATCTGCGATGATTCTCCCTGAGCTATCGGTGTCCATCCTCCACCCTGGAGCAATAATCCCATCGCGAACGGAAAGGACCTCATCAAATTCATCTTTTAATGCACATAATAGTAGAATATCAATTGGATCAAGCTGCAATGTTTGAATTTTGAGTTGACCGACAGGATCCAGAATATGAGGTTTATTGGGTATTGTAGAATCTGGTAAATTATCAACCAATCTTCTTGATTCTACTGCAACTTCATCAATCGTGATTCTGACCTTAACCACTTGTTCTGAAGTCCAATTTGTAGGGTCGCTCCAATACTCCGCCTTCATTCGTAGTCGTCGAGCAAGTTCGTCATCAATTGAGGCAATAGCTAATGATGCTTCTGTCCATAGGGTTACCAATTTGGGATTTGGTATGTTAAATTTCAAATCTTCACTCCGAATAGAAGCGAGATACATCCTAGTTTCATCAACTGTTTGCCATATCTTTCTAATAGCTTCATGCACTCTTGGGCCTCGTGGTATACCAGCGCTTGCCAGATCTTGCACAAGTTTCATGATTTCGGGCAAGACTTGATCGATTGAAGAAATAGATTCCATACTTAATTCTAAACCTCCCAATTCTCATTTGCTCGAGGGATGACGACGGGGATCTGATTAACTAGTTGATTATCTCGCATTAAAATCAACAAATCAGCTACGTCTCCTTATGGATTTTGGTGTTAACTGGTGCTTTACGCGCGGCGGCTTTTTGCCGTCGCCGTGAAAGCAAAGGTTATGGTATCCTGATAAAAGCTTTTTCAAAAAAATCCCTGATTATTCCTGAGAGTGTATTGTCTGTCAGCACTAAAACCAATGTAAGTATGGTAATAATTACGGTAAGTATTATCATTGAATATTGTAGTTTTAAGTTAATTTTTGTCGATATCAACAACATTCTGTCCCGAAAAATTGACAATATTTCATTGGCTTTCTTTTCAAGAAGCTTTTGTTGATGCTTTATTTTTTCTATCTGTTTGAGTACTCGCCAATGAAATTCACCAATAATCCAAAAATGTTGCTCACTTCTTTCCGGAAGTTTTGGCAAAAGTACATATTTAAATAAAGTGATAAAATTTCTCTGGAATTTTTCCACACCCAATAAATATTCGTCTAAAATATTCTGTGTCTCTGCTAAAGGTGCCTGATTAATCAAAAACTTATCGTAAATTGAACTGATTTGCTTTAATTTAAATTCTTTCGCAACGTCTACTATGTTGTAATTATTTACCAAAACTTTTGAAAGGTTATTTTGCTGAAAATCAAGCCACGAACTAAAAGCCAACTGTAATGCAATTTCATATAAAGACCTTGGGATCACCACACTTCTTGTTTTAGTGATTGGGTTTTTAAGATTTAAAAATAATATGTCGGTAAAAAGATGAGAATGGATCAAATTCATAATAAATGTATCTTCAAAAATATCCCAAAGGGTCGGATGACAGTGCAACTGTTCTATTAATTCTTCTATTTTCGAATCGTCTTCAACCAAACTAGAATAATCTAAAGAAGCGCTCAATGGTTTTAAGTAATAAAGTGTCGGAGTTATAATTCTGTCTGAGGATTTGTTAGTGTCTTTTGGTTGAAAAATACTTTTAATGTTTTCACCAAAATAGTTTTCATTCCAAGTCGTCCACCAAAGATTCTTCTTATATGTTGATAAAAACTGGCTATCAAGAAATTTGACAGAAAAAATCTCATCCATAATGTCCGGTTTAATTTTTCCAATAGACAATACCAAGCTTGTGTCGCAAAAATCGTCAACAAGAATGTATTTATCAGAAAAATAAACATCGGTTGTATTATTAACCTTAGCCATTTTCACAGAACGCTTTATACTTTGAAAATTGGTATACACCTCCAAGCCAATATTGTTACTTGTTTCATAGTAATCTTTTAAATAGTCTTCTGATTTTGAGTTTTCTGTATCCTTTAGAAACCTGCTACTCAATATATCAACCAATATCCAATAGCATTCATAATTATTTTGATTTATGAGATTTTCCATTTTTAATCAGATGCTATTAATAAGGGCCAATATTGTTTAAATCATAAAAATACGATTATTTAACTTCCCAAATAAGCGGTTTATCCGCCTTCATTTGGATTGTTGATAATTCTTAAAGGGTTGAATGTAAATCAGATTTATTTCATTCAATACTTTAGATTTAATCCTTTAGCATGTTTTTAAGGCTTCCACTGCCAACTTGATCTATAAACAGAAATTTGGTCACCAAGAAAGTTCCACGATCTGCTTTGCCACATATTTTCGTTATTCGCTCCACCGTATTTGCTCGAATCGTGCATATTATTATACACTGAAGCCGTTATGAACGAGTGATAAGGAGACTCTCTAAGATCACTTAGCTTGGCCGCCAGATTTGGTGCGCGACCAATCCAGATCAAATCATTGTCTCCCCGAGCACCAGCGCGAACTGTGAGAACCGTTCCTGTGTCTACTCCACAACCATGTTCGATAGAAAAGGATGCATTCTTCACTGTTTCATATTTCGCTTCAAATTTTGGGCGAATGATTTCTTTTACTACATATTTAATATTAAGTGCACATTTTGCTGCACTTGTATTTTTAGAATTACCAACAAATACCCCAAGTACGCGGTCTCCATCAAAACTTACTATCGTGCCATTATGGGCACGAACTAATCTTGACGTAGTGGCAAGAAATGTTTTTAAAATTTTAGCAGCAACTCGACGATCGAGCTCCTTTGCCATTTTTGAAGAGTTTGCTAAATCAGCATAGAGCATTGTGGCTTCTAACTCAACTGCACCTCCCGCAAGGGCGACGTCATTGGATGCAGGCACTACCTGTCCCGTTCTCTTGTTCCAAGTTTTGTTAATTATAGCTTGAACATCATTTTTGAGGTCGTTGATAAGTGGCATTTATTTAACCCCAAGTTTGAAGATCAATCTTCTCAAACGTTCACAAACTGTTCCGAGAGCAGCATCAAAGTCATTATCCTCTCCAAGGCAATAAGTTAGAGGCGTGAGGCCGAGCAAATCTGTTGGTATTTTTAGGGAAATGTTCCGGGGATGTACAAAAAAAGTCCGATCATGAGTGAGAGCTGCCATACACATTCCCAGTTCGAAGATAACATTGTCCCTTGGTGCATCTTCTTTTTCTGCACGCGAGAGCACCTTGTCGTCGGGCGCAAGGACCATAAGTCCGAAATCCGCAGTTTGCACTTCATTTTCAAGAGCTTCGATTGTAAAAGTGGAAGCTCCAAAGACGCCATCAGTCCAAACTTTGACCGTTACATTATCATGTTCAAGGCCTAGTTGGATTGCACGCGCTACAGGAAGAGACTCTGCCGATGAACCAATAAATAAATGTGGTCTGTGATTGGGTGGGATCACATGTGCTTTCCTTTGGCGAAGCCTGTCGGCAAGCTCTATAGCGAGGCGTCTCCAGAGTTCAGGTGAGGCCTGCGCTAATTTGGAGAAATTTGCTTCCGATACAGAGCAAGTTACAACCGTTTCGTTGGCTTTAACGGTGGCACTCCGAGCAGAAGAAGGATCAATAAGGGCCATCTCACCAACATGCTCTCCGGCTTTGCGAGAAGCGATAACTCGTCGATTAACTAAAACATCGATTGTTCCAGTCAAAATAAAAAACATATGATTATCATTACTACCCTGAAAGTCGGCTAAAGCGTACACTATTCGGTAACCACTCCCAAGTACTTCAAGAACAGTCTGTCTCTGGCCACTGATTCGGTGGACCATCGATAGCTGCCCATGGCAGTCTGTACCTTTGTGGTTTCAATGCAATCGAACCAATCCAGGATTTGAGCGAGAGAGCGTTGTGCAAGCCAGTTTCCCAATTTTTTTTCGAGCTTGATAAGTGATTTGGTTTTTCCGGATTCATTTTTCCCGAACTTGGCCTGTACTTCCTTTATTTTTTTCATCAGGAAACAATGATAGCCCAGCGAGATAAATTGTGTGAATTGTCTTCCGCGCAGATTGTCCGGGTACCATGTGCGCGGTCGCGCACCGTCGAGTCTCCCTTTTTGCACGGCAAAGAGTTCTTCAATTTTTTCTCGCAACCGATAGTTTTCAAGTGCTGTAAATGTGTCCATAGTCTGATTGCTGACCAGAGCGAAATAACCGAAGTACCTCTTTGCTTCGGTAATGGCTGAAGTGGTCCCCATGTCAAGACCGATTTGAACATTTTTTAAGCTACATTTCTGAGCCATTTGTGTTGTAGGATTTCCATCCTTTTTTATCGTTTGCAGCCTCCTTTCAATCATGCATTTTAAAAACCATTGGAATTTACAACCTAAAAATGCCCCTACTGATGACAAGAAACAGTATGGGGGGGGCATACTGAGAATTAAAAACTTTTCCCCCAAGCGAAAAATCAATCCTTCTGATCCTCACAATATTTAAAACCTGCCTTTTTCAAAATATCTTCCAGAATGATTCCAGGCTCTCCTTTTGCCTTTAATTGGTCAAGCATCCACCTTTGGATACGAACATTCACATGAACCCGCTTGAGATGCGGGGGTAACTTTTGTTTTGGTTTTCCTCTATATCCTCCACGGTTACTCTGCATTTCATTACCTCATATTTATTTTTGCAAGCTCTAAAAGTCTTGTCAATCGGATACTTTAGAAAAGTGTGTTACGCTTTACAAAAAAAATACTCCTTTTCAGTTAAAAAATACCGCCTTTTTTAATAATGTTGTCTTGATATTTTTCCCTACAGTGGTATTGTCACGCCACCATCCCGGAGGATAGGGCAACTGCTGGGAAGCACCCCGAGCGTCGTGGCTGGTGACTGAAGCATGGGGCAGCGCCGGCAAATGCCAGCCTGCCCTACATGCTTTGGTCCACAATGCGTTAAATCCCGGGGGTTTGGGGGCTGGCCCCCATTATAATCAGGCTAAAACTCCTTTTTTTAAAGGCTCACAGTAGCGCACGCTTTAGGGTAAGATGCTCTTGGTACACCGTATTTCAGCGACTGATGAAGCCTTTCATTGTTATAGAAGTTCATATAGGCTTTCAAAGACCTGTAGGCATCATTCATTGTCTGATAGTCTTTCAAATAGACATCCTCATATTTGACAGCACGCCATAACCGCTCTACAAAGACATTATCAAGTGCCCGGCCTTTAGAATCCATGCTGATTAGGATGTTTCGTTTTTCCAAAACCGTTAAAAAATTGATTGCGGTATATTGGCTGCCCTGGTCAGTGTTGAAGATTTCGGGTTGTGAAATCACCAAAGATTCCTCCAGGGCCTCAACACAGAATGAATTTTCAAGGGTGTTGCTCAGTCTCCATGACAAAACGTATCTGCTGTACCAGTCCATGACTGCCGTTAAATACACAAAGCCATTTCCGATTTTAATATACGTGATATCAGTAGACCATACCTGGTCAGGCCTTTCTATTCTGACTTCCCGCAATAAATATGGATAAATTTTATGTGTTTTGTCCCTCCTTGATAGTTGGGGTTTAGGGTAAATGGCCTCTATTCTCATCAGCTGCATCAACCGCCGAACACGTTTCCGGTTCACATTATAACCGAGTGTGTTCAAATAGGCCACCAGCCTTCGGTTGCCATAGAAAGGTGTCTTGGTATGCTGGCGGTCAATCAGATCCATCAGGCAAAGCGTGTATGGATCTATCGGCTTCGGTGTATAATAAAGCGCTCCTTTTGAAACTTCCAGCAGCTCACACTGCCTGTTAATACTGAGTTTCTGGTGATTTTTGTCAATTAATTGCCGTCGTTCAGGAATTGATTGTATCAACCTTTTTTTTTAACCAGTCATTTTCAACTTTGAGCTGACCGATCTGCTGATACAATTGATTTACCAGGTCTTTTTCGTCATTTTTCTTCCGTTGTTTATGATTGGTAAAAACTTCCGGCAGCCCCTCCAAGGCTTCCTTCTTCCACCTGGTGAGCAATGAACGGTGAATTTCAAATTTTCTGGCTAATTCTGCCACAGTTTCCTGTTCCCGTATCATTGCCAAGGCAACTTTGGTTTTAAATTTTCCGCTGTAACTTTTTTTCATGGACCTCCTTTTTTCGAGTCAATTTGAACCTGGTTTAACACCAGAAATGTCTCTATGCAAGTGGTTCAAATTTTGGGGACCATTATAGTTGGCCTTTCAGAAACAGAACAACTTGCCTCTGCCGACCGGATCAAGCGCAGCTACATCTGGCGCGTCGCCATGGCCAGCATACTGGTGGCCGTGATCGCGGCCCTGCTCGGCCGGTTGAGCTGGCAGCTCCAGAAGTCGCGCGCGCGTGTCATGGAAGCGCAGGCCGAACACGCGCGGAACGTCGAATATCTCGCCTATCACGACAATCTCACGGGTCTGCCGAACCGGGCCCTGTTCAGCCGGCTTCTTTACCGTCAAATACAGCACGCACACCGTTATAAAAAACAGCTGGCGTTGATGTTTCTCGACCTTGACCGCTTCAAGGAAATCAATGACTCGCTCGGCCATGAGGCGGGCGACGATTTACTCAAGAAAATGGGCAGACGGCTCGGGGAATCCCTGCGGGAAAGTGACCTGGTTGCGCGGCTGGGAGGGGACGAGTTTATAATACTGCTCCCCGAAATTACTGAGGAAACCCAGGTGACCACGGTTGCCGGAAAAATTCTGGCAGCCGTGGCAAAGCCTTTTACACTTGCTGAACAGGAGTTTCGCATCACAATCAGTATCGGCATTGCCATGTTTCCGGCCGATGGTGAAGATGAACAGACACTGATGAAAAATGCCGATATTGCCATGTATCACGCAAAAGAGGGAGGAAAAAACAGCTTCCGGTTCTACTCCGAAAAGCTGAACACGGACTCGCTGGAACGACTCTCCCTGGAATCGGGCCTGCGCAACGCCCTGGAAAACAATGAATTCCGCCTTTTTTACCAGAGCAAGCAGGACATGGCCACGGGCCGCATGACCGGCATAGAGGCGCTGCTGCGATGGCAGCATCCCGATCTCGGTTTGATCCCGCCGATGCAGTTTATCCCCCTGGCCGAAGAAAACGGGCTCATCATTCCCATCGGGCGCTGGGTGTTCAAAACCGCCTGCCGTCAGAACCTTGCATGGCAAGCCCAGGGATTTCCAAAATTGAGTATGGCCGTGAACATCTCCAGGCGGCAGTTCTTTGATGAAGATTTCTTAAAGGACGTCGGGGACGCGCTGCAGGAAAGCCAAATGGCACCCGAGCTGCTCGAACTGGAAATCACGGAGTCCGTTCTCATGCACGACATGGACAGAACGATCGGAATTCTCAAGGAGTTGAAACAGATGGGGGTCCGCGTAGCGATCGATGATTTCGGTACGGGGTATTCATCACTGTCCAAATTAAGGGAGTTCCCGCTTGACACCCTTAAAATCGACGGCTCGTTCATTCAGAATATGATTCCTCACGCTGAAATCAAAAATTTGACCACGGCCCTTATTGATCTGGGCAGAAGCCTGGGTTTCACCGTGGTCGCAGAAGGCGTGGAGTCCAAGGAACAGGCGGATCTTCTTAGAACCCATTCCTGCGACCAGTTCCAGGGTTTCTACATAAACAAACCAATGCCGCCCGAGGAGTTCACCTTGAACTGGACAACCGGGTGACCGAAGTCCTGGAATACATTTGTTTGACATCGCAAGCGTCCATCAGATAACCTGTGTCCGCAGATGGTGAAAAATGTCTTCAAGGCTCCCATGGCCGGATGCCAGGGCTTTTTGAACCTGTTTTTCAACAAACAGGAAGTCCGGTTCACGGGCCTGGTCATCCAGGGTCCGGTAATAGCCTAAGCGCCGGCCCAGAATGAAGTTGATCTGCCTGGATTCAGACAGGGACAGAAACCGGTCCATGATGCCCAGCAGCCGCTGTTGGTCCCCGGGCAGCTGCCCCCGGATCTCCAGCAGCAGATCCACGCTGTGGTGGTTGGCATAATGGCTGTCAATACCGTCGATATGTTCCAAAAGCAGGCGCTGCTCAGCGATCATGGCCGCTTCCGAGGGCCGTGTCCATTCGCCCTGCGTCATCTGCCGGTCCAGGTCCGTGCCCGGCTTGATCCCGATGGTCAGCACCCGGATATGGTCCGGGTTGATCTCATTGAATACCCGGGCTGTCTCCAGGGCGTGGGTGTCGGGCAGTTCCGTGCCCCCCAGGCCCAGGATGATGAACTGGGTGGTGTGCATCCCGGCCTGCCGGGCCATGCGGGCGGACTTAATGATGGATTCCGGGGTGATCCCTTTCCGGATTTTTTCCAGGACCTCCAAGGAGCCGGATTCCATGCCGCAGTATAATTTGTTCAGGCCGGCATCGCAGATCTCTTTGATGGCCTGGGGGGATTTTTTCACCATGGTCTGGGCCCGGCCGTATGAGCTGATCTGTCTGAGGGAAGGAAACGCTTTATTCAGGGTTTCAAGGATTTCAATCAGGTCTTTGGTCCGCATGACAAAACTGTCCCCGTCCTGAAGAAAGCAGGTGTCAAACGGATGGCCCCCGAAATAGTCTTTTGCCGCCCATATGTCCTGCTTGATCTCCGCCACCGGGCGGATGGAAAATTTCATGGTGTCATACAGGGAGCAGAAAGAACACCGGTTCCAGGGGCATCCCCGGGTGGTGCGGATCAAAAGGCTATCAGCCTCGTCCACCGGCCGGATCGGTCCCTGCTCAAAGGGAAGTGAAAACATGGTAAAGTCCTGAGTTTAATTGTTAAAAACAAAAAAAATATCATATTCACAATACCGGAGTTTTGCAAGCCAAAGGAGGTGCCGGGATATCGGCATGGGCAAAGACAGTTGATGTTATGGTGCATTTCCCCACAAACTTGACAGGGGTGCGGCCCAGATGTTTTTACCAAGGGGCAGTGTGATGTCGCCATCGTAAAGAATAATGCCGCAAAGCCACTTTCTGCCGGCGGCTTTTGCCAGACGTCGGATGCCTTTTAAGTCGTTTTCCTTTACTGTAGCGGCTGCTTTAACCTCTACACCTGCCAGAAACCCGGCGGTATTTTCCACCACATAGTCCACCTCGACCTTATCGTGGTCCCGGTAGTAAAATATGTGATAATCACTGTCAGCTGTTGTGGCATGCTTTAGCAGCTCTCCGAAAACAAAACTTTCCAGAAAATGCCCGAAACGGGTCCGGTCACCGGGGCTGGATATGGCGGAGAAACCCGCCAGAGTTGTCAGCAGTCCTGAATCAATAAACTGCAATTTGGGGGTTTTTACAACCCGGCTGAAACGGTTATCTGTCCAGGGTTCGATCCGCTTTGTCAGAAACATATGCTCCAGCACGCCCATGTATTTTGCAGCGGTTTTGCTGTCCAGTCCCACCTGTCCGCCCAGTTTTGTGTAGTTGCACAGCTGTCCCGCCATCTGTGACAGAGCGCACAGGAACCGGGGCAATTGCTCTTGTTTTTCGATATCGGCAATATCTCTGACATCCCGCTGTATAAGGGCGTCAACATACTGGCGGCACCATGCGGTTCGCCGCCTGGGTGTCTGACGTGCCAGGGCTTCCGGATATCCGCCTTTCACAACAATCTCAGCCATGTCATCCCCGACGACCGGGACGGCTGCTTCGGGAATCCGGCCGGCGAACACATTGTCGAGCCAATTTGTGGTTTCCCGGTGTATTTCGCTTTGTGACAACGGCAGCAGGATCACCGTTTCCATACGTCCGGCCAGCGACTCGGTTACCTTTGGAAGCACCATAAGATTGGCAGAACCGGTCAGCAGAAAACGGCCGAAACGGCGATCTTCATCCACGGATTTTTTTATGGCCGGCAAAAGTTCCGGTGCCCGCTGGATTTCATCGATCACGGCACGATCAAGGCTGCGGATCAATCCAGCCGGATCTTCCCGGGCGGCAAGCAGGGTGACGTCATCATCAAGGGTCAGGTAGCGCATTCCCTGTCCGGCAATATGTGAAACCAGGGTGGTCTTGCCTGCCTGGCGCGGACCGGCAACCAGCACTACCGGGGTATCTGACATTCCCTCGACGACACGGGCTTCAGCCTGTCTGGGATATCGGTAATTGGTATTATTCATGATCACATACCCTATCTGATAATCCGGAAAGTGTCAACGGGTAATCTGTATTATATAAGCGGGTAATATGGAATATAACCTCTTAAAATTTGGATTATATTTATCAAGATCCTGCCTGGCGCGGACCGGCAACCAGCACCTTGGTGTTTGCCTGGGTCAAGCCCGCATGGATTCATATGCCGGTGGCGGAAAACAGGACCACCATCCAGCAGAGAAAACCATGAGCAAGCCAGGGCCTGCATGCCTGCGCCTAGCTGAGCACCCAGATCCGGATCTCATGGCGCATGTGACAAAGGCCGGTCATGACCTTTCAATTGAAAAAAATGATGATGTTATTTGTTAAAAAGCCATATAAAAAGCCATATTTTTATATTGACATGATTTCTTTCCGCAGTTAACATCATTATATGATTAAACGATCTGATTTTGAATGGGATTCCAATAAAGACAAGCAGAATCAAGAAAAACATGGTGTTTCTTTTGCACTGGCACAACTTGCTTTTCTGGATTCTGATCGTGTTATCCTTGAAGATCTTGAACACAGTGAAGATGAAAAAAGGTTCTACTGCCTTGGCAGGATCTCCGGCGGGATAATGACGGTGCGGTTTATATACAGAAGAAATAAAATCAGAATTTTCGGCGCCGGGTATTGGCGGAAAGGAAAGAAAATATATGAAAGAGAAAATCAAATACACGGATGAGCCTATAGGAAAGGTGAAGGTTGTCGCCGACTTTCTTCCTTCTCCAGAAGAACTCGCGCTAAAAGACGAAACAGTGAAGGTTACAATTTCGCTGAGTAAAACGAGTGTTGATTTTTTTAAAAAAGAGGCCCAAAAGTATAATACGCAATATCAAAAAATGATTCGCAGGCTGCTGGACGAATATACTGCACATCAATAACTACGCAGATCCAGTCCGGCTTTCACAACAATTTCAACGCCGACTGGCGGGATTTCCAGAACTGCCCGGCGAAAAAAGAGGATCAGGGCCAGGCGATTTTACTGACCGATTATTACGAGATGTTCAAAAACACGGGCTGGACCGTGACCCATCTCATCCAGGCGCCTATGTCTTCGGAGCGGTTTAACGGCGGGGTGGTGTCGGCCATGCAGAAAAAAAAGATCCTCGGGTTCACCAGCCGGTATGTGATGGTTTTAAAATAAAATGGTGGGGGGCCGGGCGATCATGTCAGCCATGAGAGTGAAAGACCCATCAAGATGGTGTGACAGCTGCGGTATCCCATGCCGGTGGAGATGTTTGAGGAGAATAAGCGGGGTGGGTGATGGGAATCCGCATTTTGAACCGAATGCGGGAAGCAATCCGAACTTGTAGTTACGTCATGACTTTGCAGTATATAAAACATGAGATAGAACGGATAAAACTGCATCGACAAAGTTTTGCCAAGGAACGCCCGGTTCCAGTCGCGGCCTTTAGCTAAATATCCATTTCACTCATAAAGCCGGTTGAGCGCTTCAATCTCGGATGTAATCATCTCTTTCAGGCTTTCTGGTGCCAGCACCCTGGCCTTGCTCCCCCAGCTGAGCACCCAGATCCGGATATCATGGCGCATGTGACAAAGGCGGTCATGTAGAAGGTGCCGCTGGCAAACCAGATGTTATCCATCGATACAGTAGAATTTTTGATTTGACACCTGATACGTTCCGGGTTACAATATGGCTGCATGATTCAGAATTTCAGACATAAAGGGCTCAAAAGACTATACGCATCCGGAGGGAGAAACATGGCTATGTATAATCCGCCTCATCCAGGCGAAATCATAAGGGAATTTTGTGTTGAACCGCTGAATATCAATATCACGGAAGCGGCAAAAGCACTGGGTGTTACTAGAAAGACTTTATCGGCGCTATTGAATGGGAGAGCGGGAATCAGTCCGGAAATGGCATTGAGATTGTCCAAAGTCTTTGGCCGATCACCCGAAGGCTGGCTCAAGCTTCAGCTCCAATATGATTTGTGGAAAGCTAAACAGTCAGCTGATATTGGCAATTTGAAGCGTATTGAAGCGGCATGAGTCTTCCCTGCACGAACACACAGCTGTCACCTGGCTGCCGAAAGAAGACCTGGCGGCCCTGGACTGGGCTGAGGCGAATCTGCCGGTCCCGGCATCCTACTGCCGGTTTCCAGGACAGAGGCCGGTGACATCATGAATTCCCGCCCCGGTCCCGGCATCTATGACACGCTCCTGCGCACCCGGCTCCATGTGCCATGTGTGGATGAAAAAAATCTGGGAGCCTTATGCGTTGAGTCTGTAATCAAGAATATGTGGTGATTGTTTTAATAATTCGAGAAGCACTCTTGTGGCACCTGTCGGTTGTCTTTTCCCTTGCTCCCATTGCCTGATGGAAGATGGGCTTACATTTAACAGTTTTGCAAAAACCGGTTGGCTTACATTTAAAGTTTCTCTGATTTCTTTAATCTGGCAAGTCGTCAGATGCACATCAGGGATTGTAACCCCCAATGAATTAAGCTCCTTTTCAGTAAAAGAAGTTGTAAATCCTGAATCAATGAGATCTTGAACGGTTTCACTAATTGCTTTTTTGATTGAATCTCTCATTTTAACACCTCCAGATCAAACAATATTTGCTTTTCCAAAAAGCCTTCAAGTTGTTGGACATCAATTGCAAGTAAATCATTCCCCAATTTTTTTAAATAATGTAGTTCTGCCTTTTCAATATTTGATTTTTCATTTTTCCCAAATCCATAAAGGAAAATAGCTCTGTCCTCTTTTCTGTAAGCGACTATTGTTCTGAATCCAGAACGTTTTCCTTGCCCACTTCGTTTCACACGGATTTTGAACAGGTTATTGCCCAAATCGGCAACTGATAGTCCTTTTTCAATATTATCAATGGCTTCGATAAGATGGGATCTTTTTATTAGTGCCTTTTCAGCCCATTTTTTAAACCATTTTGTACATAGTTTTTTCATGATAAAAGTATAACTCTTTGTGTTATATCTTTCAACCCAGTATCTGAACAAATCTTTAAGCTGGACTGGCCGAAGAGGATCTGCCGGTCACACAGTATCCTATTGATGGTTGCAGGGCAGGTGACATCATGAGTTTCAGGCAGTCCTGATCCGGATCTCATGGCGCATGTGACAAAGGCCGGTCATGTAGAAGGTGTCGCCGGCAAACCAGATATTATAGGGAGCCACCCGGCGTTGGGAGGACAATAAGATCCCTGTAAACCTTCCGGGTATGGCACTATAGCCTGTCTGCAATGTCGGCGACAGATCTGCCGGTTTTCGCATCGATCAGGGATTAAGCCAGAGCACACAGGGATTGGCGGTGAATACGTGAGATAAAAAAAACGTAAATTAATCTCACGTCTTTGAAAAACAATGCATAAAGTCAGTGCAAGGTGGCCTGCCTTTTTATAAAACCTGGAAAGCGGGCTGAAAATATTATTGAATATTATGACACCTGGTGCTATATTAAGACATGATTCATGCAATGACCAAACACTTTGCCAAATGGGCAGACAAACACAAAATCCCTGAAGATGAAATCGCCTTGGCCTTAAAAGAAATGCAGGCATTCAAGGAATTTGCAAAGATACTTCTTGGTTTTTCGAGAAAAGAAATTGAACTTGCCATAAAAAATGGCGTCTTAATCGAGGTGACATTATGAGAGAATCCATAGCCGAATCCATTATGAGTACAGTCAGAGATTTAGAAAAAATCGGGCTGGTGGATGATATAACGATGAGAAACATCGAGAATCTCTGCATTTCTGAGGTACCGGAATATACGCCCGAAAAAATCGTCTGTATCAGGAAAAAATTCAAACTGAGCCAAGCGGCTTTAGCCAGCGTTTTCAACATAAGCCCGTCCACTGTGAAAAAATGGGAACAAGGAGTTAAAAAACCAGCCGGTGCATCAAGGAAATTATTGGATATTATGGAGCGTAAAGGATTAGAAGCACTGATGTAGTGCAGCCATATGGGAGCATTACCTGTTTCCGTATGAACAGGCCCTGTCCCGGGCCAGAAGCCTGGCCATACTCATTGCAACCCCCCGGCTGCTGGAAACCGCCTGCAATACTGTCGAGCAGATGGGATTGATCAATTGAACATAGTTGGAGAATTATCATGCACTTTAGCATTCCATTGGAACAAATGAGCGTCGAGGACAAACTACAGGCGATCGAAGAAATTTGGGCAGACCTTGCCGGTACACCAGAGAATATACCCTCTCCATCCTGGCATGGAGATTTTTTACGCGCTCGAGAAAAGCGCATCTCTGAAGGGAGATCACATTTTCTCGATATTGCGGAAGCCAAAAAAGCTGTGAGAGAACAACTCAAGTGAGGGTTCAAGTCCTATTTTAAAAACCATCAGAGTATCTTTCATCCCGGGTATGATCTGATATCGGAGGTCATCAAATGAAAACAATTCAACCAATTTCTGAGGTAACTCAGCGGGCTACAAATACTTTGATCAAGGAACTTGGAATTGTGGATACAATCCGTTTTTTGAATCAGTTTCGAGCCGGTGCTGGTAATTATACGGAAGAACGGCATCAACTGTTTAAAGGTATGTCTGTCAAAGATATAGTTGGTGAAATCAAAGCACAGCAAAAGGTGAATGCCTGATCAAGCGGTTCCAGGGAGGCTTTCAAAAAACCCCACATCGAGGAACAGCCGTCCCGGTATGCAGCATTTGTTTCAAAATTTCAGGGTGGCTGATTCCGAGGATATCAGAGAGGATTTTGTCAACGAGTCAGAAATATGTTTGTCATTTTCAGTCGCATGCCATATGATAATTTTATGAATATGGATATACATATCAAATTCTGGATTGAAAGTTCTGAAGATGACTTTCAGGCGATGATTCATCTGTGTAAAAAAGGTCACAACACTTGGGCTTTATTCATTGGACACCTAGTTCTGGAAAAATTGTTGAAAGCCTGGTTTATCAAAACGAATTCGAGTAATCCTCCTTTTATCCATGACCTTGTGCGGCTGTCGGAAAAAGGAAATCTGGTGCTGGATGATGAGCAGAAAGATATGCTGGACACCATATCGACTTTCAATATTCGTGGACGATATGATGACTACAAAAAAGAATTTTATAATAAATGCACGAATGCGTTTACACAAGAATGGGTTCAAAATATTTCGGAGTTCAAAACATGGATAAACAACAAGCTTCAAGAATAGCAAATAAATATATAACATTTGTTAAAAGTATGAATCCGGATGTGACAAGAGCCTATATTTTCGGTTCCTATGCCAAAGGCGGTATCAGGGAAGACAGTGATATCGATTTGGCGATTGTATTCAAAAATCTATCCGATCTGTTTGATATGCAGGTAACATTAATGAAACTGAGAAGACAATTTGATACGAGAATTGAACCTCACCCATTCAGAGAATCTGATTTTCAAATTTCTAATCCATTGGCCAATGAAATACTGAAGAACGGCATAAGGATCATTTAACGCCGGGGCGAAAGCCAGATTTTCACCCGGGTCATTCTGCCATGGAACACCCCGAAGCTGGACTGGAGATAGCCGTCGATCTCAAAATCGTCAGGGGCAGTGAAAAGCGCATCAGACATTTTTCTCATCGCTATGGCAATCTGTTAGCTATGCAACTAAGGGATTTTACCTATAACTGATAAAGGTTTTCCCCTATATTGACATTCCCCGGCATCGATAGTAAGGCATAAAATCAGGTCGTTACAATATCGTCGATTAGAGATGATTGAAAATAGCCTGTGTCCCGCATAATCCAAAGATGCAGGGAGCCCGGGTAACCTGAAACCAGGAAGTGTTCATGAAACTCTTAGAATGGGAAGTATCTGAAAAAATGCTGGAAGGGGCGGGCCGGATCAGAATCAGACTGCTGTAGGCGATATGGAAAAGGCTATTGTAAAAATTCCGATTTCCGATGTTGTCCTGGATGAATCCATTTATCCCAGGGAAACGATTGATCACCGGCGCATTGCCGTTTTTGAAGAAAATATCCGGGATGGGTTTGAGTTTGACCCCATCGAGGTACAGGTATGGCCGGACCCCGGCAATCCGGCAAAGGTCAGGTACCGGATCCTGGATGGGCGCCACCGGTGGGGCGCGTATAAAAAAACGGGTGCCACCCACATCGAGGTGGTGATTATCACCCTGGACCAGATGGAACCGATCCTGTATGCGGCCCAAATGGCCATCGGGCCCAAACAGCTGACGGAATCTGAAACACGCAATACGGCCCGCCGTGCGTTTCAACGCAATCCCCGGCTGACCGCTGCTGAAATCGGCCGGGCCATTGGCAGAACCAGGCAGACCGTTTCCGCATACATTGCGGACTTAAGGGCCACGGCTGTTTTTGATCTTGAACTCAAGATTTTCCGGTTACATCAACTGGGAATTCCCCAGGACCGGATTGCCAGAAGACTGGGGGTGCCCCAGCAGACGATATCACGGTATTTACCCAAAATGTTAGAATTTACCAAATGGGTAAATACGGATTTATCGAAGGGTTTTACTGTCTCGCAAGTGGCGCAAAAGCACGGCTGGCCTCAATCTCTGGTTTGGTCACAGGCCCTGGTAAAAGCCGATGATTTTGACCGGTTCAAGGCACTTCAATGGGGAATTCGGACCTGGGATGTGTGGAATTTCATGGAATGTGACCCCCGGTTTGGCGATGACTGGCCCGGCCGTATCCCGGCCCAGCTGGTGGCGCACATCCTGTATTTTTTCTCAGAGCCAGGTGATCTGGTGCTGGATCCCATGGCCGGGGGCGGGGTGTGTGCCGATACCTGCCTGGCCATGGGCAGGAGATGCTGGAGCCTGGACATGGATGACCGGCCCGAGACCAGGCCTGAGATCGAGCCCTGGTTCTGGGATCCGGAACAGGAATGGGACACCCGGCCGTTTTTCAATACCAGGGAAAAGCCGGCCCTGATCATCTGCGATCCCCCTTATTTTGATAAAAAAGCAGATGCGTATGCAGAAAAAAGCATTTCCGGGTTGTCCAAAACAGCGTATCTCGCCTTTTTAGAGCGGTTTTTGCGTTTTTTAAAACAGATCGCCAGAAAAGACGCCCGGCTGGCGTTTATCAATGCCGACTGGCGGGATTTTCAGAACTGCCCGGCAAAAAAAGAAAATCAGCGCCAGGCGATTTTACTGGTCGATTATTATCCTGAAAGTCGGCTAAAGCGTACACTATTCGGTAACCACTCCCAAGTACTTCAAGAACAGTCTGTCTCTGGCCACTGATTCGGTGGACCATCGATAGCTGCCCATGGCAGTCTGTACCTTTGTGGTTTCAATGCAATCGAACCAATCCAGGATTTGAGCGAGAGAGCGTTGTGCAAGCCAGTTTCCCAAGTTTTTTTTCGAGCTTGATAAGTGATTTGGTTTTTCCGGATTCATTTTTCCCGAACTTGGCCTGTACTTCCTTTATTTTTTTCATCAGGAAACAATGATAGCCCAGCGAGATAAATTGTGTGAATTGTCTTCCGCGCAGATTGTCCGGGTACCATGTGCGCGGTCGCGCACCGTCGAGTCTCCCTTTTTGCACGGCAAAGAGTTCTTCAATTTTTTCTCGCAACCGATAGTTTTCAAGTGCTGTAAATGTGTCCATAGTCTGATTGCTGACCAGAGCGAAATAACCGAAGTACCTCTTTGCTTCGGTAATGGCTTTATCATTGAAGCCCACCTTAAGCTGCCCCCCACGCCCCTTTTTGGAACAGGTCAGGTACTTG